>NZ_AJTQ01000333.1 GCF_000262345.1 Streptomyces xiaopingdaonensis | reverse complement strand
GAGCGAGCTGCTGGGCCTGGGGAGCGGCGGGCCGATCGAGCCGTTCCTGCCGGTGATCATGATCTCGGTGCTCTTCGGGCTCTCCATGGACTACCAGGTCTTCCTGGTGAGCCGGATGTACGAGGAGTGGCGGCGCACGGGCGACAACCGGTGCGCGGTCCGTGTCGGCCTCGCCGACACCGGCCGGGTCATCAACTCGGCCGCCGTGATCATGATTGCGGTCTTCGGCGCCTTCGTCCTCAGCGGGGACCGGGTGATCGCCATGTTCGGGGTGGCGCTCGCCGCCGCCGTCGCGCTCGACGCGTTCGTCCTGCGCACACTCCTCGTTCCCGCGCTGATGCACCTGCTCGGCGGCGCCAACTGGTGGCTGCCGCGCGCCGCCGACCGGTGGCTTCCGCGGATCAGCATCGAGCCGGAGGGCGAGGAGCCCGATGCCGTGGAGCTCCCGGACGCCTCCCGCGCTCCCGCGGACGCCTCGGTGGGAGCCGCAGCGCGGCCCCGACCGCCCGAGCCGAGGCACCCCCCGTTCATCGGGCTCTCAGATTCGGCTTCTACGGTTGCGCACCATGGCTACCGATACGACCAAGACCGACAACGAGAAGACCGGCACGGAGCCGGAGACGACCGAAGAGGAGGCGAAGAAGACGGAGGCCGCTGAGCAGACGGCGGACTCCGAGGAGACCCCCGAGGACGCCCGCGACGACGCGCCGGCCGACGGCGAGGCGACGGAGCTGCCCGTGGCGAAGAGCGGCGGTCTCGCCGCGGGCGCCGGCGCGGTCGTCAGCGCCGGACTCGGCCTCGCTTCGATCACCGGGACGTCGCTGAGCGAGATGTTCCGCGAGCGCAAGCAGCTCCTCGGCCAGATCGAGGCGGGGAGCGGGGGCGCGGGCGACCAGGTCAACGCGCTCTACGGCGCCCCTTGGCACGCCACCGCGATGATCAACAGCATCTTCGCGCTCGTCGCCGTGCTCCTCGGCGGACTCCTCGTCCTCCAGCTCAGCGGGCGTACCGACACCCGTCCCTGGGTCCGAGCCGTCGCGCTCGGCGGTGCGATCCTCGGTGCGATCGGTCTTCTCACGGGACTGGGCATGTACTTCGACCTCTTCGCCTCGCAGCCGGAGCTGCCCGGCGTCGGGGGCTGACCGTCCGCCTCCCGGCGCGGCAGCCCTGCCCCCGGCGCGAGCCGGCCATCGGACACCGGTGGCCGGCTTTTCGCTTGCGCGGGGGCTGGTGAAGGGGCGGGCGGCGTGGCCGTGCGCGGGTTCCCCTTCTCGACGCGTGTGCCGTGCTCGCCCGCTTCCGCCGCCGCTGCGGTCGGGGCCGGTAGCGGCGGGGCTGTCTTCTAAGGAACCTGTGGCGCGTCGCGCTGTTTCTAAGGTCCCTCTCGCGGACGTCAATCCTCAACTCTCCCCATGTGGCGGGTGCTTCTTAGGGAGGAGTGTGCGGGGCAGAGCGCGAGTCCGCTCGGACTCGCGGGAGCCACAGGGGGCGCGATGTACGCGGAGTACGAGATCTACCTGGTGAGAGCAGCCGAACTCCGGCACGAGGCGGAGCGACAGCGTCTGGCGGCCGAGGCGAGACGAGCGGAGCAGCGCGACGCGGAGGCGGAGCAGTCCCGCGGGGTGCGGGGGCGCGGTGCGGCGCGGTTCGGCCGGTCCGGGCGGCGGAAGCGCGGGCGGCGACTGCGGGGGAGGGCCGCCTGAGATGGCGCGTGCGGTTCACCCGTCGCGGAAGGGTGCCGTCCTGTCAGTCCCGGGTGGGACTCTTGTCGACGTGACCTACGCGACCTCCGTAAGCCCCGTCTTCGTCGGGCGCCAGGACGAACTCGCCCAACTCCGCGCGGCGTTGGAGCAGGCTCGGTCCGGACCGCAGCATCTCCTGCTCGCCGGTGAGGCCGGGCTCGGCAAGACACGGCTTCTGGAGGAGTTCCTCGCCTCGGCGCGCGCGGAGGGGGCCGTCGTCACCGTCGGAAGCTGCCTGGAACTCGGCGGCGAGGGCCTTCCGTTCGCGCCGTTCACGACGGCCCTGCGCGGCCTGCGCGCCGAGCTCGGCGCCGCGGCGGTCGCCGGCGCAGCCGCCGGCCGGGAGGCCGAACTCGCCCGCCTGCTCCCCGACATCGCGCCCGCGCGCCCAGCAGGTCCCCAGAGCGCCACGGCCCGCCAGGTGATGTGGGAGGAGGCCGAAGGCGACCGTGCGCGGCTCTTCGAGCTCGTCGCTCGGCTGCTGGAAGTGCTCGCAGCCGAGCGCCCGCTCGTCCTCGTCCTGGAGGACCTCCACTGGGCCGACCGCTCCACCCGCGAACTCCTCGGCTATCTCTACCGCACGCTGCGCACCGGCCGCGTCGTCCTCATCGGTACCTACCGCACCGACGACATCCACCGCAGGCACCCGCTGCGCCCCTTTCTCGCCGAGCTCGACCGCCTCCGCACCGTCCGCCGCGTCGGCCTCGGTCCGCTGAGCCGCGCGGAGGTGGAGGCGCAGATGGTCGGCATACAGGGTGGTGCCGAGCCGGAGCCCGCGCTCGCCGAGGCGGTCTTCGAGCGCTCGGAGGGCAACCCCTTCTTCGTCGAGGAGCTCACCTCGGAGTGCGCGAGCTGCAGCATCAGCGAGTCGCTCCGCGACCTCCTGCTCATCCGCGTCGAGCGGCTGCCCGAGGAGGCGTTGCGGCTGGCGCGCCTGGTGTCGGAGGCGGGCTCCAGCGCGGAGTACGTCCTCCTGCTCGCCGTCGCCGAACTCCCCGAGCACCGGCTGCTGGAGGCGCTCCGTACGGCGGTCGGCGCCAAGGTCCTCCTGCCGACGGCGGACGGCGCCGGCTACCGCTTCCGTCACGCCCTGCTCCGCGAGGCCGTCCAGGACGACCTCCTCCCCGGCGAGGCCGCCGCGTTCAACCGCCGCTACGCCGCAGCCCTGGAGGCCGACCCGCGCCTCCTCTCCGCCGAGGAGCGCACCACCCGCCTCGCGCGCCACTGGTACCGGGGTGGTGACGCCGCCCGCGCCCTCCCCGCCGCGCTCCTCGCCGCCGAGGTCGCAGCGGGGCGGTACGCCTACGCCGAGCAGCGGCAACTCCTGGAGCGCGCCATGGAGTTGTGGGACTCGGCGCCGGAGGAGGTCAGAGCCGGGCTGCGGCTGGGGGAGCGTCGCGCGGTGCACCTCCCGTCCCAGGGGGCGGGGCCGCCCGGCCGCGTCGAACTCCTCGCCGAGGCCGTCGTGGCGGCGCGCACGGCGGGAGAGACGGACCGTGCGATGACGCTCGTCCGGCGTGCTCTCGACCTCCTCGACGAGCGCAGCGAGCCGCTGCGCTGCGCCTGGTTCTGGGTCAAGCGTGCGCTGCTCGCCGTCGCCCTGGGGAGCGGTGACGGTTCGGCCGAGATAGCCAAGGCCGAAGAGCTGGGCCGGGGGCTCGCGCCCTCGCCTGTCCACGCGGAGGCGCTCCACGTCGCGGCGTGCTGGGCGATGCTGCGCGACCCGGGCGAGCACGCCCTCGAACTCGCCACACGCGCCGTCGAGTTGGCACGGACGGTCGGTTCGAGGGAGACGGAGATCAGGGCGCGCAACACCCTCGGCACCGTCACGGCCGCCTCCGGGGACATCGAAGCCGGCTTGGAGGAGATCCGGGTCGGCCGCGGTGAGGCGGAGAGGGCCGGCGCGCACGCCGAAGTGATCCGCGCCGACATCAACCTCTCCTCCGCACTCGAAGCCGTCGGGCGCTCCCGGGAGGCCGTCACCGCTGCCGAGCGCGCCGCGCACGCCGCCGTCGGGACCGGCCGCCGCTCCCAGCTCGTCTTCGCACTCGGCAACCAGATCGAAGGGCTCCTCTCGCTCGGCGAGTGGAACCGCGTTCCGGGGCTGCTGGAGCAGGCCCGCGGCGGCCCGGTCACCGTCGGCACACGCGGCCTGCTAGCCCTCCGCACCGGTGAACTCGCCGCGCTCCGCGGCGACACCGCCGGCGCGGGCGAGGCCCTCGCCCAGGCCCGTCGGACCCTCGGGGCCGAGCCGTACGAGCCCCAGCAGCGCATCCCGCTGCGCACCCTCTCCGTGCTGGAAGCCGCGCTGCGCGGGGACACGGCCGCCGTCAGGGAGCGGTCGGCGCGCGGCGTCTCGGAGGGCTTCCCACCCGGCACCCACCGCTACGCCTGGCCGCTCCTCCTCGCCGCCGCACACCACGAGGCCGCGGTGGCGGAGAACCCTGAAGCATCCGAGGGTCGCGAGGAGGCTCTCGCGAGGATCTCCGAGGCGGCGCGTACCCTCGCCCATCCCGTGCCGGTGTGGGCGGCCCACCGCGAACTGCTGCGCGCCGAACTCCTCCGCGCCGCGGGGCGGTTCGACGCGTCCCAGTGGTGCGGCGTCGAGAAGACGCTCGTCCCGCTGGAGCGCCCGCACCTCCTCGCCCACGCACGCTTCAGGAGAGCCGAGGCCCTCCTGCACGCGCACGGTGCACGCACCGCAGGGGCAAGCCGGACAGGCTCGCCGGCCCAACTCCTCGCCTCGGTACGGGAGACAGCGGCACGGATCGGCTCGCAGCCGCTCCGTGCGGCGGCCGAGAGGCTGGCCGCACAGGCCGGCCTCCCCGGCGAGCAGCGCCGGGCGCCCCGAGCCGCCGAGAACCTCACGCCACGCGAGCGGGAGGTCCTGATCCGCGTCGCCGAGGGCCGCAGCAACCGTGAGATAGCCGCGGAGCTGTTCATCTCTCCGAAGACGGCGAGCGTGCACGTCTCCAACATCCTCTCCAAGCTCGGCGTCGCCGGTCGGGGAGAAGCGGCAGCGACAGCGTTCCGACTGGGGCTGGCGGGCGAGCAGGCCGCGGAGGCGCGAGCCCGGTAACGCGCCCGCGGCTCGCCGGCGGCGAGCTCGTGTCGTGGCTGGAGCTGGGAGTGCACGGCGCTGTTCCGCGCTGCCCGAACGCTACTGGCCGGAGGCGTAGTTCGGGCCGGAAGCATGTTGCGCCTCCCAGGAGCGTGGCCGGCAGAGCTGCGCGCGTGGGGCGTTGGCGTGTCCTCCGCTTGTGCTCGATGCCGCCTCGGATGCTCTCCGGACGGAGCTACATGCGCGGTGCCGGCTTCCGCCCTGCGCGCTTGCGTTCGACGCCGCGTCGCCGGGCGTGGTCGGAGTCAGGTGCGTGCCGAGTTGACGCGCCCCACTGCTCGCGTGTGCCCGGCCCCTGGCGTTCGCGTGGTCGGGCTGTGTGTCCGGCGTTGAGTTCCGTGCTTGCGCGTGCCCAAGGCTGCGGGGCGGGCGTGCAGGTCGTTGCCGGTGCTCCGCTGCTGGTGCGTGCCCCGACGCCCCGGGTTCGCGCAGTGGTCGAGGTTGAGCGCAGTGCTGATGTTCCATGGGGCTCGTGTGCGCTGGGCGGACGCCGGGGGACTCCTGCCGTGGTCAGCGCCGAACGTGCAAGGTGGACGTGCTCCGCCCCTTCGTACCGCCCAACGACCCCGTTTCCTACCGACATCGGCGCCGCGCGTGTGGAGCGTCGACGTGTCCCGTCGTGAGCGCGCGCCGCCGCCCTGGCCCGTGCCGCAATCGGAGCCACACGTGTCGGGAAGTTGCCCAGCGCTGTCCCTCGTGCTCCCCGAGCCCGCACCGCAACCGCGCGTAACCGGTGCCACGGTTCCCCACCCTTAGTGAGCGTCCACCACCGCCGGCGCGCGCCGCACCGAATCCGTACGCACCCGGCATCGCCCGCACCCCCTCGGGGGAACACCCAACATCCCGGCCCCGCACAGCGATCCGAGCCGCCCCGTACTCAGCGCAGCCCCTACTCGCCCGACTCCTCCTCGACGCGCGGACGGGGCGGCAGTACGCCCTCCGTCGGCAGGGCGACGACGACCTTGCCCGAGTCGAGGTCGATGGGCCCGCACCCGGGCCCGCCGACGGTGGCGTCGTCGCGGCTGTGCTCCAGCCTTTTGCGCTCCTCGTGGACGTGGTGCGAGCCGGGGACGAAGAGCTCTTCCAGGGCGTTGACGCTCAGCATCGTTCTCCTCCGCTCGGTGCCGTCGGTACGCTCCGCCGCCCCGGGCCTCCGGGTGTCCGCTCAGCGCACCTTCAACCGCAGGATACGGTCGTCGCCCTTGGACGGAGTCCCCCTGGAGTCCGTCTCGCTCGTGACGAGCCACAGCCCGTCCTTCCCCGTGGGGGCGACGGTGCGAAGACGCCCGTACTTCCCCTTGAAGAACGACTGCGGCTCGGCCGCCGCCTTCGTCCCGTCGAGCGGGATGCGCCAGAGCCGCTCCCCACGCAGCCCGGCCATCCACACCGAGCCCTCGGCGACGGCGAGGCCGCTCGGCGACGCCTCGCTCGGCTTCCACTGCTCGATCGGGTCGACGTACCCGCGCTCGTCCGCCTTCCCCTCCACCTCCGGCCAGCCGTAGTTCTTCCCCGGCCGGACGAGGTTGAGCTCGTCCCAGTCGTCCTGGCCGAACTCCGAGGCCCACAGGCGCTTCTCCGAGTCCCAGTCGAAGCCCTGCACGTTGCGGTGCCCCCAGGAGTAGACGACCGAGTCCGCCTCCGGGTTGCCCTGGCCGGGAGGTTCGCCGTCGGGCGTCATCCGCAGGATCTTCCCGCCGAGCGACTCGCGGTCCTGCGCCTCGTCGCCCCGACCCCCCTCGCCCGTACCGGCGTAGAGCATCTTGTCCGGGCCGAAGGCGATCCGGCCGCCGTTGTGCGTGGTGCCCTTGGGGATGCCCTTGAGCACCGTGTCGGGGGCGCCCAGTTGGTTGCCCTCGTCCTTCTTCGGGTCGTAGACGAGGCGCGCGATGCGGTTGTCGGACGCGGTGGTGAAGTAGACGTAGACCGACCTGTCGTCCCCCGGCGGGACGGCGACGCCGAGCAGGCCGCCCTCTCCCGCGGCGGCGACGCCCGGCACGGTCCCCGCCTCTGTCTTCTCCCCGCTCTCCCCGTCGACGCGGAGGACCTTACCGCTGTCCCGCTCCGTCACCAGCAGGTCTCCGTCGCCGAGTTCGGCGAGGCCCCAGGGCGCCTCGAGGTCCTTGGTGAGCGTCTCCACCACCTCGGCGTCGCCCTTGGCAGGGGCCGCGGCGCCCGACGGCGACGCGTCGGCCGAGCCCTCGTCGGAGGCGGAGGGCGACGGTGAACTCTCGCCGTCGCCCGAGTCCGACGAGCAGCCGGAGAGCAGGAGTTGGGTCGCAAGGGCTGCCGCGAGGGCCGCGGTCGCTCGGGAGCGTCGCACGTCGTCGATCCCCTTCTCGTCGGGTTGCGGTAGGGGTCAGCACACCACACACGGGGCGACGTTTCGGCGCACCACGGTGTTCCCAGCGAGCTCGTCAGTCCCACGAGCCGACGGCCTGGGGGAGCGCGGTGATCTCGGCGAGGTCCTCGGCGGAGAGCGCGAGTTCGGCCGCCCCGCTGTTCTCCTCGACCCACTCGGCCTTCTTCGTCCCCGGCACGGGAACGATGTGCGCGCCCTGCGCGAGGAGCCAGGCGAGCGCCGCCTGCGCGGGCGTCGCGCCGTGCCGTTCCGCGACGCGGCGGAGCCCGGCGACGACCGGCTGATTCGCCGCCATCATCTCCGCGGTGAAACGGGGGTGGCGCGCACGCAGATCGTCGGGCTCGAAGCCGCCGCCCGTGGTGAGGCGGCCCGTCAGAAATCCGTTGCCGAGCGGCATGGCGGCGAGGAACCCGACGCCGCGTGCCCTGCACCACGGCACCAGGGTGCGGAGGGCCTCGCGGGACCAGACGGAGAGCTCCGCCTGCACGGCGGCGACCGGGAAGACCTGCTGGACACGGGCGAGTTGACCGAGTGTCGTGTCGTGCACCCCCGACCTCCCGCGGCGGTCGGCGCGCGCCCCCATCGCGCAGAAGCCGAGCGCCCGCACCTTCCCAGCGGTGACGAGCTCGGCCATCGCGCCCCAGGTCTCCTCGACGGGGACCTCCGGGTCGACGCGGTGGAGCTGGTAGAGGTCGATGGTGTCGGTCTGCAGGCGGCGCAGGGAGGCGTCGCAGGCGCGGCGTATGTAGCTGGGGCGGCCGTTGGCGACGAGGTGCTGCTCGCCCACGAGCAGCCCGCACTTGGTGGAGACGAACGCGTCCTCCCGGCGCTCCTTGAGCACCCTGCCGAGGAGCAGCTCGTTGGTGAACGGGCCGTACATGTCGGCGGTGTCGAGGAGCGTGACGCCCCGATCGAGGGCGGTGTGCACAGCCCGCACGGACGTCTCCCCGCGCTGCTCAGAGGTGGAGTACGCCCAGCTCATGGGCATGCACCCGAGCCCAATGGCTCCCACCCCGAGCGCCACGGGCCCGAGACTCCTGCGCTCCAACGGTCGAGCTCCCTCCTGACGGCTACCAAACTAACCGGTGGCACCGACAGCCGTCGCACGGCCCTTGATCCACTGGGCGGCCACCGACGATCTAACCTCGGGCCGCATGAACGCGTCGACCAACATGCCGCCGGCACCCGCCCCCGAGGCCCGTGAGGTCTGGCTTCCCTTCCGCCCCGAGACCGTCGAAGGCCTCCCGCCCTCCCTCACCTACCGGCACTGGGACGGCGGCGAGGAGTTCCCCGCCGACCCGGCCCACTGCGCCTTCTACGTCCCCCCGTACATGCGCGGCAGGGAGGCGACGCTCCGGCCGCTCCCCGCGATGTCCGGCCTCCGCGTCGTCCAGATGCTCATGGCCGGGATCGACGCGATGGAACCGTCGATCCCCAACCTCCCGAGCGGGACGCTCGTCTGCAACGCGCAGGGCGTCCACGACACCAGCACCGCGGAGCTGGCGCTCACCCTCGTCCTCGCCTCGCTGCGCGGCGTCCCCGACTTCGTCAGGCAGCAGGACGCCGGAACCTGGAACGGCGGATTCCACGAATCGCTCGCCGACAAGAGGGTGTTGATCGTCGGATACGGTGCGATCGGCGCCGCGATCGAGGAACGGCTTGTTCCCTTCGAGGTGGCCGAAGTGCTGCGGGTCGCCAGGCACGCCCGCGAGACCCCCCGGGGACCCGTGCGTACGCTCGCGGAACTGGACGGACTGCTGCCCCTGGCCGATGTCGTGATCCTCTGCACTCCGCTCACCGACCAGACGCGGCACCTCGCCGACGCGGCCTTCCTGGGCCGGATGAAGGACGGGGCGCTGCTCGTCAACATCGCACGCGGAGCGGTCGTCGACACGGACGCGCTCCTCGCCGAACTGGGCACGCCCGCAGGGCCGTCGGGCCCGCGGAAGCCCGGAAGGCTGCGGGCGGCGTTGGACGTCACGGAGCCGGAGCCGCTCCCCGAGGGCCACCCGCTCTGGCAGGCGCCGGGCACGCTGATCACCCCGCACGTCGGCGGACCGACCTCCGCTTTCCGGCCCCGCGCCGAGCGGCTCCTGCGCGAGCAGTTGGGACGCTGGGCGCGCGGCGAACCGCTCGACCACGTGAGGGCGGTGGCCTGAGGGGAAGCGGTGGCGGGGGTGCGGCGAGCGGCGCCGTCCGCGTCGAACCGCCGCCCCCCCGGGCACCGTTGCGGGAGGCGCGAGAGGGCACTCGCCGGTGCGCCAAAAGGGGGCGCGCCCTGTCGTTCACGCCGGCGGAAGTGCATGCTGCCGTGCGGCGGCGCCGGTTCGACGCGGCGTCCGCTGGAGTCCCGGAGGCGCTGTCCCGCGCTGTGCGGCGACGGGGGACCGCAAGCGGTATCCGGGGAGGCGGAAAGCCGTCGAAGCGCTCAGAAACCACGCTACGGAAGCGTATGAATGCTCCCCGTGCCGGGCATGCCTTTTATCGTCACGGACTGTATGGGCACTATGTCCCTGAGTGACGAGCTGGTGTATCGTCCCGACAGGGGCGAACCCGGACACGAGGGGGGCGACGGGCGGAATGCACGAGCACAGGACCAAGCGCCGCGCGCGGCGCCGGTGTCACCCGATGCCGGAGGCAACACCCCCGGCAGCAACGGCCGGTCGGCCGTTCGCGGTGCGGCGGCAGCAGGAGAAACCTCCGGCTTGGAGGGCAGTCTGGTGAGCGCGCAGGAAGCAGTACCCAGGGACCGCCGGCTCTGGACCGGCGTACGTCCTCTTCCGTCGTACCACCGTCGCACGGCGCCCCGGCGTCTCCTCGCCGGGCGCCGGCCGGGCGTGGCGGGTCAGTTGGTGATCGCCGCGCTCTCCGCGGGATACGCCCTCGGCGCGGCGCTCGGCTGGGGCTCCGGGGAAGTCGCCCTCTTCATGGGGGACTTCGGCCTCAGCTTGGCCGCCTTGCTCGCCGGCGCCTCCTGCCTCTGGTACGGGATCACACGCAGCGAGCGCGAGGTCCGGCCGGCCTGGCTGCTCTTCGGCGCCTCCTCGCTGATGGCGAGTGCGGGCAACGCCGTCTGGGGGTGGTACGAGCTGGTCCTCCACGCGCCCGTGCCGCGCCCCTCGGCAGCCGACTTCTGCTTCCTGCTCTTCGCGCCACCGGCCATCGTCGGCCTGCTGGTCCTCGCCAAGCGCCCGGTCACCAGGGCGCGTTGGGTCTGCCTCGGCCTCGACACCTGGCTGATCGGCGGCTCTCTGCTGACGCTCTCCTGGTCGGTCGCGCTGGTGCACACGGCCTACGGGGCCGACGACTCCGTCGCGCTCGGCGCCCTCAAGCTCGCCTACCCGCTTCTCGACATCGTGCTCGTCAGCATGGTGCTGGTGCTCCACTTCCGCCGCACCTCGGCGCACCGCTCCGCGGTCAACACCGCCATCGGCGCCCTCGCCCTCACCGTCCTCTGCGACGCCCTGTTCACCTCGCCGATGCTCCGGGACCACTACACCTCGGGCCAACTCCTCGACGCGGGTTGGTTCGCCGGCTCCCTCCTCCTCGCGTACGCGCCCTGGGCGCGCAGGCCGGAGACCGGCGAGCGGCGCCCCGAGGGGGAGGCAGGGGCGGCCGCGGACGGCGCCACCGGGACGCCGGAGCGGCGCAGGTCCCTGGCGGGCTCGTTCGCCGCGCTGATGCCTTACCTCTCGGCCGCCGTCTGCGTGCTGGGCATCCTCTACAACTCGCTCGACGGCCGTGACGTCGACCGGGTCGTGCTCTTCACGGGCTGCACCGTCGTGCTGGCGCTCGTCGTCCGCCAAGGCATCATGCTCGTCGACAACCTCCGGCTCACCCAGGAACTCGCCTACAAGGAGAGCCACTTCAGGTCGTTGGTGCAGGGATCGAGCGACGTCATCATGATCGCAGCGCCCGACGGCGTCCTGCGGTACGTCTCCCCGGCAGCCGCGGGTGTCTACGGCAGGGACGGCGACGGGCTCGTCGGCTCCGAACTCGCCGCACTCGTCCACCCCGACGACCTCGCGGGCGTCCTGCACGAGGTGCGGAGGTTCCTCGCCTCCTCACCCGAGGAAGAGCCCTCGGCACGCATCGAGTGCCGCTTCCGCCACGGCGACGGCCACTGGCTCAACGTCGAGTCCACCGTCAACCGCTACCAGGGCGGCCTGATCTTCAACAGCCGTGACGTCACCGAACGCGTCCGCCTCCAGGCCCAGTTGCAGCACAACGCCTCCCACGACACCCTCACCGACCTCCCCAACCGGGCCCTGTTCACCGAGCGGGTGAGGAAGGCGCTCTCCGGACGCCGCGAGGGCGACGGCGGGGCCGCCGTGCTCTACATCGACCTCGACGGCTTCAAGGCCGTCAACGACACCGTCGGCCACCAGGCCGGGGACGAGCTGCTGATCCTCGCCGCCCGGAGGTTGCGCGAGTCGATCCGCGCGGGCGACACCGCGGCCCGCCTCGGCGGGGACGAGTTCGCCGTACTCATCCAGTCCGACGCCGACTGCGGGCGGCAGGCCGCCGCCGAACGGGAGTTGCGCATACAGGAGATCGCCGACCGC
This sequence comes from Streptomyces xiaopingdaonensis, assembly GCF_000262345.1. Lineage (GTDB taxonomy): Bacteria > Actinomycetota > Actinomycetes > Streptomycetales > Streptomycetaceae > Streptomyces > Streptomyces xiaopingdaonensis. The sequence continues at coordinate 8,530 of NZ_AJTQ01000333.1, read as the reverse complement.
CTCCGCCTCACCCTCTCCGAGCCGTACCGGGTGGACGGCGGCAACCAGGTGCGGGTGGCCGCCTCGATCGGCATCGCCTTCGCGGAGCCGGGGATCTCCCCCTCGGCCCTGATGCGCAACGCCGACCTCGCGATGTACCGCGCGAAGCAGGCGGGCAAGGACCGCGTCGAGCTTTACGCGCCGCAGATGCAGGCCGAGGTGGTCAAGCGCGCCGAGCTCCAGGCGAGGCTCCGGAGCGCCCTCCACGACGGCGAGTTCACCCTCCTCCACCAGCCCGTCGTCGACCTCGACACCGGCCGGATCACCGCCGTCGCCGCCGAGGCCCGCTGGCGCTCGGCCGAGGGCATCCTCTTCACACCGGCCGAGTTTCTCCGCACCGAGGGCGCGACCGAGGAGGAGGCAGGCGGCGCCCGGAGCGAACGGGCTGCCGAGGTGAGCCGCTGGCTCCTCCAGGAGGCCGTACGGCAGGCGGCGGCCCGCTACCTCGACGGCTTCACCACACCCGTGATCGTCCGCCTCCCGATGCGCCGGGTCACCGAGGCCTCCCTCGCCCCGGCGGCTGTGGAAGCCCTCCTGGAACGGCACGGGCTTCCTTCCTCCGGCCTCGTCCTGGAACTCACCGACAGCGATCCACGCACGCACTTCGACGAGTTGGAGCGCCGCCTGAGCGCGCTGCGCAGGCTCGGCATCTGCATCGCTCTGGAGGGCTTCGGCAGCGGATACGCAGCCCTCACCGCGCTGCGCCGCCTCCCCGTCGACATGCTGCGGATCGATGCCGCCGCCGTCCGCGGCACCATGGACTCCCCACGTCAGCGCACGGTCACGGCCGGCCTCCTCACCATCGCAGGCGACCTCGGTCTCCTCACCGTCGCCGAGGGCATCGACCTCGACGAGCAGGCGGAGACGCTGAGGGAGTTGGGGTGCTCGCACGGTCAAGGGGCTGCGTTCAGCGGCCCGTTGGACGAGCACCGGCTGCGGAGGGCGCTCGCCCGCGGCGAGTACCTCGTCCAGGGGCGTCGGCTCGATCCGGTGGGCGCGGTCGGAGCCGTCTCCGGAGCGGGGGCGGCAGGAGGCGGCATGGGAGCACCGGTTGGCCTCTCGGGGGAGGAGTTCGGCGGCCGCTCGGTGGTGGTCGCCGGCACCCTTCCGATGCCCAGGGGCGGCCCGGTCCCAGCGGACCCTCTCGGCCGCCCCGCCCTCCGACCGAATGCTGAGACGTCCGTCCCACCCACTTGACACCCGAGGGTTGACGGGGGGATTGTCTCTGCCATGCACACCCGAATTCTCGTACTTGGAAAGCGCGTCGGCTGACAGCGGATCGTAAGAATCCGCGAACACCAGCGGCGCGCTCCCCTCGCTTGCCTCACGGCACGGGGGGTTTTTTGTTGCACAAGGCGGCGTCGCGAGGCCGCCCCGTACACCACCACACGGACCGGAAGATGCGAGCGGACCACCGGCCGGGCAGGGCAGAGCCCCGGTCGCGCCCACCGCGACCGGGCGCCGGCGACGTGCGGACGGCCTCCCCGTCACAGCCCACCACGAGCGAACACCCGGACCCTCACCTCCGAGAAGAGAGAGCGATGACCGAGCAGGCAACCGGGGCGCCCAAGCCCCAGCCGCGGGCCCGTACCGGCGGACAGCCCACCATCCCTGCACCCGCAGCGCCGATCACCGGCGCGCAGTCCCTCATCCGCTCGCTCGAGGAGGTAGGGGCCGACACCGTCTTCGGCATCCCCGGCGGAGCGATCCTTCCGGCCTACGACCCGATGATGGACTCGGGCAAGGTCCGCCACGTCCTCGTCCGCCACGAGCAGGGCGCGGGCCACGCGGCCACGGGCTACGCACAGGCCACGGGGAAGGTCGGCGTCTGCATGGCCACCTCGGGCCCCGGCGCCACCAACCTCGTCACGCCGCTCGCCGACGCGCACATGGACTCGGTGCCGATGGTCGCCATCACGGGCCAGGTCGCCAGCCGGCTGATCGGTACCGACGGCTTCCAGGAGGCCGACATCTGCGGCATCTCGATGCCGGTGACGAAGCACAACTTCCTCGTCCGCGACCCGGACGACATCCCGCGCATCATCGCCGAGGCGTTCCACATCGCCTCCACGGGTCGCCCGGGGCCCGTCGTCGTCGACATCGCCAAGGACGCGCTGGAGGGCCGCACCGTCTTCGCGTGGCCGCCCACCACCGACCTGCCCGGCTACCACCCCGTGACGAAGCCGCACGGCAAGCAGATCAGGGAGGCGGCGCGACTGCTCTGCGAGGCGTCCCGCCCCGTCCTCTACGTCGGCGGCGGCGTTCTGAAGGCAGGTGCCTCGGCGGAGTTGAAGGTGCTCGCCGAACTCACGGGCGCCCCGGTCACGACGACGCTCATGGGCCTCGGCTCCTTCCCCGACAGCCACGAGCAGCACCTGGGCATGCCGGGCATGCACGGAGCCGTCGCGGCCGTCACCGCGCTGCAGAAGTCGGACCTGATCGTGGGACTCGGAGTGCGCTTCGATGACCGCGTCACCGGAAAGTTGGATTCCTTCGCGCCGCACGCCAAGGTCGTCCATGCCGACATCGACCCCGCGGAGATCGGCAAGAACCGCGCGGCGGACGTCCCGATCGTCGGCGACGCGCGCGAGGTGATCGCCGACCTCGTCGTCGCCCTCCAGTCGGAGTTCGAAGGCGGGCAGGCGGGCGAGGAGGCGAGAGCCCGGTACGCGGAGTGGTGGAAGCTCCTCAGCCGCTGGAGCGAGGCGTACCCGCTCGGCTACGACCTGCCCGACGACGGGGCGCTCGCCCCGCAGCAGGTGATCCAGCGACTCGGCGAACTCGCACCCGAGGGCTCGGTCTTCGCCGCGGGAGTGGGCCAGCACCAGATGTGGGCGGCGCACTTCATCGACCACGAGACCCCGGCGACCTGGCTCAACTCCGGCGGTCTCGGCACGATGGGGTACGCGGTCCCGGCAGCGCTCGGTGCCAAGGTGGGGCAGCCGGGGCGCACCGTCTGGGCGGTCGACGGGGACGGCTGCTTCCAGATGACCAACCAGGAGCTGGTCACGGCCGCGATGAACGGCATCCCGATCAAGGTCGCCGTGATCAACAACGGTGCCCTCGGCATGGTCCGCCAGTGGCAGACCCTCTTCTACAACCAGCGCTACTCCAACACCAACCTCCACGCGCCCCACGGCGCACCGCCCGAAGAACCGGAGGAGGGCTCGGAGCCGAAGGGCACCCGCTGCCCCGACTTCGTGAAGCTCGCAGAGGCGATGGGCTGCGTCGGCATCCGCTGCGAGACCCCCGACCAGCTCGACGCGGTGATCGAGAAGGCCAACGCGATCAACGACCGCCCCGTCGTCGTCGACTTCATCGTCAACGAGGACGCCATGGTCTGGCCGATGGTCGCCGCCGGCACCTCCAACGACGAGGTCATGGCGGCCCGCGGAGTCCGCCCCGACTTCAGCGGCGACGACTGACCGGCCGACCCCGCCGAGCAACCGAGCACTCTCTCACGAAACGGGCCGCCCACATGTCCAAGCACACACTCTCCGTCCTGGTGGAGGACACTCCGGGCATCCTCGCTAGGATCGCCTCACTGTTCTCCCGGCGCGGGTTCAACATCGACTCGCTCGCCGTCGGAGTCACCGAGCACCCCGACATCTCCCGCATCACCATCGTGGTGAATGTCGAGGACCTGCCGCTAGAGCAGGTCACCAAGCAGCTCAACAAGCTGGTCAACGTACTGAAGATCGTCGAGTTGGAGCCGGACTCGGCTGTTCAGCGCGAACTGGTCCTCGCGAAGGTCCGCGCCGACAACGAGACCCGCTCCCAGATCGTGGAGATCGTCCAGCTCTTCCGCGCCAAGACGGTCGACGTCTCACCCGAGGCCGTCACCATCGAGGCGACCGGCTCCGGCGACAAGCTGGAGGCGATGCTGAAGATGCTGGAGCCCTTCGGCATCAAGGAACTGGTGCAGTCCGGCACGATCGCCATCGGGCGAGGCGCCCGCTCCATCACCGACCGGAGCCTGCGCTCGCTCGAGCGGACGGCCTGAGCCGCAGCGCCGTTGCACTCACGGGGCCTGAAGTCCCGTAGGTCCCGTCCCACCGCCGGCCGCCGCAGGCGGCCGACGCAATCAGCAAGCGAAGCAAGGAGAAACCCCAAGTGGCCGAGCTGTTCTACGACGACGATGCCGACCTCTCCCTGATCCAGGGCCGCAAGGTCGCGGTCCTCGGCTACGGGAGCCAGGGCCACGCCCACGCGCTCTCGCTGCGCGACTCCGGCGTGGACGTGCGGGTCGGCCTGCACGAGGGCTCCAAGTCCCGTGCCAGGGCCGAGGAGCAGGGCCTGAAGGTGACCACTCCGGGCGAGGCCGCCGCCGAGGCCGACGTGATCATGATCCTCGTCCCCGACCCGATCCAGGCCAAGATCTACGAGGAGTCCGTCGCCCCGAACCTCAAGGACGGCGACGCGATCTTCTTCGGGCACGGCCTCAACATCCGCTACGGCTTCATCCAGCCCCCGTCCACCGTCGATGTCTGCATGGTCGCGCCCAAGGGCCCCGGCCACCTGGTCCGCCGCCAGTACGAGGAGGGCCGCGGCGTCCCGTGCATCGCGGCGGTGGAGAACGACGCCAGCGGCAACGCGTTCGCGCTCGCCCTCTCGTACGCGAAGGGTATCGGCGGCACCCGTGCCGGCGTCATCAAGACGACCTTCACCGAGGAGGCCGAGACCGACCTCTTCGGCGAGCAGGCCGTGCTCTGCGGCGGCACCTCGGCTCTCGTGAAGGCCGGCTTCGAGACGCTCGTCGAGGCCGGATACCAGCCGGAGATCGCGTACTTCGAGTGCCTCCACGAGCTGAAGCTCATCGTCGACCTCATGTACGAGGGCGGCCTGGAGAAGATGCGCTGGTCGATCTCGGAGACGGCGGAGTGGGGCGACTACGTCTCGGGTCCGCGCGTGGTCAACGACGCGACCAAGGCCGAGATGCGCAAGATCCTCTCGGAGATCCAGGACGGTTCCTTCGCCAACAACTGGATGGCCGAGTACAACGCCGGTCTGCCGAAGTACAACGAGTACAAGAAGGACGACCACGACAGCCTGCTGGAGAGCACGGGCCGCAAGCTCCGCTCCCTGATGAGCTGGGTCGACGAGCCGGAGGGCGAGGCCCCCAAGAACGCCTGAGGCTCCGGGGGGTCCCCACGCGGACCCGCCGCGGCCCCGTTTCGGGCTGACCGATCCCGGCGTACGCTCGGAGGGCGCTTCCAGAAGGGAGCGCCCTCCGAGGCGTGCCGTCCGTCGGCAGGGGAACGATCATTTCGAGAGTTCCGTCACGTCCGGGGGCCGTCGCTAGACTGCATCATGCAAGCGCGCCAGGCTCACAGCGTCGTGCGTCTGCCCTGCGCCCGCGGGGATGACCCCCTCCACCGTCTGCGGCCGTCGGGACTCGGCCGTGCCCCGCCGGCGTGCGGGGATGATCCGACTGGAGACCACGTGAGCAAGCCTGTAGTACTCATCGCAGAAGAGCTGTCGCCCGCCACTGTCGACGCCCTCGGACCGGACTTCGAGATCCGGCACTGCAACGGTGCGGACCGAGCCGAGCTCCTCCCTGCGATCGCCGACGTGGACGCGATCCTCGTCCGCTCGGCAACGAAGGTCGACGACGAGGCGATCGCCGCCGCCGGGAAACTCAAAGTCATCGCCCGCGCCGGCGTCGGCCTCGACAACGTCGACGTTCCCGCCGCGACGAAGGCGGGCGTGATGGTGGTCAACGCCCCCACCTCCAACATCGTCACCGCCGCCGAGCTCGCCTGCGGCCTCCTCATCGCCACGGCCCGCAACATCCCCCAGGCCACCGGCTCCTTGAAGAACGGCGAGTGGAAGCGGAGCAAGTACACCGGCGTCGAGCTGAGCGAGAAGACCCTCGGCGTCGTCGGGCTCGGGCGGATCGGCGTGCTCGTCGCGCAGCGGATGTCGGCGTTCGGCATGAAGGTCGTCGCCTACGACCCGTTCGTCCAGCCGGCCCGTGCCGCGCAGATGGGCGTCAAGCTGGTCTCGCTCGACGAACTTTTGGAGGTCTCGGACTTCGTCACCGTCCACCTCCCGAAGACCCCGGAGACCGCGGGCCTCATCGGCGACGAGGCGCTCCACAAGGTCAAGCCCTCCGTCCGCATCGTCAACGCGGCGCGTGGCGGCATCGTCGACGAGGACGCGCTCGCCTCCGCGCTCAAGGAGGGCCGCGTGGCAGGTGCGGGGCTCGACGTCTACGCCTCGGAACCCTGCACCGACTCCCCGCTCTTCGCCTTCGACCAGGTCGTCTGTACTCCGCACCTCGGCGCCTCGACGGGGGAGGCGCAGGAGAAGGCCGGTATCGCCGTCGCGAAGTCGGTCCGGTTGGCGCTCGCGGGCGAGTTGGTGCCGGACGCCGTCAACGTCCAGGGCGGGGTCATCGCCGAGGACGTCCGTCCGGCGCTGCCGCTCGCGGAGAAGCTCGGCCGCATCTTCACGGCGCTGGCGGGCGAGGTCGCCGTCCGGCTCGACGTCGAGGTCTACGGCGAGATCACCCAGCACGACGTCAAGGTGCTGGAACTCTCCGCGCTGAAGGGCGTGTTCGAGGACGTCGTCGACGAGACGGTCTCCTACGTCAACGCCCCCCTCTTCGCGCAGGAGCGCGGCATCGAGGTGCGGCTGACCACCTCGAGCGAGGCACGGAACCACCGCAACGTCGTCACCGTGCGCGGCACCCTCTCGGGCGGCGAGGAGGTCTCGGCCTCCGGCACCCTCGCGGGTCCGAAGCATCTCCAGAAGATCGTCGCCATCAACGATCACGACGTCGACCTCGCCCTCACCGACCACATGGCGTTCCTCAGCTACACGGACCGCCCGGGCGTCGTCGGCACCGTGGGCCGCATCCTCGGCGAGGCCGGCGTCAACATCGCCGGTATGCAGGTCTCTCGGGCGGAGGAGGGCGGTGAGGCGGTCGTCGCCCTGACCGTCGACGACACCGTCGGTGCCACCGTGCTCAACGAGATCGCCGGCGAGGTCGGCGCCACCCGCGCCCGCGGAGTCGACCTGACGGAGTGAACCGGACGCCCGTGCGGGACGAGCCGCCCCGCACGGGCGCAGCAGCAACGGGCCGGGCCCGGTGGGAGGTTGAGTCTCCCACCGGGCCCGGCCCGTGTGCTTGGCTGCCGCCGTGGTGGGTTCAGCCGGTGTCGAGTCCGTCGACCAGGCGGTTGAGGAACCGCGCGAAGGTGGCTTCCGGGGTGAGGGGGCGCCCCGGCGCGGAAAGGGCTTCGGCGAGCTCGGGGTGCGCGCCGTCGCTCGCGACCGCGGCGAGGTAGCGGGCTTCGGCTGCGGTGCGCTCGGTGGACTGTGCGGCCGCGGCCTGCGTGATCTCGTGGGAGACGTGCGCGGCCGTGAACGCGGTGAGTTGGGCGAAGATCTCCAGCTTCGCCGTACCGTCCAGTCCGGTCGGCCGTAGGGCTGCGAGGACGTGCTCCAGGAACGCGAGGGCGTTGGGGCCCGGGGTACGGCGGGTGGAGAGGGCCGCCGGCAGCCAGGGGTGCCGCAGCATGAGGGCGCGCTGCCGATGAGCGACGGCCTTGAGGTCGACGCGCCAGTCGCCGGTGAGCGGGTCGGTGGTCGGGGGTTCGCCGCTGACGTGGTCGACCATCAGGTGCAGCAGCGTCTCCTTGTCCGGCGCGTAGCTGTAGAGCGACATCACGCCGGCGCCGACCTGTGCGGCCACTCTCCGCATGGTGACGGCTTCGATCCCTTCCGCGTCGGCGAGTGCGACGGCTGCCGCGGTGATCGCCTCTCGGCTGTACGCGGGCTTGCGACCTCTGCGGGACGGGCCGGAGCGCAGCCAGAGCTGCTGAGGGTCGATGCCGGGGGCGCCTTCGTCGTGAGGCATGGTCCACGCCTTTTCTCGGTCGCGTTGGCCTTGTTTGAGCCTCTCAGTCAAACACCCTGTATTCTCGTACGGCGTACGGAAAAACTCGGGAGGCCATGATGACACAGCGAGCGGACACCCCTGCCCCGACGTCGAGTTGGACCCCGCCGCGCGGGAAGCCCCCACGCGCCGCACGGGCGATGAGGGCGACGTGGCGTCGCCTCCCGGCCAAGCTGTACGAGGCCGGGTGGGAGCCGCGGCTCCCGGTGCCGGGCGCCGACGGCAGCCCGCTCGTCACCGACCACTACTTCCCCCGCGCCGAGGGCGACTTCCCCACTCTCCTGGTGCGCTCGCCGTACGGCAGGGGCCTGCCGTGGTCGCCCATGTACGGCCTCCTCTTCGCCGAACAGGGCTTCCACGTGGTCCTGCAGAGCTGCCGCGGCACCGGCGGTTCGGGCGGCGCGTTCGACCTGTGGCGCAACGAGGTCGCCGACGCCCGGGCGACGGTGGCCTGGCTCCGTGAGCAGCCCTGGTTCGACGGCACCCTCGGGACCGTCGGCCCCAGCTACCTCGCCTACGTGCAGTGGGCCCTCGCCGCGGAGCCGCCGCCCGAACTGAAGGCCATGGTGGTGCAGTTGGGCCTGCACG
>NZ_AJTQ01000332.1 GCF_000262345.1 Streptomyces xiaopingdaonensis | reverse complement strand
CCCTCTCCGTCGGCGCCGGCCTCACCTACCAGCACAGGGGCGTGCCACGGTTCATGAGGGCGACGCTGCGCCTCCAGCGCCGGCTCAGCGGCGTTGTCGCGGCGCGGCCGCTGCGGGGGGCTTACGTGCCTGCCCTCGGTGGCGAAGTGCCCTGGCTCGACGACGTGATGACGCACCCGGACCCGGACGACGCCTACTGGCACGGCGCTTCGCTGGCCGCATCGGCCGAGCGGCTCGACGTACCCACCGGCCTGGTCACCGGATGGCACGACGCGCTGCTCGACCAGACCTTGGAACAGTACGCGCGCCTGCGCCGGTCGGGGTGCGACGCCGCCCTGCTCGTCGGCCCCTGGACCCACACCTCGGCCCTCCAACGGGGGTGGGCCGAGGTGTTCGCCGACAGTCTCGCCTGGCTCCGTGCCCACCTGTGCGACGACCCTTCCGACCTCCGCCCCACCAGGGTGCGTGTGCACGTCGGCGGCGAGGACGCGTGGCGGGACCTCGACGACTGGCCTCCGCCCACGGGCGCCGGAGTCTGGTTCCCCGCCCCGCACGGACATCTCACCCAGCACGCACCCACGGGCTCCGAGCCTCTGGCGTCGTTCCGCTACGACCCGGACGACCCCACGCCGTCCGTCGGCGGCCCCCTGCTCTCGCCCGCTGCCGGTCCCCGCGACAACGGCGTACTGGAGGCCAGGGAGGACGTGTTGACGTTCACGGGGCCTCCGCTCACCGAGCCCGTCGACGTCTTGGGGCAGGTCTCCGCACGGTTGAGCGTCTCGACGGACACCGGCCATGCCGCCGTCTTCGCCCGCCTGTGCGACGTGGACGCGCAGGGGCGCTCCTCCAACGTCTGCGACGGGTTGGCAAGGGTGCGGACCGACGGGCAGCAACCGTCGCGCCTCACCGTGCCGATGAGTTCGACGGCCCATCGCTTCGACGTCGGCCACCGCATACGGTGGCAGATCAGCGGGGGCGCCCATCCGCGCTTCGCCCGCCACCCCGGAACCGCCGAGTCGCTGGTGGACGCGACCGACTTCGTGCCGGTACGCCTCACGCTCCACGCCGATTCCGCGCTGACGCTGGGTGGGGGTGCCGAGGTGACGGAGCGCACCGAGCGGGGGGAGGGCCCGGCGTTCGAGGGGTGACCCGGCCAACTCGCGGTCGCCGCGGCGCGGATGGGCGGGACGCTTTCGGACGTCGGGGACTCGGCAGCGGACCAGGCATGCGGGGCACCCGTCCGCTCGCGCAAAGGCGCGGGCGGCATGCCGTCGCGGCCGTGCACGGTCGTGGAGGCGCCTCGTCGAGGGGGCGGAAGCCAAGTGCGGTCGCAACCGCTCCAGTTGGTGGACCCCGCAGCGCCCGTTCGGTGACTCGCGTCGCACGGCACCGCGCTCCAGTGCCTGAACACTCCGCATGCCCGAGCAAGTTCACCGGAGGAGCACGGACAGCGCGACAGCGGTCCCCGGCTGCCTCCCGGAACCCGCCGGCCGCCGCGAGCACCGACGCCGAGCCGTCCGAAGGACGGTGCCCGCACCGGAATCGGGCGCCGTCCCGCTCCCCGACGACAACGCCCTTACAACCGTCCCGTCTTGAGGGCCATGTGCAGAAGCAGCCGGTCCTCGCCGTCGTCGAGGTCGAGTCCGGTGAGGCGCTCGACGCGGGAGAGGCGGTAGTAGAGGGTCTGCCGGTGGACGCCGAGGGCTGTAGCGGCGCGCGTCGCCTGCCCGGCGTGGTCGAGGAACACCTCGGCCGTACGGGCGAGTTCGCGGTGCGCGTGGCCGAGGAGCGGGAGCACCGCCGCGTCCTCCGCGTGCCCGGGACCGAGTTCGGTGAGGAGGCGGTACGGTCCGATCCCGTCCCACCTCGCCACCGGCGCGAACCGCCGCTCCGCACCCGCGGCACGCGCCGCAGCACGCGCCTGACGCCACGCGCCGCGCAACCCCCTCGCGCTCTCGCGCGCTCCGCTCACGCCCGCGCAGGCGCCCGTCGACCCCGGAGCCCCATCACATCCCAGCAGCCTCTCCGCCGCCTCCGCCGCCGGGCCCACGTCGGAGGTGCGCAGCCGTACGAGCACGGCGAGCGCCCCGTCGAGCGGGGTGTGGGCGACGAGGTACGGAACCTGCGCGGGAGCGCGCCCGGCGCCCGGCGCGGGCCACGGTGTCACGGCGACGAGCGCGACGTGGCCCTGCGCCACCGGTCCCAGTGCGCGCCGCAGTTCGGTCTCCGCCTCGTCGCGTGCGGCGCCCTCGTCGCCCGTGAGCACGGCCCGCAGCAGCTCGCCCTGCCGTGCTTCGCTCCGAGTGCGTGCCGCGAGGAGTTCGCCGATCCGTGCAGCCGTGCCCATGGCGGCGCCGAGCCGCGGATCGTCGAGGGAGAGCACGCCGTCGTCGAGGAGCCAGATGTACCCGTGTACGACGCCGCTCTCGCGGGCCGGCAGGCAGATCCGCCCGTGCACGACGCCGGCCGACGGGTCGGGCGGGATACGGACGGGGCCCGCGGCGCGGGTGATGCCGAAGCCCTCGAACCAGGCGCGCACCGCCGAACTGGAGCCCCGCTGAAGGATGGAGCGCGTCCGCACGGGATCGAGCGCGGCCTCCGCACCGTCCCCGGGGTGCGCGCCGAAGGCGATCAGCCCGAAGTCCCGCCCCTCGAGCAGCGCGGGCGTACCGAGCAGGGCCGAGACCCCGTCGATGAGCGTCTGGTAGTCCTCGCGCATCCCCGCCTCCTTCTCCGCCGGCCGCGTCTTCCTGCCGCGGTCGCAACGCCGGGCGCTGCTGCCATTCTCCTCCACCTGCGTGCCCGCTCTCATACATCTGTCTGAGATCCGGGCCACGGATACGTGACAGCTGTCGATGGCTGCCGACCGGCACGATCCTTAGGTTCTGGGTGGCTCCCGCACCGTCGAGCCGACAGACGCACAACCGTGGAGGTGCCCGTGCTGGGTCCCGTGCTCCTCGCCGCCGCGCGCAGCGACAGCATCCGCAGAATCGTGGCCGCAGCTCCGGTCACCCGGCCCGTCGTCGACCGCTTCGTCGCGGGCGAGGCGCTCGCACCGGCGATGGAGACGGTCAGGTCGCTCACCGACGCCGGAAAGCGGGTGACCCTCGACCACCTCGGCGAGGACATCACAGAACGCAGCGAGGCGTTGGGCAACAGGGACGCCTACCTACGGCTCGTCGAGGCGCTTGCCGGCACGGACCTCGGCGACCGCGCGGAGATGTCGGTGAAGCTCTCCGCCTTCGGCCTCGGCCTCGCCGACGGGGGCGAGGACCTCGCCTTCGAGAACGTCCTCGCCGTCGTCGAGGCGGCGGCCGAGGCGGGCACCACCGTCACTCTCGACGCCGAGGACCACACCACGATCGACTCGATGCTCGCCGTCCTCGCCGAGTTGCGTAAGCGGTACCCGCAGACGGGCGTCGTGGTGCAGTCCTACCTGTACCGCACCGAGGACGACTGCCGCGCCCTCGCCGGGGCGGGCTCCCGCGTCCGGCTCGTCAAGGGCGCCTACGACGAGCCCGCCTCGGTCGCGTACCAGAGCAAGCACGAGGTCGACCGGGCGTACGTGCGCTGCCTGAAGACCCTCATGGCCGGCAAGGGCTACCCCATGGTCGGTTCGCACGACCCGCGCATGGTCGCCCTCGCGGAGGAACTCGCCGTCCGGAACGGGCGGAAGAGCGACGAGTACGAGTTCCAGATGCTCTACGGCATCCGCACCGAGGAGCAGTCCAGGCTCGTCGCCGACGGCCGCCGCATGCGTGTCTACGTCCCCTACGGCACCGACTGGTACGGCTACTTCATGCGCCGTCTCGCGGAACGCCCCGCCAACGTCGGCTTCTTCCTGCGGTCCCTGGTCACCAGGGGCTGACCCGATCCCCGCCGCCGAGCGGCACACCCACGTAGCGTAGAGAACGCCACACCGGCGAAGGAGAGAACCATGGACGCTGTCACCCAGGTCCCGGCCCCGTACAACGAGCCCCCGCAGACGTACGCCCCGGGGAGCGCCGAGCGCGCGCGGCTGGAGCGCGAGCTCAAGCAGCTCGCAGAGAACCCGATCGAGCTGCCGATGACGATCGACGGCGTGCGGCGGATGGGCGGCGGCGAGCGGGTCGACGTCGTGCAGCCGCACCAGCACGCCAAGGCGATCGGCACCTACGCGACGGCCACCCGCGCCGACGCGCAGGACGCGATCGACGCCGCACTCCAGGCGGCGCCCGCTTGGCGCGCTCTCTCCTTCGACGACCGCGCCGCGATCATCCTCAAGGCCGCCGACCTCCTCGCGGGCCCCTGGCGCGAGAAGATCGCCGCTTCCACGATGCTCGGCCAGGGCAAGACGGCGCAGCAGGCGGAGATCGACGCACCCTGCGAACTGATCGACTTCTGGCGCTTCAACGTCCACTTCGCGCGCGAACTCCTCACCGAGCAGCCGCTGGTGCAGCCGAACGGCGTGTGGAACCGGATGGACCACCGCCCGCTGGAGGGCTTCGTCTACGCCGTCACCCCGTTCAACTTCACCGCGATCGCCGGCAACCTGCCGACGGCGCCCGCGCTCATGGGCAACGTCGTCGTCTGGAAGCCGTCGCCGACGCAGACCCACTCCGCCGTGCTGCTCATGGAGTTGCTGGAGGAGGCCGGGATGCCGAAGGGCGTCATCAACCTCGTCACAGGCGACGGCCGGGAGGTCTCCGAGGTCGCGCTGCCGCACCCGGAGCTCGCCGGCATCCACTTCACCGGCTCGACGGCCACTTTCCAGCACCTTTGGAAGTCGGTCGGCGAGAACATCGCCAACTACCGCTCCTACCCGAGGCTCGTCGGCGAGACGGGCGGCAAGGACTTCATCGTCGCGCACTCCTCGGTCGACCCGGCGATCCTCAAGACGGCGATCACGCGAGGTGCGTTCGAGTACCAGGGCCAGAAGTGCTCGGCGGCCTCCCGCGCCTACCTGCCGCGCTCGGTCTGGGAGAGCGGGTTCAAGGAGGAGCTCGTCGCCGAGGTCGAGGGACTGGCGATGGGCGACGTCACCGATCTGTCGAACTTCCTCGGCGCCGTCATCGACGACCGCGCATTCGCCAAGAACAAGGCGGCGATCGACCGCGCGTCGGCCGACCCGTCCTGCGAGATCATCGCCGGCGGCACCTGTGACGACAGCGTCGGCTACTTCGTGCGCCCGACGGTGATCGTCTGCTCGGACCCGGCGAACGAGGTCTTCACCGAGGAGTACTTCGGGCCGATCATCGCCGTCCACGTCTACGAGGACGCGGAGTGGGACGCGATGCTCGACCAGATGGAGTCGGCCTCCGGGTACGCGCTCACCGGTGCCGTCCTCGCGCAGGACCGGGCGGTGCTCGCCGAGGCGTCGGAGAAGCTGCGGTTCGCGGCGGGCAACTTCTACCTCAACGACCGCCCGACCGGCTCGATCGTCGGGCAGCAGCCCTTCGGCGGGGCCCGGGCCTCGGGAACCAACGACAAGGCGGGCTCGAAGTTCAACCTGCTGCGCTGGTCCTCGCCGCGGGCGATCAAGGAGACGCGGGTCGCGCCGACCGACTACCGCTACCCGCACATGGACTGACGCCGCCGCGAACCCGGCACGACGGGCCCGGCCCTGCTCCCCCTCGGAGCGGGGCCGGGCCCGTCCTCGTGTTCCGGGCGCCGCTCGGGGCGGCCGGGAGACGGGGAGGTGCGCCGTCTCAGATAGTAGGAAGCCCAAGTAATTGGCGAGACAGAACGGCTGCGGGCTCCTACATTTGTAGAAGCCGAACGATCTGCTCCATCGAGCTTCCTCGGACGCGGCTCGGCGTCGGCGGGTGATCCCCGCGACGCCCGACGCCCCCGCGGCTTCCGGCCTTTCCGCCCTCCCCTGTGCTCTGCCGCGTGCCACGCGACGGGACGCCGCCGTGACGGCGTGGAGGACGGCACCCCGGAGCGCCTCTTCCCGACTCGTCAGCAGAAGGAGTTGTGAGCCATGGAGACTGCCACCACCACGCCGAGGGCCCGCCGTGTACGCGCGGCGGCGAAGGAGCGCGAGGCCGTCCGCCGCAACGCCGCGGCCGCCTTGCAGCGCGCACTCGACCGCAGGGACAACGGAGGCTCGGCCGGCCACTGAGCCGGGCGAGGGCCGACGGCCGAACTCCGCTTCCGCTTCCGGGCGTTGCGCTGACGTGTCCAGAATGCGAGCCGGTTGTGTCATGTCATGGGACGAGGAGTAGGGTCCCGGCCATGTCGCGCAGTATCAGCCTCGCAGTGATCCCCGGTGACGGAATCGGCCCGGAGGTCGTCTCCCAGGGCATCAAGGTCCTCACCGCCGCCCTGCCGTCGGACGTGAAGCTGGAGACCGAGGAGTACGACCTCGGCGCCCGCCGCTGGCACGCCACCGGCGAGACGCTCACCGACGCCGAGTTGGAGCGGCTCGCCCGGCACGACGCGCTGCTCCTCGGCGCCATCGGCGACCCGAGCGTCCCCTCGGGCGTCCTGGAGCGCGGGCTGCTGCTGAAGCTGCGTTTCGCCTTCGACCACTACGTCAACCTCCGTCCCTCGAAGCTCTTCCCCAACACGGCCTCGCCGCTGGCGGGCCGGCCGGAGATCGACTTCCTCGTCGTCCGCGAGGGGACGGAGGGCCCGTACGTCGGGAACGGCGGTGCCATCCGGACGGGAACGCCCGCCGAGATCGCCAACGAGGTCAGCGTCAACACCGCCTACGGTGTCGAGCGCGTGGTGCGGGACGCGTACGCGCGCGCCGATGCGCGTCCTCGCAAGAAGCTGACGCTCGTCCACAAGAACAACGTGCTCGTGCACGCCGGTCACCTGTGGAAGCGGATCTTCGACAGCGTCGGAGCCGAGTTCCCCGAGGTGACCACCGACTACCTCCACGTCGACGCGGCCACGATCTTCCTCACGACGGACCCCGAGCGCTTCGACGTGATCGTCACCGACAACCTCTTCGGCGACATCCTCACCGACCTCGCCGCCGCCGTCTCGGGCGGTATCGGCCTCGCGGCCTCGGGCAACATCAACCCGTCCCGCGCCTACCCCTCGATGTTCGAGCCGGTCCACGGCTCGGCGCCCGACATCGCCGGCAGCGGCAAGGCCGACCCCACGGCGACGGTCCTCTCCGTCGCGCTGCTCCTGCGCCACCTCGGCTACGAGACCGAGGCCGCCCGCATCGACGAGGCGGTCACCGCCGATCTCGCCGAGCGCGCGGAGACCGTCCGCACCACGGACGAGATCGGTGACGCGCTCGCGGCACGAGTAGCGGGCTAGGCCCGGACTCAACCGCCACCAGCGGCCGGGCCGGGCGCCCGGCCGCTGCGCTGTGCTCGGCCGGGTGCACCTTCCCACACATCGACCGCCATCCCCCCGTCCCCATTTCGGTCCGCACGCGCGATAATCGAACGTGGGCCGCCGACAGGCAGTGCCGGAGCAGCGAGGGCCTGTGGCCCGGAGTCCGGGGGCAGTAAGGGAGCGCGGTCCACACGACACCCAGCGGAGGACGCGCAGATGACGCCCCGAATCGACTTCGAACTCAAGCCCTCGGCCCAGCCGCTGCCCGCGGCTGAGCGGGAGGCTGCACTCGCGGAACCAGGCTTCGGCCGGTACTTCACCGACCACATGGTGACGATCAAGTGGACCGAGGGCCGCGGCTGGCACGACGCACGGTTGGAGCCGTACGCCTCGCTCTCCCTCGACCCGGCGAACAAGACGCTCCACTACGCCCAGTCGATCTTCGAGGGGCTCAAGGCCTACCGCAGGCCCGACGACTCGGTCGCCGTCTTCAGGCCCGACGCCAACGCCGAGCGGTTCCAACTGAGCGCCCGCAGGCTGGCGATGCCCGAACTCCCCGTCGAGACCTTCATCGAGGCGTGCGAGATCCTCGTCGAGCAGGACAAGGGGTGGGTGCCCGGCGTCGGTGAGGAGTCGCTCTACCTGCGGCCCTTCATGTTCGCCAGCGAGGTCGGGCTCGGTGTCGCGCCGGCGCGCGAGTACCTCTTCATGGTGATCGCCTCGCCCTCCGGCGCGTACTTCCCCGGTGGTGTGGAGCCCGTCTCGGTCTGGCTCTCCGAGGACTACGTGCGCGCCGCGCCGGGCGGCACGGGGGAGGCCAAGTGCGCGGGGAACTACGCTGCTTCGCTCGTCGCCCAGGCGGAGGCGGCGCAGGAGGGCTGCGACCAGGTCGTCTGGCTCGACGCGGTGGAGCGCCGCTGGGTCGAGGAGATGGGCGGCATGAACCTCGCCTTCGTCTTCGGCTCCGGTGCGGATGCCAAGGTCGTCACCCCCGAGCTCACCGGCACCCTCCTGCCCGGCATCACGCGGCGGTCCCTGCTCCAGATCGCCGAGGACCTCGGCTACGCGACGGAGGAGCGGCGCATCTCGACCGAGGAGTGGCGGCTCGGCAACGCGGACGGCTCGATCAGCGAGGTCTTCGCCTGCGGCACCGCCGCCGTGATCACGCCCGTCGGCGAGGTGAAGTCGCGCGATCACGCGTGGAAGGTCGGCGACGGCACGGCGGGTCCCGTTTCCATGCAGCTTCGCGAGGCGCTCCTCGGCATTCAGAGCGGCCGGCGCGACGACGTCCACGGCTGGATGCGCAAGCTCGGTTGAGAGCGGGGCCGCCCGCGGCGCGGTGAGATGGCTCACGCTGCCCGGGGCGTCTCGGCGGGCGGGACCGGTGCACGGGCCCGCCCGCTTCCGCTTTCCGGAGGGCGCCGCGGAGTCGTCGGTCGCGGGGACCAGCCGCTCGTCGGGGCGACCGGATCGTGAGACGCTGTCGATGAGCGCCGAAGAGCGTGCAAAAATCGCAGTGTGCCCATGTACGCCATGATTATCGGCTGGCGCGCCGGTCCGCAGTGACCGCCTGCCGCACCATCTGTGCGGCGACGGAAACCGTGTCCCAGACCCGCGCGCAGACCTCTCGCACCCGCGAGAGGTTTTTTCGTATCCGCACCACCCGGCGGAGCCGATCGGAGCGCGGGCCGGCGACAAGTGGATCACCATTCCGGACCCTTCACTTCGGTACAGGAGTCGAGAAGCACATGACCACGGATGCCGCTCAGCCGGCGGAGCATCGGCGTCCTCGCCTCGGCGAGGACGCAGCCGCCGCAGACCCCGCCTTCCACGTCTTCGACACCACGCTGCGCGACGGAGCGCAGCGCGAGGGGATCAACCTCACCGTCGCGGACAAGCTCGCCGTCGCCCGCCTCCTGGACGACTACGGCATCGGCTACATCGAGGGCGGCTGGCCGGGGGCCAACCCGCGGGACACGGAGTTCTTCGAGCGCGCAGGGCGCGAGATCGACTTCCGCCATGCCACGCTCGTCGCCTTCGGCTCGACGTGCCGCGCGGGTGTGCCCGCCTCGATCGACCCGCAGGTGAAGGCGCTCGTCGACTCGGGCGCTCCGGTGGTGACGATCGTCGCCAAGGCGCACGACCGCCACGTCGAACTCGCCCTGCGCACCACGCTGGAGGAGAACCTGCGGATGGTCGGCGAAACCGTCGCCCATCTGCGGGAGAAGGGGCGCCGGGTCTTCGTCGACTGCGAGCACTTCTTCGACGGCCACCAGGTGAACCCGGGCTACGCGGAGCAGGTCGTCACCACGGCGAGCGAGGCCGGCGCCGAGGTCGTCGTGCTCTGCGACACGAATGGCGGGACCGTTCCCGCGCAGGTCCAGGCGACGGTGCGCACGGTCGCCGCGGACACCGGGGCGCGGCTCGGCATCCATGCGCAGGACGACATCGGGTGCGCCGTCGCCAATACGCTCGCCGCAGTCGACGGCGGGGCGACCCACGTGCAGTGCACGGCCAACGGGTACGGCGAGCGCGTCGGCAACGCCAACCTCTTCCAGGTCGTCCCCACGCTGGAACTCAAGTACGACCGGCGGGTCCTCCCGGGGGGCGCTCTCGCGGAGACCGCACGGATCTCGCACGCCATCGCGGAGGTCGTCAACCTGACTCCGGCTACCCACCAGCCGTACGTGGGGAGTTCGGCCTTCGCGCACAAGGGCGGGCTCCACGCCTCCGCCATCAAGATCGACCCGGACCTCTACCAGCACATCGACCCGGAACTCGTCGGGAACAGCATGCGGATGCTCGTCTCCGACATGGCCGGGAGGGCGTCCGTCGAGCTCAAGGGCAAGGAGCTCGGCTACGACCTCGGCGGGGACCGCGACCTCGTCGGGCGGATCGTCGAGCGCGTCAAGGAGCAGGAGCTCAAGGGCTACAGCTACGAGGCGGCCGACGCCTCCTTCGAACTCCTCCTGCGCACGGAGGTGGAGAGGGCCGCAGGGAGCGGGCCCGTGGCCGAGCGGTACTTCCAGCTCGAGTCCTGGCGCACCATCGTCGAACAGCGCCCCGACGGAGCCCAGGTGAACGAGGCGACGGTGAAGCTCAGGGCCAAGGGCGAGCGCCAGGTCGCCACCGGCGAGGGGAACGGCCCGGTCCACGCGCTCGACCAGGCGCTCCGCGTCGGCCTCGAGCGGATCTACCCGGCGCTGGCGCGGCTGGATCTGGTCGACTACAAGGTCCGCATCCTCGAAGGGGCAAAGGGCGCGGCGTCCACCACCCGGGTGCTGATCTCGATGAGCGACGGCGCGGGGGAGTGGTCGACGGTGGGCGTCGCCGACAACGTCATCGCCGCCTCCTGGCAGGCGCTCTCCGAGGGCTGCACCTACGGCCTCCTGCGCGCGGGCGAGGAGCCGCTCGACTGACCGCCGCCCGGCCCGGTCCCCAAGCCCGCGCATCAGCCCGGCAGTCGGGGGCCGGGCCGCGGTCACCATCCCGTGGCCCCGTCGAGCCGCTCGCGGAGCAGGTCGGCGTGGCCCGTGTGGCGGGCGTACTCGGCGATCATGTGGACGAGGATGCGACGCAGGGACACGGGATCGCCGGTGCGCCGGCGGATGCCGGTCTCCTCCAGCGACGCCGCGGCGACGATCTCCCGCGAGCGGGAGCACTCGGCGCGCCAGGTGTCCAGCGCCTGCTGCGGGTCGCCTTCGAGGGCGTGGAATTCGTGGTCGGGGTCGTCGTCGGTGTAGTAGAGGAGCGGGACGTCCTCGTCGGCGAACTGCACCCGGAACCACCAGCGTTCGACGCCCGCCAGGTGTCGGACGAGCCCGTGGAGGGAGAGCTGGGAGGGCGGAACGGCGCGCTCGGAGAGGCGTTCGGGCGCGAGGCCGCTGCACTTCGCCTCGAAGGTGGCGCGGTGCCAGTCGAGGAAGGCGACGAGGGTCTCGCGCTCGCCGGCCGCCGCGGGGGGTGGTGTGCGTGCGTCGTCGGCGAGGGCGGGGGCGAAGTGCTGCGGTGTCGAGGCGCTCAACTCGGGCTCCTTTGCCTCTTGGTGGCGTCGTCGGAGAAGCATCGCAGCGACCACTGACATCGCCCGGGCGACGAGAAGGCGATAGTGGAGGGGCGCGGGACGGAGCAAAGCCCGCGCCGGAGCGGAGCGCCGGTCGTCCGCCGCTCGCGCGAGTACAGCGCGCGTCCTCTTTTGCTGTGGGGTCTCCACAGGGACGCATGCACGAGGTGTGCCGCGGACCTGCATCGGGACGTCGTCGTAACCCGTTGTTGGCCGGTTCTGTCCAGCGGAGCCATGAAACCGCCGCCGAGACTGTACGAATCCGACGACGCTCTGGCGGGCCTGCGTTTCGTAGGGTCTATACATGACCGATCTGCCCGAGCTGTCACCACAGGCGGCGGAGACCACGCCGGGGGCCCCCGAACCGCAGGACACCCGCGGGCGCGTGGCCGAACTGCACGCGACCCGTGAGAAGGCGTACCGGGGCCCGAGCGAGCGGGCCACCGAGACGCAGCACGCCAAGGGGAAACTGACCGCGCGCGAGCGCATCGAGCTGCTGCTCGACGAGGGCAGCTTCCACGAGGTGGAGACCCTGCGCCGGCACCGCGCCACCGGGTTCGGCCTGGAGGAGAAGAAGCCGCACACCGACGGCGTGATCACCGGGTGGGGAACCGTGCACGGGCGGACGGTCTTCGTCTACGCGCACGACTTCCGCATCTTCGGCGGAGCGTTGGGCGAGGCGCACGCCGCGAAGATCCACAAGATCATGGACAAGGCCATCGCCGCGGGAGCGCCGCTCGTCTCGCTCAACGACGGCGCGGGCGCGCGTATCCAGGAGGGCGTCTCCGCGCTCGCCGGGTACGGCGGCATCTTCCAGCGCAACACCAAGGCGTCGGGCGTGATCCCGCAGATCTCGGTGATGCTCGGCCCGTGTGCCGGCGGCGCCGCCTACAGCCCCGCGCTCACCGACTTCGTCTTCATGGTCCGCGACACCTCGCAGATGTTCATCACGGGCCCTGACGTGGTCCAGGCGGTGACGGGTGCGGAGGTCACGCAGAACGCGCTCGGCGGCGCCGACGTGCACGCGGAGACGTCGGGCGTGTGCCACTTCGCCTACGACGACGAGGAGACCTGCCTGGAGGAGGTGCGCTACCTCCTCTCGCTGCTCCCGCAGAACAACCGCGAGAACCCTCCGTCCGAGGAGCCGACCGACCCGGCCGACCGCCGCGGCGAGGGTCTCTACGACCTGGTCCCCGCCGACGGCAACCGCCCCTACGACATGCGCAAGGTGATCGAGGAGCTCGTCGACGAGGGAGAGTTCCTCGAGGTGCACGAGCGCTGGGCGCGGAACATCATCGTCTGCCTGGCGCGGATGGACGGCGAGGTCGTCGGCATCGTCGCCAACCAACCGCAGTCGCTCGCCGGCGTGTTGGACATCGAGGCGTCGGAGAAGGCCGCCCGCTTCGTCCAGATGTGCGACGCCTTCAACATCCCGATCCTCACCTTCCTCGACGTCCCCGGCTTCCTCCCGGGCGTCGACCAGGAGCACGGCGGCATCATCCGCCACGGCGCCAAGCTGCTCTACGCCTACTGCAACGCGACGGTCCCCCGGATCTCCGTGGTGCTGCGCAAGGCTTACGGGGGCGCCTACATCGTGATGGACTCGCAGACCATCGGAGCCGACCTGACGTACGCCTGGCCGACCAACGAGATCGCGGTGATGGGCGCGGAGGGCGCGGCGAACGTGATCTTCCGCAAGCAGATCGCGGGCGCGGACGATCCCGAAGCGATGCGGCAGCGGATGGTCAAGGAGTACAAGTCCGAGCTCATGCACCCCTATTACGCGGCCGAACGCGGCCTCGTCGACGACGTCATCGACCCGGCGGAGACGAGAGAGGTGCTCGTCGCGTCCCTCGCGATGCTCCGCAGCAAGCACGCCGACCTGCCGGCGCGGAAGCACGGCAACCCGCCCCAGTGAGGCGCGGTGCGCTCCTGCGGGAGCCCGGCTCCGCCGAGAAGACCGAGAACTCACGCACGGGAAGAAGAGAGGACACCGTGGACTCCGACAGTTCGCTTACCGCAGGCAGCCACCCGATCCGGGTGGAGAAGGGCAACGCCAGCGAGGAGGAACTCGCCGCCGTCACCGCTCTGTTGATGGCCCGCGCCACGAGCGCGCACCGAGCGACCGCCACCACGCGTCCGCACCGCGCCAGCAAGGCGGGCTGGCGGCGCCTCGACCGGCAGCACGGCTTCCGCGCGCCGCACAGCTGGCAGGGCTGACGACGCCCCGGGCGACGGAAAAGGGGCGGCGTGCCCGGCCTCGATGGTCGGGCACCCCGCCCCTTCTGCGTGCCGGTGCGCGGAGATTCCGCGGGCGCTTCACTCGACCGAGCGGCTCCGCACGGGCGTTCAGTCCGCGGGGGAGTCCACCAGGGTCGTGCGCCGGGGGTTCGCGGTTGCACTCGGGAGGGGAGCCTCCTCGCCGTTCTGCTCGGACTCCTGGACCGCCTGCGTGGTGAGATCGTCGGCGTCCTCGAGGTGAGCGAGGGTGGTGCGGCGGGGGTTGGCTATGCTCCTGTGGCTGATGGTGGACTTCACGTCTGCCCTTACCTCACTGACTGCTCGGCGCTTGTGGATCTGCTACTCGCTGTGAACGCCGAGAGTAGGCCCGCCATTCCCAAGTGGTGCGTGAGATAGGCCACGATCATCCTGTGAGTTTGCTCACCGAGTGATGAACAAAGGCCGCACGCAAGGCATTTCGAGCACGTGGCATAGCGGACAATGCTCGTCATCGTGAACTTGTGCGTGCAGGCCGCCTGAGTGGGGCAGGGCGCTCCGCTGTTCGCCTCGTAGGGAAAAATCCGGTATTTCGAGCGCCGCTCGGCACATGTAGTGACCCGGTGTGCGCGAAGCGTCATGCGGCTCCGCGGGTTTTCCACAGCCCTTGTTGGAGATCCGGCACTGTGCTGGAATTCCACGGACCGCCGCAGGACGACAGCCGGCGCGCACAGGCGCTCAACCAGCGCCGCGCGGCGGTCGGGTGGGGCGCGCCGGTCATTCACGACCGCCAAGGGGGGATGTCCCCCCGTGACTCGATACCGTCCCGCCGTCCACGCGGCAGGACGCCTGGTCCAGAGGTTGCGACGCTAGTGCAGGGACGTTTCAAGAGGGATGGCAACGCCGAGGGCAAAGCGGAGCCGGGCGGTTCGTCCGACGCCGCTGCCCAGCGTGCCCAGCAGAGCGGTCCCGCTGCCGCCGTCCACGACGTAGACGGCTCCAGAGACAAGGACCGCGGTAAGGGCGAGGGAACGGGCAAGGCCCCGAGCGGCCCCGGCTCCAGAATCGCCATGCGCAACTGGCGCATCAGCACCCGCCTCGTCTCCCTGCTCGCCCTCCCTGTCGTGGCCGCGACCACCCTCGGCGCCCTGCGCATCGGCGACTCCCTCGACAACGTCGACCAGCTCGACAACATGAAGCGCCTGACCGAAATGACGGAGCAGGCAACGGCGTTGGCGGCCGCGCTCCAGGAGGAGCGGGACCGCTCGGCCGGCCCTCTCGTCGGCACGGGCAACGCCAAGGACGACTGGGTGGTCGCACCCCGCGAGGAGACCGACCGCGCCTTCCAGTCGTTCAAGGAAGCCACGGGCGACATCGACGGCAGCGACAAGGTGATGGCGGGTGTCCAGTCCACCGTCCTGGACATCACCCGCCAGTTGACCGACATCAGCGACATCCGCGACCGCGCGTACGACAACGACGCCTACGTCTCGCAGACGGTCAACAGCTACAACCAGCTGATCGAGTCGCTCCTCTCGCTCTCCCAGGACATGGCCCAGGCGACGAGCAACCCGGAGATGATCCAGTCCACGCGCGCGCTCGCGGCCTTCTCCAGCGCCAAGGAGTACGCGTCCATCCAGCGCGCCGTCATCTCGGCGGGCCTCGCGCGCAACGGTGGCCCGCGGCTCTCGGAGAGCGACCGCCTCTACGCCCGCACGGCGGCCGACAGCGAGAAGGCCCAACTCACCAGCTTCAGCCAGATCTACGGTGACGACAAGGCGTCGGACCTCACCAAGCCGCTCAACGGCGGCAACGTCAACATCACCACCGCGGACAAGTACCGCGACCGCGTGCTGCAGAACAGCGGAGCCATCAAGGAGCAGTACCGCTCCTACCCGGACTGGTTCGATCAGGACCGCTCCAAGATCGACGAGATGGCGAAGATCGAGGCGAGCCTCCTCTCGCAGATGGAGCAGCAGGCGCGCGAACTCCGTTCCGACGCACAGGGGTCCGCGTTCCTCAACGGCGCCATCATCCTTCTGGTGCTCGGCATCTCGCTCGTGGGCGCCTTCGTCGTGGCGCGCTCCATGGTGCGCTCGCTGCGCCGCCTCCAGGACACCGCCCAGGACGTCGCGCGCGAGCGACTGCCGCAGCTCGTCCGCCAGATGTCGGAGGCCGAGCCGCAGGACGTCGACACCTCCGTCGAGTCCGTCGGTGTGCACACCAGGGACGAGATCGGCCGGGTCGCGGCCGCGTTCGACGACGTCCACCGCGAGGCCGTCCGCCTCGCAGGCGAACAGGCGCTGCTGCGGGGGAACGTCAACGCGATGTTCACCAACCTCTCGCGGCGGAGCCAGGGCCTGATCCAGCGCCAGCTCTCGCTCATCTCCGAGTTGGAGTCCCGCGAGGCCGACCCGGACCAGCTCTCCTCCCTCTTCAAGCTCGACCACCTCGCCACCCGCATGCGGCGCAACGGCGAGAACCTCCTCGTGCTCGCCGGCGAGGAGCCGGGCCGTCGCTGGACGCGTCCGGTCCCGCTCGTCGACGTCCTGCGTGCGGCGGCCTCCGAGGTGGAGCAGTACGAGCGCATCGAGTTGAGCTCCGTCCCGGCGACCGAAGTCACCGGACGCGTCGTCAACGACCTCGTCCATCTCCTCGCCGAGCTGCTGGAGAACGCCACCTCGTTCTCCTCGCCGCAGACCAAGGTGAAGGTCACGGGCCACGCGCTCCCCGACGGACGCGTCCTGGTGGAGATCCACGACACCGGTATCGGTCTCTCGCCCGAGGACCTCTCGTCGATCAACGAGCGGCTTGCCAACCCGCCGACGGTCGACGTCTCCGTCTCCCGCCGTATGGGCCTCTTCGTCGTCGGCCGCCTTTCCCTCCGGCACGGCATCCGCATACAGCTCCGCCCCTCGGACTCCGGCGGCACCACGGCGCTCGTGATGCTGCCCGTCGAAGTTGCGCAGGGCGGCGCGAGCAAGGGCAAGCCGGGCGTGGGCCCCGGCGGTCCCGGTGGCGGGCGTCCGCCCAAGGGCAGCGGTCTCGCCGCGGCCCTTGGGCGTGAACCGCAGGGCGGTCCCGGTGCCGGAAAGCTCGGCGGCGGTCCGTCGCGCGGGCAGGTCGCGGGCGGCGGGCAGCGTCCCGCGCTGCCGGGCAGCGGTGGCGAGGAGTCGGGCGCCGGCAACCTCTTCGGCGCACCGCCGGTGGGCCGCAGCGGCCTCGGGCAGGGTCCGCCGGCCCCCCAGTCGCCGTCCGGCCCCGGCGGCCGTACGTCGCCGCCGCTGCCGAGCCGGGGCAACCCGGCCGAGCTCACCGGAGGCGGGCCGTCGTCCGGGCGTCAAGGG
>NZ_AJTQ01000331.1 GCF_000262345.1 Streptomyces xiaopingdaonensis | reverse complement strand
CCGGCTGTGCCGTCGCAGGGCGGTCCTGGTGACACGGGGCAGTTCCCCGCCGTTCCGCCGCAGGGCGGTCCCGGTGACACCGGGCAGTTCCCCGCCGTCGGCGGCGGGCTCCAGCAGGGCGGTCCCGAACGCGGACGCCCGAACTTCGGCCGCACCGGCGAGTTCGCGGCACCGCCGCAGGACGGACGCGCCGGGTACGACCCGGGACAGACGGGCGAGTTCACGCGACCGAGCGACACCGCCCAGTTCCCTGCCGCGGCGCCGCAGCGCGGTCCCGGCGACACCGGCGCGTTCGCGAGGCCGGACGCCGGTGAGCGCAACGCCGAGCAGCAACGCCCGAGTTGGGCGGCCGGGCAGCAGGCCCCCACCGAAGACCTCCCGCGTGGCCACGACGAACACGAGGCCACCGGCGAGTACGCACAACCCGGTTTCACCGGGGCCTCAAGCGGCGGCGCCGCCGGTCCCGGCGGGACGGGGCAGTTCCCCGCGCTTCCCCAGCGGGGCGAGGAGAACGCGCCCCGACAACAGCAGCACCAGCAACAACAGGCGCACGCGGCACCGGAGTACGGCATACCCGCCGTTCCTCAGGCGCCTGACGACACCCCGACCCCCATCTTCGCTTCGATGGAGTCGAACTGGTTCCGCAGCGCGGGGCCGTCGGCGCGTGCCCCCTTCCCCCCACAGCAGACTCAGGCGCAGCAGCCACCAGCCCAGGCGCCGCAGCAGTCAGCGGACACCCCTCCGCGCTCGCCCCAGGCGCCCACCCCGCGCCCGGATCAGCCGGCATCCGCCGTACCCCCGCAGCGGCAGCCCGTTCAGGGCCCGCCGCAGGACGGCTCCGACACCGGTTCCCACTGGGGAGCCTCGCCGAACGACGAACGGTGGCGCCGTGCCGAACAGGTGCGCCAGCCGTCTGCCGGGGGAGTCACCACGTCGGGCCTGCCGCGGCGGGTGCCCCGTGCCAACCTGGTCGCGGGTACCGCCCAACAGCAGTCGTCCGCACAGCAGTCGGGACCACAGGTCTCGCGTGCGCCGGACGACGTACGCGGCCGGCTGACCAATCTCCGTCGCGGCATCCAGCAGGGCCGGCAGGCCGGCACGGATGGGCGCGACATTGGCCCCACTTACCAGCAGGAGCGTTAGTTGAGTCCGATGAGCCAGGCGGCGCAAAATCTGAACTGGTTGATCACCAACTTTGTGGAGAACACCCCAGGGGTGTCGCACACGGTGGTGGTCTCCGCCGACGGGCTTCTGCTTGCGATGTCCGAGGGCTTTCCGCGCGACCGTGCCGACCAACTGGCGGCGGTCGCTTCAGGATTGACCTCGCTCACCGCGGGCGCCTCCCGCATCTTCGAAGGCGGTGGT
>NZ_AJTQ01000330.1 GCF_000262345.1 Streptomyces xiaopingdaonensis | reverse complement strand
GTGGAGATGGAGCGCGGCTTCCTCTTCATCATGTCGATCTCGGACGGTTCTTCACTCGCCGTCCTTGCGCACCCGGAGGCCGACATCGGCCTCATCGGGTACGAGATGGCCCTGCTCGTCGACCGTGCTGGAACAGTACTCACTCCAGACGTGCGAGCGGAACTCCAGGGCAGCATTCTCAACTGATCTTGCACGCTCCCCCCACATGAGCACCACAGCCCGCACCTTGCCCTTATCTCACTGATCCCTCTCTCGGAGGAGACATGACCCCGCCGCCCGCTTCACCCGACCCGTACGGTGCGAATCAGCAGGCACCGTTCGGGGGCGAAGGCGACCAACCCCTGGTACGTCCCTACGCCATGACGGGCGGCCGCACCCGGCCGCGCTACCAACTCGCGATCGAGGCGCTGGTGAGCACCAGTGCAGATCCGGCGCAGTTGCAGGGTCTGCTCCCCGAGCACCAGCGGATCTGCCATCTGTGCCTTGAGGTGAAATCGGTTGCCGAGGTCTCGGCGTTGCTCGCAATACCGCTGGGGGTGGCCCGGATTCTCGTCGCCGACCTCGCCGAGGCCGGGATGGTGGCGATCCATCAGCCCGGCGGCGGCACCGACCCCGGTGGCGCTCCAGACGTGACCTTGCTCGAAAGGGTGCTCAGTGGACTTCGCAAGCTCTAGCCCGCAGACGGGGATCGGTCAGATGGGCCACCCCGGCCAGGCGCCCGGTGTGCCGCAGCAGGCTGACCAGTTCGTCGGCGACGCGCCCGTCGG
>NZ_AJTQ01000329.1 GCF_000262345.1 Streptomyces xiaopingdaonensis | reverse complement strand
GAGAACTCGGGGTTGCCGTTCGTGATCGCCCTCAACGGTTTCGACGGCCATCAGCCCTACGGTCCCGAAGAGGTCCGCGAAGCGCTTCAGATCGGCCCGGGTGCCCCGATCATCACGACGGACGCCCGCCACCGTGCCGACGCCAAGAGCGGCCTCATCACCCTCGTCGAGCACGCGCTCCTCGCCCGCCTGCAGTAAGCACCCGCCGTGGTCCGTCGATGTGCACCGTATGTGCAGATCGAGTGGCCGAACAACGAGCAAGTTGCCGTCGCCTGCATGTAGTTGTGCAGATCGGCGGACCACGGCGGTGCGGGTAGTGTGGTCTTGGCCATCCTCGGCCTCACCTTCATAACGTTTCGATAGTGAAACGCGGCACCATTGAACACTGGTGGCGAGCGGAGTGTTTCCCTCTGCGCACGATCCGCTCCCCTTTTGTTCGTGCACGGCCCCAATGCCCGGTTTTCCGAAGCTCTGTGAACGCTTCCCGGTCGGCGAACCGACTGTTTGGAATGCGCAGCCGTGACGTGCTGGAATTCGTGAACTCAGCAGTAGTGACGGCGCGCTGCTGATCACGGGAGCGCTGGGCGCCGAGAGGTGAGAAGTCGAGTGAGGCGAAGCAAGGCGGGTCCTGAGCCGCAGGCCCGGGCGGAGACGCGGGGGAACTTCACCCCGCCGTCGTACAACACGACGCCTCCCGGCAGGTCTTCGGGCACACCCCAGGCGAACACCCCGGCAGGCGACGGGGGGCGGGGCGGCAAGGGCAGCCATTTGTCGGTGCGCAACTGGCGCGTGGCCACCCGGCTCAACGCGATCCTGCTGATTCCGGTCCTGGTGGCGCTGGTGCTCGGCGGATTCCGCGTCAACGACTCCATCCAGACGTGGCGCGAGGCCGAAGAGGCCCAGCGCACCGCCGCACTTGTGCAGGCGGCCTCGGAGTACGGCAACGCCCTCATCAACGAGCGCGACCGCACGGCGCAGCCGCTCCTCAACGGCGAACGCAACGCACCCGAGATCGACAACCTGCGCAACACCACGGACCAGGCGGCCCGCGACTTCCACAGGGCTGTCGACAACATGCCGGACAAGCCCGGTCTCAAGCGCCGCCTCGCCGCTTTCGAGAAGCACGAGCCGAAGCTGAGCCGCCTCCGCCAGGCCGCCTACACCTCCAGCCTCAGCGGTACCGACACCGAAGAGGGCTACACCACCATCCAGCACCCGCTGATGGAGTTCGCCAACGAACTCGGCCTCGGTACGGGCAACGTGACCTCCTACGGCCGCACCGTCTACGCCATCTCGCTCGCCAAGGCGGCCGGTTCGCTCACGCGGTCCATCGGCACCCACCTCCTCGTCAAGCCCGGCCCCTCGGCCGCCGACAAGAAGCAGCAGCTGACGGCGTTCGCGTCGTACGCGTACCTGGAGAACATCGCCCTCGGCGAGTACACCTCGGGCGGCCGTCCCGAGGACATGGAGCTCCTCAAGTCGGAGACGGCAAAAGCCGAGCGGAACGGCAAGAAGAAGATCGCCGAGGCGCGGCAGGAGGCACGCTCCAAGGGCGTCCCCTTCGTCACCCCGCCCGACCGCAAGAAGATGATCGCGGCGATCGGGACCGGTGCCGGCGCAGACAAGCTGCGCAGCCGGGGGATCACGACCGACACCTGGTTCCAGACGGCCTCCAGCACCTTCGAGGTCTACGAGAAGATCGAGCACCAACTCTCCGTCGAGGCGGTCGAGGAGACGAGCCAGATCGTCTCGGACGCCAAGCGGGACGCCATCGCCAACTCGGCCTTCGTCCTCCTGGCGCTGCTCCTCGCGTTCGTCATCGCCGGCAAGATGGCGCGCTCGATGAGCCACCAGATGCGCTCGCTCCGCACCGCCGCCTTCGACGTGGCCGAGCAACGCCTGCCGACCCTCGTCGACCAGCTCTCCCGTACGGACCCGGGGAGCGTCGACACCCGCGTCGAGCCGATGCCCATCGACAGCCGCGACGAGATCGGCGAAGTCGCCCGCGCCTTCGACCAGGTGCACCGCGAGGCCGTCCGCCTCGCCGCCGAACAGGCCCTGCTCCGTGGCAACGTCAACGCGATCTTCACCAACCTCTCGCGCCGCAACCAGGGCCTGATCGAGCGCCAACTCAACCTGATCACGGACATGGAGG
Source organism: Streptomyces xiaopingdaonensis (assembly GCF_000262345.1). Classification (GTDB taxonomy): domain Bacteria; phylum Actinomycetota; class Actinomycetes; order Streptomycetales; family Streptomycetaceae; genus Streptomyces; species Streptomyces xiaopingdaonensis. The sequence continues at coordinate 1,866 of NZ_AJTQ01000329.1, read as the reverse complement.
ACAACGAGGCCGACCCGGACCAGTTGGAGAGCCTCTTCCGGATGGACCACCTCGCGACGCGCATGCGGCGCAACGGTGAGAACCTCCTCGTCCTCGCCGGCGAGGAGCCGGGCCGCCGCTGGACGGAGCCCGTCCCGCTCGTCGACATCCTGCGTGCCGCCTCCTCCGAGGTGGAGCACTACGAGCGGATCGAACTCTCGGGCATCCCCGAGACGGAGATCCACGGGCAGGTCGTCAACGACCTCGTGCACCTCCTCGCCGAACTGCTGGAGAACGCCACTTCGTTCTCCTCCCCGCAGACGAAGGTCCGGGTCACCGCCACGCGGCTGCCGGACGGCCGCGTCATGGTGGAGATCCACGACAAGGGGATCGGCCTCACGGCCGAGGACTTCGCGGACATCAACCACAAGCTCGCCAACCCGCCCAACGTCGACGTCGCCGTCTCGCAGCGGATGGGCCTCTTCGTCGTCGGGCGTCTCGCCGACCGGCACGGCATCCGCGTCCAGCTCCGCCCCTCGGGCGAGCAGGCCGGCACCACCTCGCTCGTCATGCTCCCGGACGCGATCACCCACGGTGGCGGCGGCGAGCAGCCGGGCGTCGAGGAGGACTTCACCGTCTCCCGGATCATGGCGGAGCGGGCCGTCGAGCCCGACTACGGCGGGGCCGGGCGCTCGGCCGGCGAACTCGGCTTCGACGACGGGCGCTACGAGGTCCCCGCCGACCCGTCGTCGCTCGACCCGGTGAGCCGCTCGCTCTTCCGTGAGGAGCGGCGGGCAGCGCTGGGTGAGCACCACCACGACCCCGCCGTCACCGGCGAGCAGCCGTACGGGCAGCAGCCGGGCCTCCCGCAGGGCGGGGCCCAGGCGGACGGACCTGCCCAACTCGGCGGTACGCAGGGCGCGATGGACCCGGGCGGGCAGCAGGGCCTGCCGCCCGGCTACGGCGACCCGTCCGGTGTGCAAGGCTGGCAGGTTCCTCAACAGCAGCCCGAGCAACCGCAGTTCGGCGGCGAGCAGCCGCAGCAGCCCGGCGGGGGTTTCCAGCACGGTCAGCTGAGTGCCCCTCAAGAACCCTTGTTCCAGGGCGAGTACGGCCCGGTCGGACCCGAAGCGGAACCTGCACCTAGCGTTTCGGACACCCCGGGTGACCGCGTAGGCTTTGATCATCAAGGGCCGCTACCGAGCACCTACCGCTCCACCACCGAAGCCGGCCTCCCGCGCCGCGAGACCGGGCGGCAGCCGGGCAACGGAGGGCAGAGCGGCCAGGGTGCGCAGCAGCCCGCGCAGGACTCGTCGGTCCCACCGCAGCAACCCCAGCAGGGGATGCAGCAGTCGGAGGCCGGAGCGGACTGGCGGACGCCCAACGACGACCGCTGGAACAAGGCGGGACAGTTGCGCGCACCGCAGGTCGGTGGTGTCACCGACTCCGGCCTGCCGCGCAGGGTGCCCCGAGCCAACCTGGTGGAGGGCACGGCAGAGCAGAGTCCGCAGGAGGGGCCGTCGGTCTCTCGTGCTCCCGAGGACGTCCGGGGCAGGCTCAGTAACCTGCATCGGGGCGTGCGCAGGGGGCGCACGGTGGGCGATGCGAATCAGAATGACCGACAGGGCTTCGGCCCCGGCAGCACCTACGATCAGGAGCGTTAGTGTGAGCCCGATGAGCCAGGCGGCGCAGAACCTGAACTGGTTGATCACCAACTTCGTGGACAACACCCCAGGGGTGTCGCACACGGTGGTGGTCTCCGCCGACGGACTTCTGCTTGCGATGTCCGAGGGGTTCCCGCGCGACCGCGCCGACCAGTTGGCGGCGGTGGCATCGGGTCTCACCTCGCTCACCGCGGGCGCCTCCCGCATCTTCGAAGGCGGCAGG
>NZ_AJTQ01000328.1 GCF_000262345.1 Streptomyces xiaopingdaonensis | reverse complement strand
GTGGAGATGGAGCGCGGCTTCCTCTTCATCATGTCGATCTCGGACGGCTCCTCGCTCGCCGTCCTTGCGCACCCGGAGGCCGACATCGGCCTCATCGGGTACGAGATGGCCCTGCTCGTCGACCGCGCCGGGACCGTCCTCACGCCCGACCTGCGCGCCGAGCTCCAGGGGAGCCTCCTCAACTAGCGGGCGGAGGAAGGGGGGAACGTGGGATCGAGACCGGAGGGCCGACGCAGCCGGACGGAGCCGCGCAGCACCGGAACGCGCACCGGCCGTCCTGCACCGGCGGACGTCGGACCTGCACAGCTTCCGCACAGATGCACCCGAAATCGTCGCGTGTCAGGCGAACCAGCGGCGTCCCCCATGCGTTCCGTTAAATGAGGCCGAGCTCTCAACCGGTAGACAGGCAGTGCGTATTGCTCCCCGGCGCCATACAGTGCGGGGACGCGCTGCGGTACCGCAGTCGCGATTCGGGGGACGATCCGAGGTCGCGGTGGGAGAACCGGTCCGCACGTCCGTGAGTCGGAGGAGGAGAAAGTGGCAACGCCCCCAGGAAGCCCGTCGCCGTACGGCGACGGCTATGACCAGCGGTCGCAGGGCGGCCAGACGCCGATCTCCGGAGCGGACGCACCGTTCCCCAACCGGTTCAACTTCCCCTCGTCGCCGAGCGATCAGGCGACCGGGCAGTGGCAGCAGGGCCAGCAGGGCCCGGGCTGGCCAGGCCCGAACGGCCCGCACCACCCGGGCCCCCCGCAGCAACCGCACCACCCGGGCGCTCCCCGACAGCCGTACCCCCAGGGCCCGCCCGCACCCTACGAGGAGGGCCCACCCCCGCGCATCGAGCCGACGCCGCCGCCGGCCCCCCAACCGGGCGCCGAGCAGGGCAAGCGCCGCACCGCCCAGCAACGCCTGGTGCGCCCCTACGCCATGACGGGTGGCCGGACCCGTCCCCGCTACCAGCTCGCCATCGAGGCGCTGGTGCACACCACGGCAGCCACCGCTCAGCTCCAGGGCCAACTCCCCGAGCACCAGCGGATCTGCCGCCTGTGCTACGAGATCAAGTCGGTCGCCGAGATCTCCGCACTCCTGTCCATCCCGCTCGGCGTCGCCCGGATTCTCGTCGCCGACCTGGCCGAGGCGGGCCTCGTCGCCATCCATCAGCCCGGCGGCGACGGGACCAACGTCGACGGCCAGCCAGACGTGACATTGCTCGAAAGGGTGCTCAGTGGACTTCGCAAGCTCTAGCGGCGGAACCGTGGGAGGTTC
>NZ_AJTQ01000327.1 GCF_000262345.1 Streptomyces xiaopingdaonensis | reverse complement strand
GAGAACTCGGGGTTGCCGTTCGTGATCGCCCTCAACGGTTTCGACGGGTACCAGCCCTACGGTCCCGAAGAGGTCCGCGAAGCGCTCCAGATCGGCCCGGACGCGCCGATCATCACGACGGACGCGCGCCACCGCTCCGACGCCAAGAGCGCACTGATCACCCTCGTCGAGCACGCCCTCATGGCTCGACTGCGCTGAGGAACTGCGCAACTCCGAAGTGTCACGGCCGCATCGCCTCCGGGCGTGCGGCCGCACGCTTTCCAGCCCCGTCCCGAGCGTGCCGCCGGCCCGCTCC
>NZ_AJTQ01000326.1 GCF_000262345.1 Streptomyces xiaopingdaonensis | reverse complement strand
GGCCGGGGGAGCCGGCGGCGAGGTGTCATAGGCTGGAGCGTCAGTTCCGCAGGCCAGTGAAGGACACCCCCGTGCGCATCGCCAGATTCTCCCTCGACGGCACCGTCGGCTTCGGAGTGGTCGAAGGGGACGCGGAGACCGAAGGCGGCCCCGTCCTCGACATCATCAAAGGGCACCCCTTCGCCGAGTTCGAGCGCTCGGGCAAGAAGATCCCGCTCTCCCAGGTCCGCTTGCTTCCGCCGGTCCTGCCCAACAAGGTCGTCGCCGTCGGCCGCAACTACGCCGAGCACGCCAGGGAGTTGGGCAACGAGGTGCCGGACGTCCCGGTCGTCTTCTTCAAGCCCTCCACCTCGGTGAGCGGCCCGGGGGATTCGATCGTCCACCCGTCGTTCTCCTCCGAGGTGCACTACGAGGCCGAGCTCGCCGTCGTCATCGGCCGGCTCTGCAAGGACGTCCCGAAGGAGCGCGCCCGGGACGTCATCCTCGGCTACACCTGCGCCAACGACGTCACCGCGCGCGACGTCCAGCGCAGCGAGGACCAGTGGGCCCGCGCCAAGGGCTTCGACACCTCCTGCCCGCTCGGCCCCTGGACCGAGACCGACCTCGAGCCGTCGGACCTCGGCCTGATGTGCACCGTCAACGGTGAGCAGCGACAACTCGGCCGCACGAGCGACATGGTCCGCTCCGTCGAGGACCTGATCGTCCACATCACCGAGGCGATGACGCTCCTGCCCGGCGACGTCGTCCTCACCGGCACCCCGGCAGGGGTCGGCCCCCTGCACGTCGGCGACGAGGTCGCCGTCACCATCGAAGGCATCGGCACTCTCACCAACAAGGTGATCAAGCGTGACTAACGCGAGCAACGTCCGCGTACGTTTCTGTCCCAGCCCGACGGGCAACCCGCACGTCGGCCTCGTCCGCACCGCCCTCTTCAACTGGGCGTACGCGCGGCACACCGGCGGCACCCTGGTCTTCCGCATCGAGGACACGGACGCGGCACGCGACTCAGAGGAGTCCTACGAGCAGCTCCTCGACTCCCTGCGCTGGCTCGGTCTCAGCTGGGACGAGGGCCCCGCGCCCTTCGACGTCGCCACCGGCGCGGGCGAGGGCGGCCCGCACGCCCCCTACCGCCAGTCGCTCCGCTCCGAGCTCTACCAGGACGTCGCCGCCCGCCTGCTGGAGTCCGGCCGGGCCTACCCTTGCTACTGCACGGCCGAGGAGTTGGAGACCCGTCGCGAGCAGGCCCGCAAGGAGGGCCGCCCCTCCGGGTACGACGGGGCGTGCCGCGACCTCACGCCCGAGCAGATCGCCGCGTACGAGGCCGAGGGCCGCACCCACATCGTCCGCTTCCGGATGCCGGACGAGCCGATCACCTTCACCGACCTCGTCCGCGGCGAGATGACCTTCCAGCCCACGAGCGTCCCCGATTACGGCATCGTCCGCGCCAACGGCAAGCCGCTCTACACTCTCGTCAACCCGGTCGACGACGCGCTGATGGAGATCACCCACGTCCTGCGGGGCGAGGACCTCCTCTCCTCCACCCCCCGCCAGATCGCGCTCTACCGGGCGCTGGCGGACCTCGGTGTCGGCAAGGGCATCGTCCCCGAGTTCGGCCACCTCCCGTATGTCATGGGGGAGGGGAACAAGAAGCTGTCCAAGCGGGACCCGCAGTCCTCGCTCAACCTCTACCGCGAGCGCGGCTTCCTCCCCGAGGGGCTGCTCAACTACCTCTCGCTGCTGGGCTGGTCGCTCGCCGAGGACCGCGACATCTTCTCGCTCGACGAGCTGGTCGCCGCCTTCGACGTCCGCGACGTCAACGCCAACCCGGCGCGCTTCGACCTGAAGAAGTGCGAGGCGATCAACGCCACGCACGTTCGCGAGCTCCCCGTCGAGGAGTTCGCGGCCCGCTGCGCGCCGTGGCTCCGCGCCCCCTTCGCGCCGTGGCCGCCGGACAACTTCGACCAGGCGGCCTTCGACGCGCTCGCCCCGCTCGCGCAGAGCCGCGTCACCGTCCTCTCCGAGATCACCGACAACGTCGACTTCCTCTTCCTCGACGAGCCGGTCTTCGACGAGAAGTCCTGGCAGAAGGCGATGAAGCCGGGAGCGGGCGAACTCCTGCGCACCGCACGGGAGAAGCTCGTCACCACCGAGTGGCAGGCGGAGCCGCTCAAGCAGGCCGTCCTCACCGCGGGCGAGGCCCACGGCCTCAAGCTCGGCAAGGCCCAGGCCCCCGTCCGCGTCGCGGTGACGGGCCGCACCGTCGGCCTCCCGCTCTTCGAGTCCGTGGAGGTACTCGGCCGCGAGCGCACCCTGTCCCGCATCGACGCGGCCCTCGCGAAGCTCGCGGAACAGCCGGCGGAGTGACCGTGCTCCGGGCCCCGGGGCTGCTGCTCCGGGGCCCGAAGCGTCCCTACTTCGGTCGCTCAGTGCCTCCGTTGGGCCGGCAAGAGGGCGGAGGCCGCGGTACCTATCGCCCTGTCGTCGGAATCTGCCCGTTGTGACGCCGTGGACGTGCGTGCGAACTGAGTAGCTGTGGGCCCCGGTTCCGTCGAAAAGACGTCCTCTTCCTTCTCCTGGGCCCTCGCCAGCAGCCGCGCCTCGTGCCATATGCTTCGTCTCCCGGTTGTCAGTGACATCCTCGTCACTTTGAGTGGTCGACGTTAAGGGTGTGCGGCGCATTCGTGTCCGCTGCCGGGACCTTGGCCCCCAGCCCCGCCCCGTTTTGGCGCACCGTCCGCGATCGGGTAATGTTCTATCTGTCGCCGAGGGGGACAGGCCGGAAGGCCGAGAGCCCGGGTGATCACCAAGCAAGACTCTCAAGGGAGTTGAGCACGGTGGGCTATGGTGTAATTGGCAGCACGACTGATTCTGGTTCAGTTAGTCTAGGTTCGAGTCCTGGTAGCCCAGCTCGGTTTACACACACTCTGTGTGATCGAT
>NZ_AJTQ01000325.1 GCF_000262345.1 Streptomyces xiaopingdaonensis | reverse complement strand
CGCCCTCTCAAGGCGGTAGCGCCGGTTCGAATCCGGTCGGGGGTACTCGATCGAAGGACCCCCGCAGCAGCGGGGGTCTTTTCGTGCGCCCCGTGCCCCTCAACTCTCCCCGCCGAACCGGCGGTTGGACTCCTCGGCGTCGGCGATGCGCCGTAGGCTCAGCAGCACCGGTTCGTAGAGCAGTGTCCCGAGCACGGCGGCCTCTATCCGCTTCTCGCTGCCGCCGGCGCCCTGGATGAGGTCGAGGTCGGCCTCGGCCGCGGTCGCGGCGGCGCGTGCGTACGGCAGCAGCGTCTCGGCGTCGCACGGGTAGCCCAGATCCC
>NZ_AJTQ01000324.1 GCF_000262345.1 Streptomyces xiaopingdaonensis | reverse complement strand
ACGGCGGGTACCCCTCGCCCGCCGAAAGGCCGAACTCCCAGCCGAGTCGGGCCAGTAGCTCCCTGACGGTCCGCTCGACCGCCGGCTCGACGCCGTCCCTCTCGGTCTCGACACCGTCCGGCAGCGAGCTCACCGCGGCCCCGAGGCGGTAGTGCAGCGTGCTCCCCGGGGCGTCGACCGCGGCGAGTACGGCGCGGACGGTGGCGATCGGCATTTTCGCCACCTGGACGAGCGCGCGGACCAGACCGAGCCGCCGCAAGTGCTCCTCGCCGTACTCGGAGCGGGTCGTGCTGACACGCTCGCCCGCCGGCAACAGCCCCTCCCGCAGGTAGTACTTGACCGTCGCGACGGGCACTCCGCTCCGCTCGCTCAGTTCCGAGAGCCGCACCCCGAGAACCCCTTTCACCGCACGTGGGCCGACGAACACCGCCCCGCAGCACGCAAGTTCGAGAAACCCCTTGCCTGCAACCTTGGAGAGTAGGACTATCCAAGTGTGCGGGATAGCCGCACTATCCAGTATCTGCGCAACGCCTGCAAGGGGGAGCACCATGGGTGCAGTGGTGGAACAAGGGCGGCGGACGACGGCCGCCGAAGGAGACGTCGTCGTCTTCCTCATCGGCATGCGGATCAACCGGCTGCGCGCGCTGCGCCACTGGCTGCCGGTGTTCAAGGTGATGCCGGAGATGCTCAAGGAGCTCTCCGCCGACCCGTCCTCGGGCCTGCTCGGTGCCCGCGTACACCTCGCCGGTCCGCGCGAGTTCGTGGTCGTCCAGTACTGGGAGTCGCGCGAGAAGCTCTACGCCTACGCGGCGGCCCCCGAGTGCGGGCACCGCCCCGCCTGGACGGACTTCAACCGCCGGGCACGCAAGGCGGAAGGGTGCGTCGGCATCTGGCACGAGACGTACCTGGTGCCTCCGGGCCGCTACGAATGCGTCTACACCGACATGCCCCGCCACGGCCTCGGTGCCGCGCACGGCACTCAGCCTGTGCAGCGCAGGGGCGAGAGCGCCGCTGAGCGGCTCCGCGCGGGGCGGGCCGGGGCCTGACGGTCCCGACCGCGCAAGGGCGGGGCGATCCGTTGTCCGGGCGCGGGGCGTGTGCGGCGCACGCCCCGCGCTGCCCGTCAGCCCGTGCGCCGCAGGGCCTCGCTGAGCCGCGTGGCGGCGTCGACGATGGCCTGCGCGTGCATCCGCCCGGGGTGGCGCGTCAGCCGCTCGATCGGTCCGGAGACCGAGACGGCGGCGACGACCCGGTTCGAGGGTCCGCGTACGGGCGCTGAGACGGAGGCCACACCCGGCTCGCGCTCGCCGATCGACTGCGCCCAGCCGCGACGGCGTACGCCGGAGAGCGCGGTGGCGGTGAACCGGGCGCCCTGGAGCCCGCGATGGAGCCGCTCGGGCTCCTCCCAGGCCATGAGGATCTGGGCGGCCGAACCCGCCTTCATGGGAAGGGTGGAGCCGACGGGCACGGTGTCCCGGAGTCCGGAGAGGCGCTCGGCCGCCGCGACGCAGATGCGCATCTCGCCCTGGCGGCGGTAGAGCTGGGCGCTCTCGCCCGTGATGTCGCGCAGGTGCGTGAGCACGGGACCGGCGGAGGCGAGGAGCCTGTCCTCGCCTGCCGCCGCGGAGAGTTCGCCGAGCCGGGGGCCGAGTATGAATCGGCCCTGCATGTCGCGCGCGACTATGCGGTGGTGCTCGAGCGCCACCGCCAGCCGGTGCGCCGTGGGGCGCGCAAGACCGGTCGAGGCGACGAGACCCGCGAGGGTTGCCGGACCGGACTCCAGAGCGCTCAGAACGAGAGCTGCCTTGTCGAGAACACCGACGCCACTAGAGTTGTCCATGAAACGATACTCGCGTCTCAAAGTATGAAACGCAAGTTCACGCTTCCACGGAAAGCGCCAATCTGTAGTGACGGCGGCCACCCCGGAGGCGAATGCGAGCCACCGCCGCGGGCGGAAATGGGTGGCGCAACTGGTCTCGAGAAGTGGTCGGCACCGCCGCCGGCCGGAGGGATAGCGATGGGACGGACACTCGCGGAGAAAGTCTGGGACGACCATGTCGTCACGCGCGCGGAAGGCGAGCCGGACCTTCTCTTCATCGATCTGCACCTGCTCCACGAGGTCACCAGCCCGCAGGCGTTCGACGGCCTGCGCAAGGCCGGCCGCGAGGTGCGTCGCACCGACCTCACCCTCGCGACCGAGGACCACAACACCCCGACGCTCGACATCGACAAGCCGGTCGCCGACCCCGTCTCGCGCACCCAGCTGGAGACGCTCCGCAAGAACTGCGCCGACTTCGGCGTCCGGCTCCACCCGCTCGGCGACGTCGAGCAGGGCGTAGTCCACGTCGTGGGCCCCCAGTTGGGACTCACCCAGCCAGGCACCACGGTCGTCTGCGGGGACAGCCACACCTCGACCCACGGCGCGTTCGGCGCCCTCGCCTTCGGCATCGGCACCAGCCAGGTCGAGCACGTACTCGCCACCCAGACGCTTCCGCTGGCGCCCTTCAGGACGATGGCGGTCACCGTCAACGGCGAACTCCCCGCGGACGTCACCGCGAAGGACCTCATCCTCGCGATCATCGCCAGGATCGGCACGGGCGGCGGCCAGGGATACGTCATCGAGTACCGCGGCGAGGCGATCGAGAAGCTCTCGATGGAAGCGCGGATGACCATCTGCAACATGTCCATCGAGGCGGGCGCCCGCGCCGGCATGATCGCCCCGGACGAGACCACCTTCGCTTACCTCCAGGGCCGCGAGCACGCGCCCGAGGGCGAGGAGTGGGACGCCGCCGTCGCCTACTGGAAGACGCTGCGCACCGACGCCGACGCCGTCTACGACCACGAGGTCGTCATCGAGGCCGACGAACTCGCACCGTTCGTCACCTGGGGCACCAACCCCGGCCAGGGCGCGCCCCTTTCGGCCTCCGTCCCCGACCCGGCCTCCTTCGCGGACGAGTCGGCGAAGCTCGCGGCCGAGCGTGCGTTGGAGTACATGGGGCTCGCCGCCGGGCAGCCGCTGCGCGAGGTCCCCGTGGACACCGTCTTCGTCGGTTCCTGCACCAACGGCCGTATCGAGGACCTGCGTTCCGCGGCCCAGGTGCTCGACGGCCGCAGGGTCTCGGGGGACGTGCGCATGCTCGTGGTACCCGGTTCCGTGCGCGTCGCGCTCCAGGCCGTGGAGGAGGGGCTGGACAAGGTGTTCACCTCGGCGGGTGCCGAATGGCGGCACGCCGGCTGCTCGATGTGCCTCGGCATGAACCCCGACCAGCTCGACCCGGGGGAGCGGGCGGCCTCGACCTCCAACCGCAACTTCGAGGGCAGGCAGGGCAAGGGCGGCCGGACCCACCTTGTCTCGCCGCAGGTGGCCGCCGCCACCGCGGTGCTGGGCCGACTCTCCTCGCCCTCCGACCTCGCCGACGCCAACGAGACCGCAGGAGCCCGCTGATCATGGAAGCCTTCACCACGCACACGGGTCGGGCCGCACCGCTGCGCCGCAGCAACGTCGACACCGACCAGATCATCCCCGCCCACTGGTTGAAGAAGGTCACCAGGGACGGCTTCGAGGACGGCCTCTTCGAAGCCTGGCGCAAGGACCCGGAGTTCGTCCTCAACCAGGAGGCGTACCAGGGCGCCACGGTGCTCGTCGCGGGCGAGGACTTCGGCACGGGCTCCTCGCGCGAGCACGCCGTCTGGGCGCTGCAGAACTACGGCTTCAAGGCCGTCATCTCCCCTCGGTTCGCCGACATCTTCCGCGGCAACTCACTCAAGAACGGCCTGCTGACGGTGGTGCTCCCGCAGGAGACCGTCGAGCGGCTGTGGGAGCTGGTCGAGGCCGATCCGACGACGGAGGTGACCGTCGACCTTCAGGAGCGCACGGTGCGCGCCCCGGGCGTCGAGGCGTCCTTCGAGCTCGACGAGAACTCCCGCTGGCGTCTGCTGGAAGGGCTCGACGACATCAGCCTCACGCTGAAGAACGAGGAGGCGATCGCCGCGTACGAGTCGTCGCGCGCGGCGTTCAAGCCGCGCACCCTCGTGTGAGCCGGACGGTGAGACGCCGGCCGATCTCCGGCCGCAGCAGCGGCAGTTGGCTGCACCGGCGCCTT
>NZ_AJTQ01000323.1 GCF_000262345.1 Streptomyces xiaopingdaonensis | reverse complement strand
CACCGGCGGGGGCGCGCTTCGTGCTGTGTGCGCCGACGAGTTCGTACCCTTCGGGTGGGTCCCCGGTGTGGCGCGCCGCCTCATCGGGCCTTCCCTGCAACGGTCTTGGGGAGTCGTTCGGACAACGGCCTTGTCGTGCCCGAGACCTGCCTCCCTGGCAGGCGCTGAATGACTTGAAATACTCTTGAGCGTCGTATCAGTTCACAGTAGGGAGCGCCGCTTGTCGCGCAGCCGCCCGGGGTTCGACTCCGAGCGTCGGATGACACCTCCAACTGACCCGGCACGCAGGGCAGTTGGGCCGCGTTCGTGGTGCGGCAGCCGTTGCCGCACGCGGGACGCAGGACGCGCGGCGCACCCCGCTGGAAGTCACAACTCACCGCAGATGGCACAATCACCGCATGGAACGCGACGGTCAACTGGAGCTCTACGACCGGCTCGCCGCCCGACTCAAGGAAGCCAACGGGCGCGTCCGTTCGTCGCGTGTGTCGGACGAAGTTCGACTGGCGCTGTTCCGGAAGCTGCTCGTGATCACGGCGGCTTCCAAGCACGATCTGGCCGATGCCGAAAGGCGCCTGGAGCGTCTGATGGTCGACATCGACGAGGGCCGATTCCCCAACGCGCCGGGAGACGTGCGCGCTGACGGAACGCCGTGAAGGTCGAGTTCGTTGCGGCACAAGGGTGATTCGCCCGTTTCGTGTTTGATTTGCGGTATATATCTGCCTAGCGTGCGAAAAAGCTTGAACAGATTCGTTCCGGCAATGTCTCCGAAGGGGAAGACGTGAACAAGGCACAGCTTGTCGAAAGCATCCAAGACCAGCTCGGTGGACGACAGCAGGCGGCCGACGCCGTCGATGTCGTACTCGACGCGATCGTCCGCTCCGTCGTTCAGGGCGAGCGGGTTTCGGTCACCGGCTTCGGTTCCTTTGAGAAGGTCGACCGTCCGGCGCGTTACGCGCGCAACCCGCAGACCGGTGAGCGGGTGCGGGTCAAGAAGACCTCGGTCCCGCGCTTCCGTGCGGGCGCCGGCTTCAAGGACCTCGTCAGCGGGGCGAAGAAGCTCCCGAAGAACGACGTCGCGGTGAAGAAGGCCCCCAAGGGAAGCCTCTCCAGCGGCACCAGCACGCGGAAGGCCACCGCGAAGAAGGCGTCGGCGAAGAAGGCCCCCGCCAAGAAGACGGCCGCGAAGAAGACCACGGCCAAGAAGAGCACGTCGGCGAGGAAGAGCACCGCCTCGAAGTCGGCGGCGAAGAAGTCGACGGCGAAGAAGGCACCCGCCAAGAAGACCGCGGCGAAGAAGAGCACCGCCTCGAAGTCGACGGCGAAGAAGGCACCCGCCAAGAAGAGCACGGCCAAGAAGGCCCCGGCGCGCAAGACGGCGGCACGCAAGACCACCGCGAAGAAGTCGACCGCGCGCAGGCGCTGACCGGCCAACTCCGGGCCGCGGACGAAGCGAAGCGCCGGGCCGGGCTCCCTCGGGGGAGCCCGGCCCGCGGCTTGTGCGTCCGCGGCCTTTTCGTGTGCGGGCGCACGCCCCTCCTGAGAAGCGTGCGGCGCATGCGTGTTGAGCGTCTGCTCAGCCGAGGCGCGCGGTCCGGTGGCGGCCGCCGCTCACCAGGTGTGCAGCGTGACGAGGGTGATCCGCCGCTGCTCGCCCTCTCCCTCGACGTCGACCCGGACCCGCTGCCCCGGGCGGAGCAGGCGAAGGCCGCCCGCCTCGAAGGCCGCTGCGCCGAAGTCGAGCGGGGTGCCGTCGTCGAGCAGCACGCTGCCGGTGTGCGACGCGTCGTCGAAGGTGTACGCGGTGGCCTGCATGGCGCGCAGCCTACCGGGCCGCTGGGCGCGCGGCCGGGCCGGCGCCGGCCGCCCGCCAGGCGTCCGTCCACGGCCCCAGGCCGAGTTCGGCGGCCGCCTCCAGGTCCGCTGCCGTGTCGACGTCCCTGCGGACGCTCTCCACGCCGCCGAGCGTGAGCTCGACCGCCCCCGAAGCGCCGTGCGCCGTACGTGATTCGGGGCCGAATGCGGGGGCGAGTTCCATTCCAGGCAAGGCGGACAACAGGGTCGTTCCCTTTTTCTCGGCGTCGGCGAGAAAAGCTCTCGGGAATTGGCCGGCAGCCGTGAGAACCCTCGCCAATTCCGCCGTGCGCAGCGCGGGCAGGTCCGCGTTGAGGGCCGCCACGGGAGCGGCGGGCGCCTCGGCGCGGGCCGCGGCGGTGCCGTACGCGAGCGCGGCGTTGAGGCCGGCGGCCGGAGCGTCGGGGACCGGTCTCGCGCCGAGCGCCGCGAGTTCCGCCGAGGCGTAGGCGTCGTCCGTGACAACGACCACACTCGCGACGAGCCGGCAGCGCAGCGCGGCGCTCACCGTGTCCTTGGCGAAGGCGAGGACGAGCGAGGGCATACGGCCGCCCCGCGCCGCCGGCGTCAGCCTCGTCTTGGCGCGTGCCAGAGGCTTCAACGGCACCACGAGGCTCCAGCGGGCCGGGGGTTCGGACGGATGCATCGCCGCCATTCTCGCCCGCACCCCGCGTCCGCGGAACGGACCCGGGTTACGGTGTGGTCGGCGCAGCGGAGCGGAGTACACGCTCGACAGGGCGGCATGGGCCGCGCAACACTGCCCTGTGCTTCGCCGGGGAGGTCTCTCCCCGCCCGCAGGGGAGCCGCCCACTCCCGTACTCCCCCGGCCCCGCCGGGAGGTCCGCGCGCCGAGCGGGGAGACGCAACCCGATGCGCTCCGGGGGAGATCCCACGCGGTTGTCGATACGGGCCAAGAGGAGATGGTGTCCGGGTGTCCCGCCACAAAGTCGGTTTCTGGTACCGCCTTGCCGCGGTATTGGCGAAACCGCCGCTCCTGCTGTTCTTCAAGCGCGACTGGCGAGGGACGGAGCACATTCCGAACGACGGCGGATTCCTCACCGTCGTGAACCACAACTCGTATCTCGATCCGCTCTCCTACGCGCACTACCAGTACAACACCGGGCGTGTGCCGCGGTTCCTCGCCAAGGTCGGGCTCTTCAAGAAGGGCTTCGTGGGTGCCGTGATGCGCGGCACGGGCCAGATCCCGGTCTACCGCGAGTCGGCGGACGCGGTGGGCGCGTTCCGCGCGGCCGTCGACGCCGTCGAGCGGGGCGAGTGCGTGGCGTTCTACCCCGAGGGCACGCTCACCAGGGACCCCGACATGTGGCCCATGGTGGGTAAGACGGGCGCGGCGCGGGTGGCGCTGATCACCAAGGCGCCGGTGATCCCCGTCGCGCAGTGGGGCGCCAACCTCGCGATGCCGCCCTACGCCAAGGGGAAGAAGCTCCGCCTGTTCCCGCGGAAGACGTTCGTCGTGCAGGCCGGACCGCCCGTCGACCTCTCGGAGTTCTACGACAAGGAGCCGACGAGCGAGGTGCTGCGCGCGGCGACCGAGGTAATGATGGACGCGGTCACGGAGCAGCTCGCCCAGGTCAGGGAAGAGGAACCGCCGGCGGAACGCTTCCGCTACCGCAGGGACGCCGCTCCGCAGCCGCGGCAGCCGTCCCCCGGCGCGGAGCCCGCACACCGCAACGAGAGCGCCGCCCCGGCGGCCGAGGGGGAGAACGCGTGACGAAGGCAGCGGTATTCGGCACCGGTTCGTGGGGGACCGCCTTCGCGATGGTGCTCGCCGACGCCGGGTGCGAGGTGGCGCTGTGCGGGCGGCGCACGGAGGTCGCCGACGCGATCAACGGCGCCCGCCGCAACCCGGAGTACTTCCCCGACGTCGAGTTGCCGAGCGGCATCACCGCGACGACCGATCCGGCTCGGGCCGCGTCCGGCGCCGAGTTCGCGGTGTTGGCCGTCCCCTCGCAGACGTTGCGCGCCAACCTCGCTGCCTGGAAACCGCTGTTGCCGTCCCGGGCGGTGTTCGTCTCGCTGATGAAGGGCGTCGAACTCGGCACGGCGAAGCGGATGAGTGAGGTCGTGCAGGAGGTCGCCGGGGTGCCGCAGCGGCAGGTCGCCGTCCTCACGGGGCCGAACCTCGCCCGCGAGGTCGCCGCGCGGCAGCCGGCCGCCGCCGTGGCCGCCTGCGCGGACGAGGCCGTCGCCATGAGGCTGCAGCAGGTGTGCCACACGCCGTACTTCCGGCCGTACACCAACACCGACGTCGTCGGGTGCGAACTCGGCGGCGCCGTGAAGAACGTGATCGCGCTCGCCGTCGGCATCGCGGACGGCATGGGCCTCGGGGACAACGCGAAGGCGTCGCTCATCACCCGCGGCCTCGCCGAGACGGCGCGCCTCGGGCTCGCCATGGGCGCCGACGCGCAGACGTTCGCCGGGCTCGCGGGCATGGGCGACCTCGTCGCCACGTGCTCCTCGCCGCTCTCGCGCAACCACACCTTCGGCACCAACCTCGGCCGGGGCATGACGCTGGAGGAGACGGTCGCCGTCACCAAGCAGACGGCGGAGGGCGTCAAGTCCTGCGAGTCGGTGCGGACCCTGGCGCAGCGGCACGCCGTCGAGATGCCGATCTCGGAGACGGTCGCGGACATCGTCCACGAGGGGAAGCCGCCGCACGTCGCGCTCAAGGAACTGATGGGCCGCAGCGCCAAGCCGGAGCGTGTCTGACGCGCCGGAGCCGGTGAACGGCCCGCGCCCACCGGCGGCTTCGGCCGCACGCGGAACCGTGGGGGACTCGCGCCCTCACCCGCTGACTCGAACTGGCCCACCGGGTAAAGTCGCAGCGATATGAGCAGCCACAGCCCCTCTCCCAAGCCCCGCGTCGCCGTCGTCTTCGGCGGACGCAGCTCCGAGCACGCGATCTCGGTGGTGACTGCCGGCGCGGTCCTCGCCGCGATCGACCGCGACAAGTACGAGGTGCTACCGATCGGCATCACCGCCGACGGCCGTTGGATGCCCGCTGTGGACGCGCCGGAGCGCATGGCGATCGAGGGGCGGAAGTTGCCCGACGTCGCCGACGTCGCGGAGTCCGAGCACGGGGGCGTGGTCCTGCCGCTCAACGCGGGCGAGCGCGAGGTCGTCTACACCGAGCCGGGCGCGGTGCCGAAGGCCCTCGGCGAGATCGACGTCGTCTTCCCCGTCCTGCACGGCCCGTACGGCGAGGACGGGACGCTCCAGGGGCTGCTCGAACTCTCCGGGGTGCCCTACGTGGGCGCCGGTGTGCTCGCCTCCTCCGTGGGGATGGACAAGGAGTACATGAAGCGGGTCTTCGAGTCCTTCGCGCTTCCTGTCGGCCCGTACCTCACCGTCCGCCCGCGCGACTGGGAGCAGGACCCGGCCGCGGCGCGGGCGAGGATCGTCGACTTCGCCGCCGAGCACGGCTGGCCGGTCTTCGTGAAGCCTGCGCGCGCCGGCTCCTCCGTCGGCATCACCAAGCTCGAAGGGCTCGCCGGGCTCGACGACGCCGTCGCCGAAGCGCGCAGGCACGACGCGAAGATCATCGTCGAGGCGCTGCTGAACGGGCGCGAGATCGAGTGCGGGGTGCTGGAGTTCGAGGAAGGCCCCCGGGCGAGCCTGCCGGCCGAGATCCCGCCGGTGAGCGAGCACGACTTCTACGACTTCGAGGCGAAGTACATCGACTCCGCCTCCGGCCGCGTGCCCGCCCCGCTCGCCGAGGAGGAGACGGCGAAGGTCCGCGAACTCGCCGTCCGCGCCTTCGACGCACTCTCCTGCGAGGGCCTGGCCCGCGTCGACTTCTTCCTCCGCGAGGACGGCGAGTTCGTCATCAACGAGATCAACACCCTTCCCGGGTTCACACCGATCTCGATGTACCCGCGGATGTGGCAGGAGACGGGCGTCCCGTACCCCGAGCTCGTCGACCGCCTGATCCAGGCCGCGCTGCGGCGCTCCACCGGGCTGCGCTGAACCCCGACTTGCGGTGTCCGCAGGGCGGTTGGCGGCCTAGTGCGTGCGGGGAACCTCGGCGCGCACGGGCTCCGCGAGGTCGGTGAGGGCGCCGATCTCGGGAGCGTACGCCTCCGGGACGGTGACCTCGACGTACGCGGCACGGTCGGTGGTCGTGAACCGGTAGCCCTCGTCCTGCTCCTCGATCAGCCAGGAGACGCCGTTCACCTCGGCCGCCTCCGACGTCGGGTTGTACTCTTCTGTGCCTGGTGTCAGCTTCGCCGGCCGGTCGACCCCGCAGCGGAGTTCGATCGCCGGGTCGCCCCAGGCAGCGGGGTAGGAGGAGTCGGTGGCGTCGGTGCTGTGCTCCTCGCCCTCGACCTTTCCCGGCAGCGCGTCGTGGAGGCTGCGGCAGACCGTCGCGGCCTTGCCCGAGGGGCTGGGGGCCGCGGGGCGCGCGTCGCTCTCCGTCATCGCGCAGCCGGCGACGGCCGTGAGGAGCAGTGCGCAGCCGAGCGCCGCCCGGGGACGGCCTGTGCTGCGGTGCGGAATGCTCACGCGGCGAGCATACGGGGGCCTAGAGATGGACGATGGGACAGGTCAGAGTGCGGGTGATGCCGTCCACTTGCTGGACCTTGGCCACCACCATGCGGCCGAGGTCGTCGACCGTCTCCGCCTGCGCGCGTACGACGACGTCGTACGGCCCCGTGACGTCCTCGGCTTGGAGAACTCCGTGCATCTCCGCGATGAACTCGGCAACCGCCGAGGCCTTTCCGACGTCGGTCTGGATCAGGATGTACGCCTGTACCACGGAACCTCCAGGGCGGCGACGAGGATCATGCGGGGCGAAGCAGACACGGTACCGCGCGCGGTGCGGCAGGGGGAGGCCCGCGCAAAGCCGGCCCGTAGCGCTCCGGCGGGCCGGCGCACGGGCACACTCGACGAGCAACGAAGGGGCGACGACATGCAGGATCTGAGCGGGGGCGGCGCAGCCGAGGGCTACGCCGCGGGGCGCAATCCCGGAACGGTGGGCGAGCTCGGCGAGTTCGGCCTGATCAGGGAGTTGACCTCCCGGCTCACCTCGACGCCGGCCGTGCGCGTCGGACCGGGCGACGACGCCGCCGTCGTCGCCGCACCGGACCGCCGGGTGGTGGCGACGACCGACATCCTGCTGGAGGGCCGGCACTTCAGGCGCGACTGGTCGACGGCGTACGACGTGGGCCGCAAGGCGGCCGCGCAGAACCTCTCCGACATCGCGGCGATGGGCGCGTCACCCACCGCGCTCCTGCTCGGACTCGTCGTCCCCGCCGAACTCCCCGCCAACTGGCCGACGGAGCTGATGGACGGCATCAGGGACGAGGCGGCCGTCGCCTCCGCGGCGGTGGTCGGAGGGGACACCGCACGGGGCGAGACGATCACCGTCTCGATCACGGCCCTCGGCGACCTCCGCAACCGCGAACCCGTCACGCGCTCCGGTGCGCTTCCCGGCGACACGGTGGCGGTCACGGGCTGGCTCGGCTGGTCGGCGGCCGGGCACGCGGTGCTTTCGCGCGGTTTCCGCTCGCCCCGCGCGTTCGTCGAGGCGCACCGCAGGCCCGAACCGCCGTACCACGCGGGTCCCGCGGCGGCCGAGCTCGGTGCGACCGCCATGATCGACGTCAGCGACGGACTCGTCGCCGACCTGGGGCACATCGCCCGCGCGAGCCGGGTCCGGATCGATCTGAAGTCCTCCGAACTCGACATCCCCGCGCAGATGCACGACATCGGCCAGGCCGTCGGCGTCGATCCGATCCAGTGGGTCCTCACCGGCGGCGAGGACCACGCGATCGTCGCCACCTTCCCCGGCGGGCGCAAGCTGCCGGCGCGGTGGCGCCGCATCGGCGAGGTGCTCGCGCCCGCGGTCCGGCCGCAGGTGACCGTCGACGGCGCCGCGTGGGCCCGGGCGGGCGGCTGGGACCACTTCGGCGACGAGTGACCACCGCTGCCGTACTCCGGGGCCCAACTCGCCGAGCCCGCCGGGTAGTCTCGGCGGCGTGCCTGCTCAACCGATCGCCGCAGCTCCGCCCCGAGTCCTCACCGTCGCCGGCTCCGACTCGGGGGGAGGCGCGGGCATCCAGGCGGACCTGAAGACGATGCTCGCGCTCGGCACCCACGGCATGAGCGTCGTCGCCGCCGTCACCGCGCAGAACTCCCTCGGAGTGCAAGGGTATTGGGAGCTGCCGGCCGAGGCGGTCGCCGCGCAGTTCCGCAGCGTCGTCGACGACATCGGGGTGCAGGCGGTCAAGACGGGGATGCTCGCCTCGGCCGAACTCGTCGCGCTCGTCGGTGAGTTGCTCGCCGAGGTCGAGGCGCCCGTCGTCGTCGACCCGGTCGGCGTCTCCAAGCACGGCGACTCGCTGCTCGCGGCCGACGCGCTCGACGCCGTCCGCGAGCGGCTCCTCCCCGTGGCGACCGTCGTCACCCCCAACCTCGACGAGGTCGCCCAACTCACGGGGGTCCACGTGGAGTCGGAAGAGGGGCTGCGCGAGGCCGCCGAGGCGGTGCTGGCCCACGGGCCGACGTGGGCGCTCATCAAGGGCGGGCATCTCGCCGAAGGCGACGCCGTCGACCTCCTCACCGACGGCCGCGCCGAGTACTGGCTCCGCGCGCGGCGCCGCTCCAACCGCCATACGCACGGCACCGGTTGCACCCTGGCGAGCGCGCTCGCCGCGCGCCTCGCCAGGGGGGACGCCGTCCCCGAAGCGGCCGCGGCGGCGAAGGAGTACACGGCAGGGGCGATAGCCGCCGGCTTCCGGCTCGGCGCCGGCATCGGGCCCGTCGACCACGGGTGGCGGCTGCGCGGCGTGTGAGCAGCCGCCTGCGGGGGGCAACGGTGCTGCGGTGCGTACGGGCCGGCCGTCCGGACAGACAGAAGAGCCGGCCCGTCAGAGACGGGTCGGCTCTCCACAGCGACCAGCGAGGTGGCCGCGCTGCGTTACACGAAGGACGTCAGCGCGAGACCTTGCCGGCCTTGATGCACGAGGTGCAGGCGTTGACACGCTTCGGCGTCCCACCGATCACCGTGCGGACGCGCTGGATGTTGGGGTTCCAGCGACGCCGGGTGCGGCGGTGCGAGTGGGAGATGTTGTTGCCGAAGCTGGGGCCCTTGCCGCAGACGTCGCAGTTGGCAGCCACGGGGTCACTCCAAAGACTTCAGATGCACGTACGGTCAATCCCGGCCACGCGGAGTCGGGTAGACGACCGGCGGTGACTGGAGATGGTGCCCGATTCAGTAGGGCAACCACCGAAGCATACAACGCCCCGGCAGGCCGGAGGAAACCGGCCGCCCTCGGCCCCCGCGAGGGGCCCCTGTCCGCGGGCCCGACGTAGCCTGCCGGGGACCGCCGACGAAGGAAGGGCCCCACGTGCCGCACCCGCTCGACCCCGACGCCGTACGCCGCTGGTGCACCGCCGCCCGTACCGCGTTGGAAGCGGCCCGCCCCGATATCGACGCGATCAACGTCTTCCCCGTCGCCGACGGGGACACCGGCACCAACCTGGCCCGCACGTTCACGGCGGCTGCCGCGGCCCTTCCCGAACAGGACGGCGCCACCGCGTCCGAGGCCGTGCGCGCGATGGCGCGCGGAGCGCTCCTCGGGGCCTGCGGCAACTCGGGGACGATCCTCGCCCAGTACCTCCGCGGTCTCGCGCTGGGCCTCGACCCTGCCCAACCGCCCGGCGACCCCGGCCACTTGCTCGCCGCCGCACTGCGCCGGGCCGCCGAAGCCGCCTACGAAGCGGTGGCCCACCCCGTCGAGGGCACGATGCTCACCGTCGCCTCGGCGGCCGCCACCGCGGCCGAGGAGAGCAGGGACCGACCGCCCGCACTCGTCGCGGACGCCGCCTGCCGCGGCGCCGCCGCCGCGCTCGCCGCCACCACCGAGCAGTTGGGAGTCCTCGCCGCCGCCGAGGTCGTCGACGCCGGAGGCACGGGCCTGCTCGCCGTCCTCGGCGCCCTACGGCAGGCGCTCGGCGGGGCGCCGCTGCCGGACGCCCCGCCCGACTCCGGCCCCGCGCGGCCGAGTTCGCCACCCGACGCCGACGTTCCCGCAGGCGCACCCGCGTACGAGGTGATGTACCTCCTCGAGACCGGAGCCGAGGAGGTCGCGGCGCTCCGCGCCCGGCTCTACCCGCTCGGTGACTCCCTCGTCGTCGGCGGCGGCGACGGCCTGTGGAGCATCCACGTGCACGTCCACGACGCGGGCGCCGCCGTCGAAGCGGCGCTCGACGCTGGCCGCCCCCGGCGCATCCGCGTCGCGCACCTCGGCGACGGCTGCGGCGCCCCCGAGACGGCACCCCGCGCACGCCGGCACGAGGGCGCCGAGCGCGGCCCGGCGCCGCGCGCGGTCGTCGCGGTCGTGCCGGGCGAGGGCCTCGCCGGACTGTGCACGGAGGCCGGAGCCGCCGTCGTCCCCGCCGCCGCGGCCGACGAGCCCGCACTGCTCGACGCGCTCCGCGCCGCGGGCGCCGGGCAGGCGGTGCTGCTCCCCAACGACACGGAGCTCCACGCGGTGGCGGCGCGCGCGGCCGCCGCCGCTCGCGAGGCCGGCATCCGTACCGCCGTGATCCCGACCCGCGCCGCCGTCCAGGGCCTCGCCGCGCTCGCCGTGCACGCGGCGGAACTCCGCTTCGACGAGGACGTGGTCGCCATGACCTCGGCCGCCGGCGCCACCCGCTACGGCGAGGTCGCCGTGGCCGCCCGCCGCTCCTGGACGACGGCCGGCGTGTGCCAGGCGGGGGACGTGCTCGGCCTCGTCGAGGGCGACGTCGCCCTGATCGGCGACGGGATCGCCGAGGTCGCCGACGAGGTGGTGGACCGCATGCTCGCCGCGGGGGGCGAGCTGGTGACGCTGGTGACGGGCTCCGAGGCACCCGCGGGGCTCGGCGAGCGGCTGCGGGAGCGGGTGCGCACCCGGCACCTCGGCGTCGACACCGTGGTCTACGAGGGGCGGCAGCACACCTCGCCGCTCCTCGTCGGCGTCGAGTAGCCGCACCTTCGCCCCCGTCCGTCGGTGGTATCCGCCAAGATGGACCCGTGGCTGCGCGTGACGAAGAACCCTCCCCCGACCCGCTCGGCGAGCCCCTGCGGAAGCTGCTCGGCGGCAGCACCGCCAAGGCGATGGCCGACCACCTCGACCTGCACACGGTCGGCGACCTCCTCCACCACTACCCCCGCAGGTACGCGGAGCGCGGCGAGCTGACCCGCCTCGCGGAACTGCCGCTCGACGAGCACGTCACCGTCGTCGCGCAGGTCGCCGACGCGCGGGTGCACAAGTTCAACCACGGGCGCGGGCAGCGCCTGGAGGTGAACCTCACCGACGGTTCGGGGCGGTTGCAGCTCGTCTTCTTCGGCCGCTCGGTCCACTACCACCAGCGCGCGCTCCTCCCCGGCAGGCGCGGGATGTTCGCCGGCAAGGTCGGCGTCTTCAACCGCCGCCTCCAGCTCTCCCACCCGGATTACAAACTCCTCGACGAGGAGACCGGCCGCGAGGAGGCCGAGCGCTTCGCCGCCGAACTGCTGCCGATCTACCCGGCGGTGCGGCAGCTCTCCTCGTGGACGATCGAGCAGTCCGTGGCGACCGTCCTCGCCGCGCTGGAGGCGACCTCCTGGCGCGGCCTCGCCGACCCGCTGCCCGAGCGGCTGCGCGGCGAACGCCGCCTCGTCCCGCTCGCCGAGGCGCTGGAGAAGGTGCACAGGCCGCAGTCGAAGGCCGAGATCGCCGAGGCGCGGACGCGGCTGAAGTGGGACGAGGCGTTCGTCCTCCAGGTCGCGCTCGCCCGCCGCCGCGCCCAGGAGTCGAGCCGCCCCGCCGTCGCGCGGCGCCCGGTGGAGGGCGGCCTCCTCGACGCCTTCGACGCGCGGCTGCCCTTCGCCCTCACCGAGGGCCAGCAGCAGGTGAGCACCGAGATCCTCGCCGATCTCGGCACCGAACACCCCATGCACCGCCTGCTCCAGGGCGACGTCGGCAGCGGCAAGACCCTCGTCGCCCTGCGCGCCATGCTCGCCACCGTCGACGGCGGCGGCCAGGCGGCGATGCTCGCGCCGACCGAGGTCCTCGCCCAGCAGCACCACCGCTCCCTCACCGAGATGATGGGCAGCCTCGCGGAGGGCGGCATGCTCGGCGGAAGCGAGCAGGGCACCCGCGTCGTGCTGCTCACCGGGTCGATGCCGGCCGCGGCCCGGCGCAAGGCGCTGCTGGAGCTGACGACGGGCGAGGCCGGCATCGTCGTCGGCACGCACGCCCTCATCGAGGACAAGGTCACCTTCGAGGACCTTGGCCTCGTCGTCGTCGACGAGCAGCACCGCTTCGGTGTCGAGCAGCGCGACGCCCTGCGCGCGAAGGCCGAACGCCCGCCGCACCTGCTGGTGATGACGGCGACGCCGATCCCGCGCACCGTCGCGATGACCGTCTTCGGCGACCTGGAGACGTCCGTCCTCGACCAACTCCCCGCGGGCCGCTCCCCGTTGACGACCCACGTCGTGCCGGCGAAGGAGAAGCCGCACTTCCTCAGCCGCGCCTGGGAGCGGGTGCGGGAGGAGGTCGAGGCCGGGCACCAGGGGTACGTGGTCTGCCCCCGGATCGGGGACGAGGAGCCGGCGAAGGCGGGGGCTGCGGAGCAGGACGGGGACGAGGACGCGGAGAAGCGCCCCCCGCTCGCCGTCCTCGACGTCGCCGAGCAGCTCACGGCGGGGCCGCTCGCCGGACTCCGCGTCGAGCCGCTCCACGGGCGGATGGCCGGCGAGGCGAAGGAAGAGGTGATGCGCCGCTTCGCGGAGGGCGAGGTGGACGTGCTCGTGGCGACGACGGTCGTCGAGGTCGGCGTCGACGTCCCCAACGCGACCGTCATGGCGATCATGGACGCGGACCGCTTCGGCGTCTCCCAACTCCACCAGCTCCGGGGCCGCGTGGGCCGTGGTGTGGCGCCCGGCCTCTGCCTGCTCGTCACCGACATGCCCCCCGCCACGCCCGCGCGCACCCGCCTCGACGCCGTCGCCGCGACCCGTGACGGGTTCGCGCTCTCCCGGATCGACCTGGAGCAGCGCCGCGAGGGCGACGTCCTCGGGCAGGCGCAGTCCGGTGCGCGTTCCTCGCTGCGGATGCTCGCCGTCATCGAGGACGAGGACGTCATCGAGGAGGCCCGCCGCGAGGCGACCGCCCTCGTCGCCGCCGACCCGGAGCTCGCCGAACAACCGGAACTCCGCACGGCACTCGCCGCCCTCCTCGACACCGAACGGGAGACCTTCCTCGACAAGGGATGATCCGCCCGCACCCGCGGCCCGGGCGCGTGAAAACCTCGAACCCTCCCACTCAACAGGAGCACCCATTGACCCGTGTGATCGCCGGAGCAGCGGGCGGACGCCGGCTCTCGGTGCCGCAGGGCGGCAGCACCCGCCCCACCTCCGACCGCGCCCGCGAGGCGCTCTTCTCCAGCTGGGAGGCGCAGTTGGGCGGCGCCGGCGGCTGGCGCGGCCTGCACCTGCTCGACCTCTACGCGGGCTCGGGCGCCGTCGGCCTGGAGGCGCTCTCCCGCGGCGCGGCCCACGTGCTGCTCGTCGAGGCCGACGCGGGAGCGCTGCGGACGCTGCGTGAGAACGTCCGCTCCGTCGGGCTGCCCGGAGCCGAGGTGCGCGCGGCGAAGGCGGCCCGGCTCGCGGCGGAGCCCGCTCCCGAGCACCCTTACGACGTCGTCTTCCTCGATCCGCCGTACGCCGTCACCGACGACGCCCTCCGCGAGATACTCCTCACACTCCGCACCGGAGGCTGGCTGTCCGAGATCGCGCTGGCCACCGTGGAACGCAGCACCAGGGGCGGTGAATTCCGCTGGCCGGAGGGGTTCGATGCGATGAGGTCCCGTCGGTACGGGGAGGCGACGCTTTGGTACGGTCGCGCCGCCGAACGGGAAGTTACCCCCCGGTCATGTTGAGTGCAGGGGGAGGAGCCCCCACCTCAGAGCCGTCCGAGAGCGAGGAAACGCCAGTGCGTCGCGCAGTCTGTCCGGGGTCCTTCGATCCCATCACCAACGGACACATCGACATCATCGCCCGCGCCTCGAAGCTGTACGACGTGGTGCACGTGGCCGTGATGATCAACAAGTCCAAGCGCGGCCTCTTCACCGTGGACGAGCGGCTCGCGAT
Organism: Streptomyces xiaopingdaonensis; assembly: GCF_000262345.1. Lineage (GTDB taxonomy): Bacteria > Actinomycetota > Actinomycetes > Streptomycetales > Streptomycetaceae > Streptomyces > Streptomyces xiaopingdaonensis. The sequence continues at coordinate 16,680 of NZ_AJTQ01000323.1, read as the reverse complement.
GATCCGCGAGGTCACCGAGGAGTTCGGCAACGTCGAGGTGGAGGCGTTCCACGGGCTCCTCGTCGACTTCTGCAAGGAGCGCGACATCCCCGCGATCGTCAAGGGCCTCCGTGCGGTCAGCGACTTCGACTACGAGCTCCAGATGGCGCAGATGAACAACGGCCTCTCCGGCGTCGAGACGCTCTTCGTCCCCACCAACCCGACCTACAGCTTCCTCTCCTCGAGCCTCGTCAAGGAGGTCGCCACCTGGGGCGGGGACGTCTCGCACCTGCTGCCGGAGCCCGTGCAGAAGCGCCTCGTCGAACGTCTCGCCGAGAGCTGAGCGGAGCGCCGAACACCGGGCGGGGCGTGCGGGGTTGGGGCACCGGCTGTCGACTCGGGTCCGCTCGCCGTACAGTCACCCTCGTGGACGTACAGCAGAAACTCGATGAGATCGTCGCCGCCGTCGACGGCGCGCGCTCGATGCCCATGTCCGCCTCGTGCGTGGTCAACCGGGCCGAGCTCCTCGCCATGCTCGACGAGGTGCGCGAGGCGCTTCCGGGATCGCTCGCGCAGGCGCGGGAGGTCCTCGGCGGCCGCGAGCAGATGGTCGAGGAGGCGCGCCGGGAGGCCCAGCGGATCGTCGAGACCGCGGAGGCCGAGCGCGGCTCGATGGTGTCGGGGACCGAAGTGGCCCGGCGTTCGCAGGAGGAGGCCGACCGCATCCTCGCCGAGGCGCGCCGGGAGGCCGAGGAGATCCGCGCCGAGGCCGACGAATACGTCGACAGCAAGCTCGCCAACTTCGAGGTGGTGCTGAGCAAGACGGTCGGCTCGGTCGAGCGCGGGCGGGAGAAGCTGCTCGGCAGCGGCCCGGGCTCCGAGGAGTGGAACGCGGAGTACGCCGAGGACGCCCCGGAGCGCACCACCGACCCGCACGAGCTGCGCAAGCGGGCCGACGGCTACGTCGACGCCCGCCTCGGCTCCGTCTCCGCCGTCCTCACCAAGACCCTCGAGGCCGTCGGACGCGGCCGACAGAAGCTGCAGGGCCACGAGCCGATCGACGAACTCGCCGCCCACATGGCGGCCCAGGACGGCGCCGGCGACCGCGCGCTGCACGCCACGGACGACGAGTTCCTCGCCGGCCTCTCGCAGCAGCCTCAGCAGGCGCCCCCGGCCGAGCAGCAGCCCGTGCACGTGCCCCAGCAGCACCCGCAGTACGTGCCCGCGGCCGAGCACCAGGCGCCGGACCCGTACTACGCCGAGCAGGCCGATCCGTACGCCTATCAGCAGCAGTACTACGCGCCGCAGCAGGACCCCTACTACGTGCAGCAACCGGTCGCCTACCAGGGTGACTTCGCCGGCTACTACGAGCAGCAGCCGGCGCCGCAGCAGTACCAGCAGGGCGGCAACCAGCTCGACGAGACGAGCTTCTTCGACACGAGCATGATCGACCTGGAGCAGGTAAGGCAGTACGAGGAGCGGTACGACCAGCGGCGCTGAGAGCGGCTGCGCGGCCGCCCGAGCCCCGCATACGAGGTCAGACAGCCCGGATTGGGCCATCGCCGACCTCTGAAGTATCCTGGCCCCTCGGTCACGCGTATCGCCGCGATGCAGGCTGCCCGGATCGGTGCACCGTCCACGGTCCCGCCCGGCAACCCGACCCGTACATCGGCACCACCGTAGAAAGCAGGACACCCTGAACGCCCCCCTCGACCACCGCGCCCCCCTCGTGTTCGACACACGCGAGCTGGGGCGGCGTCCTGGTGCGATGAAGAGGGTGTCGACCAAGGTGCCCTCGCCCGGTGGTCTCGGTGTCGAGTTCATCAAGGTGCCGGACGACGCCGAGATCGAGATCGACCTGCGCATGGAGTCGGTGGTGGAGGGCGTCCTCGTGACGGGGACCGCCCGTGCGCCGCTCACCGGCGAGTGCGTAAGGTGTCTCGAGCCGCTTGAGCAGCAGTGCGAAGCGGAGTTCCAGGAGATGTTCTCCTACCCGGACGTCGACGAGCGGGGCCGCGAGAGCGCGGAGTCCGAAGAAGACTCCGAAGAGGAGACCTACTCCCTAGAGGGCGATCTCTTCGACCTCGAACCCGTGCTGCGTGACGCGGTGGTGCTCTCGCTGCCGCTCCAGCCGGTGTGCAGGGAGGACTGCCCGGGTCTGTGCTCCCAGTGCGGGGCCCGTCTCGCCGACGACCCGGACCACCAGCACGAAGAAGCCGTCGACATCCGTTGGGCGGCACTGCAGGAACTCGCCGGCACCATGAGGGACGGCGAGCAGGACAACGAACCCCGCTCCGGCGGGGACGACCCACAGGAGAAGTAGCCGTGGCTGTTCCGAAGCGGAAGATGTCGCGCAGCAACACGCGTCACCGCCGGTCGCAGTGGAAGGCTGCGGTCCCGACCCTGGTGAAGTGCGAGCGCTGCCACGAGCCGAGGCAGCAGCACATCGCGTGCCCCAACTGCGGCACCTACAACAAGCGTCAGGTCCTAGAGGTCTGATCGGCTGGTGACGGGCTCGATGTCAGACGCCAGCACGCCCGAGAACCCCCGTGCCAAGCGCGGAGGTGATTCGGACCTGGTAGAGGCGGCCTCGTCACATGCGCTCCTGGAAGGGCGGCTCGGGTATCACCTGGAGTCCGCCCTTCTGGTGCGTGCGCTGACGCACCGCAGCTACGCCTACGAGAACGGCGGACTCCCCACCAACGAGCGCCTGGAGTTCCTCGGCGACTCGGTGCTCGGACTCGTCGTGACGGACACGCTCTACCGCATCCACCCCGACCTCCCCGAGGGCCAGCTCGCCAAGCTCCGCGCCGCGGTGGTCAACTCCCGCGCGCTCGCGGGCGTTGCGCGAAATCTCGACCTCGGCTCCTTCATCCGCCTCGGCAGAGGTGAGGAGGGGACCGGCGGCAGGGACAAGGCGTCGATCCTCGCCGACACCCTCGAAGCCGTGATCGGCGCCGTCTACCTCGACAAGGAGCTGTCGGCCGCCTCGGAGCTGATCCACCGGCTCTTCGACCCGCTCATCGAGAAGTCCTCGAACCTCGGCGCGGGTCTCGACTGGAAGACCAGCCTCCAGGAGCTGACGGCCGCCGAGGCGCTCGGCGTCCCCGAGTACGTCGTCAGCGAGACGGGCCCTGATCACGAGAAGACCTTCACGGCTGCAGCCCGCGTCGGTGGTGTCGCGTACGGCACCGGCACAGGACGCAGCAAGAAGGAGGCCGAGCAGCAGGCTGCCGAGGCGGCCTGGCGCTCGATCCGCGCCGTCGCCGACGGCAGGGCGGCGGCCTCCGAGGACGTCGCCGAGCGCGGCACCGCGAACGGCGCCGCCCCCGCCGAGACGGGCGGCTCGGGCCAGGAGTCCGAGAGCAGCCCGGCGGGCCGCTGACCCCGGCTCTCCGCCCGACTTCGCCTCGGGCGGAGAGCATCATCCCCGATCACCGTCCGGAGACCCGATGCCCGAGCTGCCCGAGGTCGAGGTGGTACGGCGCGGGCTGGAGCGTCTCGTCACGGGCCGCACCATCGCAGCCGTCGAGGTCCTGCACCCGCGCTCGGTCCGTCGTCACGTCGCCGGCGCCGCCGACTTCACCGGACGCCTCGCCGGCCTCCGGTTCGCGCCGGCCCGGCGCCGCGGCAAGTACCTGTGGCTCCCGCTGGAGGGCGCCGACCAGGCGCTCCTCGCGCACCTCGGGATGAGCGGGCAGTTCCGCGTGCAGCCTTCCGGCGCTCCCGACGAGCGGCACCTGCGGGTACGTCTCGCCTTCACCGATCCGGAGGCAGGCGAGTTGCGCTTCGTCGACCAGCGCACCTTCGGCGGGCTCTCCGTCCACGCGCAGACCACGGAAGGGTTGCCCGACGCGGTCGCGCACATCGCCAGGGACCCGCTCGACGAGGAGTTCGACGAGGCGGCCTTCCACGGTGCCCTGCGCCGCCGGCGCACGACCGTCAAGCGCGCCCTCCTCGACCAGTCCCTCATCAGCGGCGTCGGCAACATCTACGCGGACGAGGCGCTCTGGCGCTCCCGCCTCCACTACGACCGCCCGACGGCGACGCTCGCCAGGAGCCGCACCACCGAACTCCTCGGCCACATACGGGACGTGATGACGGCGGCCCTCGCGGCCGGCGGCACCAGCTTCGACAGCCTCTACGTCAACGTCAACGGGGAGTCCGGCTACTTCGCCCGCACCCTCGACGCCTACGGACGTGAGGACGAGCCCTGCCGGCGCTGCGGCACCGCGATGCGCCGCAGCGCCTGGATGAACCGCTCGAGCTACTACTGCCCGCGCTGCCAGCGACGCCCCCGTACCCCTGCCCGGGCGCCCGCGGGCGTGTGAGGGCGCGGCACGCCACGGCTCAGAAGCCGAACTCCTGGACCCACCACGGACCGCCTTCGCCGAAGTGCGCGCTGACGCCGAGGGTGCGGTAGTCGCAGTTGAGTATGTTCGCCTTGTGCCCGGGGCTGTTCATCCACGAGTCCATGACCGACTGCGCGTTCGCCTGGCCTCTGGCTATGTTCTCGCCGCCGAGGTTGTCTATGCCGCGGGCCTCGGCGCGGTCCCAGGGGGTTTGGCCGTCGGGGGAGTTGTGGCTGAAATAGCCGCGCTTCGCCATGTCGGCGCTGAAGTCGTCGGCGAGCGAACCGAGCCGTGTGTCGGCGGTGACGGGCTTGCAGCCGGCCTTGGCACGCTCCTGGTTGACGAGCTGGAGCACCTCCGTCTCGGCGGCCGTCTGCGCGTCGGGGGTCTGCTTGGACTTGGTGCTCCCCGGCTGCGCCTCCTGGGAGCCGCCGCCCTGTGAGCTTCCCGACCCTCCGGGCGAGGAGGAGCTCTCGCTGCCCCCCGAGGAGCCGTCCGATTCCTTGCTCGACTCGGACTGCGAAGGAGAGGGCGTCGGCTTCGCGTCCCCGCTGCCGCGCGACTCGTCCTTCTCCGGCCGTTCCCGTTCCTTGTCGCGGCTGGCCGTGTCGCGCTCGTCCGCCGAACGGCCGCTCTCCGAGCGGGAGTCGGTCTTGGAGGGCGTGGGGGAGACGCTCGCCGGAAGGCCCCCGTCGTCGAGATCGCTGGGGGAGTCGGCCTGTACGCGGTCGTTCTGCTGGCCTCCTCCGAGACCGCCCGGGCCGGGAACCAGCCCGGAGGCGACGGCGACCGCACCCATCGCCATGGCTGCCGAGGCGCCCAGCAACCCGGTGCGCACGGGGGCCGCACTCCGCTTCCGGTGGCCTCCGCCGCGGTGGCGGGCTGCGGGCTCGGGTCTGCCGGACGCGGAATCCACGGGAGCGGCAGCCGGGTCAGCGCGTCGATGACGGCCCATCTCTGCTGTCCTCACAATGCTCGGCGTCGATGATCTGCACCGTCCTCACCCGTACGGGTGAGGCATGTTGACGGGCAATGTACGGCATCACAGGGGAGGCCGATGTGCCGACCCGAGAAATGTCCCGATAGCGTGCGGGGCATGGCAGCAATGACTCCGCATGCCGGCGGACCCGAGGAGACGGACCGCGCCGAGAGCCGGGAGACCGGCGAGGCCGCCCCGTCCGCGCCGCGCACCACCGCCGATTCGGCGGGCAGAGTACGCATGACGGCCTGGGTCAGGGGCGAGGTGCAGGGCGTCGGCTTCCGCTGGTTCACACGCGCCGCGGTGCTGCGAATCGGTGGCCTCGTGGGATACGTCTCCAACCTCGACGACGGCAGGGTGCAGATCGTCGCCGAGGGGCCGCGCGACGGATGCGACCGCATCCTGGAGTGGCTGCGGGGCGGCGACACCCCCGGCCGGGTCGAGGGCGTCACCGAGCTCTTCGACCAACCCCGAGGCGGATACACGGAGTTCGCCATCCGGTGATCCAAAGCGGTTGCCATTCGCCTGCGGGCGTGCGAGGCTGCCGCAACGGATCGGGAGAAGCGGCCCGGCCGTGCCGACCAGGGATTCCGGGAGCAGGGGAGACGCCCCGCGGGAGGCCGACTCCGGCGCAGCGCGCCGTCGAGGCAGGGCCATGCCGTGACGTGGGGCGTGATCGTGTTGACCGTCAAACCTTTTGGTGAGACTCTGGAAACACCCTGCGCACCTGACCTGTTTGATTCCTGAGAACCTGACAAAAGTCCAGAGCAGACACAGCGGGTGCGATCCCCTCTAGACCCACCACCGCTTCGGTCGGTCACTCAGTGTGGAGGACCATCCATCATGGCAAAGGCGCTTCTCGGTTACGTCGGCGGCTCCGACCCCCGCGTTCTCGCCGAGATGCGACGGCTGCAGCAGCGCGTAGAGGACCTGGAATCCGAACTCGTTCGTATTCAGGCCGAGAACGACGCTCTGTCCGCCGCATCTCGTAACGAGGACCGGGTGCTCGAAGGTATCGACGTCGCCACGGCGGAGCCTGCGCTGACCTGATCGTCCTCGGGGCTGATCCGGAGTACACGGGCCGGGAGCCGTCGGACAACCGCTTTCACGGAAGGGCCGCTCGGTCTGCGGCTTTGCCCTCGTTCTTCGCGCGTCCTCGACGTCCGGAGACGTCCGCCTTTCGTGAGTGCGCCCTCCGTCGCTTCCGCCCTGTCGCCCCTGTCTCCACGGCAGGAGCACCGGCAGTCCCGTACGGCGCGGGACCCGAGCCATCGGGCCTTCCGTCGTCGGGTGATCAGGCGCTCAGCCGCCCAGCACATCTGTAAGGGACGCTTCGGCGTCCCTTCGTCGTTTCCACCGCCTCCGCTCCCCGGCCGGGCTGCGTTCCTGCCCCTCTCGGCACGTCGACCGCGGACGGTGCCCGTCTGCCTACCGTCTGATCTGCCCCCGCCCCCCAGAGGCGAAACCAGCGGGAGACGGCCGGCCGCGAGGTCCGCGCGACATCCCGGGACGAACGCCAGTAGAGTCCGGACGCGTGCACCTCAAGAGCCTGACCATGCGGGGGTTCAAGTCCTTCGCCTCCGCCACGACGCTCCGCCTGGAGCCGGGGATCACCTGTGTCGTGGGCCCCAACGGCTCCGGGAAGTCCAACGTCGTCGACGCCCTCTCGTGGGTGATGGGCGAACAGGGCGCCAAGTCGCTGCGGGGCGGCAAGATGGAGGACGTCATCTTCGCGGGCACCACGGGGCGCCCGCCGCTCGGCAGGGCCGAGGTCTCGCTCACCGTCGACAACTCCGACGGGGCGCTGCCCATCGAGTACGCCGAGGTCACCCTCACGCGGATCATGTTCCGCAACGGCGGCAGCGAGTACCAGATCAACGGCGACACCTGCCGCCTCCTGGACGTGCAGGAGCTCCTCTCCGACTCGGGGATCGGGCGCGAGATGCACGTCATCGTCGGGCAGGGGCAGTTGGACGGGGTCCTGCACGCCGACCCCACGGGCCGCCGGGCGTTCATCGAGGAGGCGGCCGGTGTCCTCAAGCACCGCAAGCGCAAGGAGAAGGCGCTGCGGAAGCTCGACGCGATGCAGACCAACCTCTCGCGCGTCCAGGACCTCACCGAGGAACTCCGCCGCCAGCTCAAGCCGTTGGGGCGCCAGGCGGCGGCCGCGCGGCGGGCCCAGGTGATCCAGTCCGAGCTGCGTGACGTGCGGCTCCGGCTGCTCGCCGACGACCTCGTCAAGCTGCGGAAGGCGCTCAGCGCCGAGGTCGCGGACGAGGCGGCGTTGCGGGAGCGGAAGGAAGCGGTGGAGGGGCGGTTGAAGGAGGCGCTGCGGCGGGAGGCGGCGCTGGAGCAGCAGGTGCGTACCCTCGCGCCGCGGCTGGAGCGCGCCCAGCAGACGTGGTACGGGCTCTCCCAGCTCGCCGAGCGCGTTCGCGGCACCGTCGGCCTCGCCGACCAGCGTGTGCAGCACGCCTCCGCGCCGCCTGCCGAGGAGCGCAGGGGGCGCGATCCGGAGGAGATGGAGCGCGAGGCGCAGCGCGTCCGCGAGCAGGAGGCGGAGCTGGAGGCCGCGTTGGAGGCGGCGTCGACGGCGCTCGACGACACGGTGGCGCACCGCGCGGAGTTGGAGCGTCGCCTCGGTGACGAGGAGCGCAGGCTGCGGGACGCCTCACGGGCGCTCGCCGACCGGCGGGAGGGCCTGGAGCGGCTCCGTGGCAAGGCGGGCGCCGCGCGGAGCCGGGTCGCCTCGGCGGAGGCGGAGGTCGAACGGCTGGCGCTGTCGCGGGACGAGGCGCGTCGTCGTGCCGTGGAGGCCGCGTCGGAGCACGAGAAGCTCCGCGCCGAGGTCGAGGGGCTCGACGGCGACGACGGCGAGCTCGCCGGGCAGCACGAGGCGGCCAAGGAGGCGCTCGCCGCAGCCGAGGAGGCGCTCACCGCCGCGACGGAGGCGGCGACGGCCGCGGAGCGGGAGCGTGCCGCGGTCTCGGCCCGGCACGATGCGCTCGCCCTGCAACTCCGGCGCAAGGACGGGAGCGGTGCGCTCCTCGCGGCGGCTGACCGCCTCTCCGGGGTGCTGGGGCCCGCCGCCGAACTCCTCACCGTGGCGCCGGGGTTCGAGCTGCCCGTGGCGGCCGCGCTCGGCGCCGCTGCCGACGCGGTGGCCGTCGCCGACGCGGGGACGGGCGTCGAGGCGCTGCGGCTCCTGCGGAAGGACGACGCGGGGCGTGCGGCGCTCCTCGTCGGCGGAGGCGCGGAGGAGCCGGTCGGTTCTGCGGCGTCGGGCGAGTGGCCGTCGGCGGTGGCGGGCGAGCCGGTCGACGCCGCGCGCCTGGTGCGCGCTCCGGAGGAGCTGCGGCCCGCGCTGGCCCGGCTGCTCGGCGAGACGGTCGTGGTGGGGACGTTGGAGGAGGCGGAGGAGGTGGTGCGGCGGCGGCCGCGCGCCACCGTCGTCACCGCCGAAGGTGACCTGCTCGCCGCCCACTTCGCGCACGGGGGCTCGGCGGGTGCGCCGAGCCTGTTGGAGTCGCAGGCGGCCGTGGACGAGGCCGCCGAGGAGCTCGCCGGCCTGGAGGTGCGCTGCGAGGAGCTCGCGGGGGAGCGCGAACGGGCGAAGGAGCGCCGGCGCGCGTGCGCCGCCGAGGTGGAGGAGCTGGCCGCGCGGCGCAGTGCGGCCGAGCGCGAACGGTCCAGGCACGCCGGGGAGCTGGGACGGCTCGCGGGGCAGGCGCGGTCGGCGGAGGGCGAGGCCGAGCGGGCTGCGGGCGCGGTCGTGAAGGCCGAGGAGGCGGTGGCGAGGGCGCGTGAGGAGGCGGACGAGGCCGCCGAGCGCCTCGCCGTCGCCGAGGAGGCGCAGGAGGACGACGAGGAGCCCGACACCTCGCTCCGCGACCGGCTCGCGGCCGACGGAGCCAACGCGCGGCAGACGGAGATGGAGGCCCGGCTCCAGGTCCGTACGCACGAGGAGCGCGTCAAGTCCCTCGCGGGGCGCGCCGATTCGCTCGACCGCGGGGCGCGCGCGGAGCGCGAGGCGCGGTCGCGGGCGGAGGAGCGCCGGTCGCGGATGCGCCGGGAGGCCGAGGTGGCGCAGGCGGTCGCCGACGGGGCGCGGCAGCTCCTCGCGTACGTGGAGGCTTCCGTCCGGCGGGCCGACGAGGAGCGGAGCGGCGCCGAGCGGGCGAAGGCGGAGCGCGAGGCGGAGCTGGGACAGGAGCGGGAGAGCGGCCGGGAGCTCAAGGAGGAGCTCGACAAGCTCACCGACCACGTGCACAAGGGCGAGGTGCTCGGCGCCGAGAAGCGCCTGAAGATCGAGCAGTTGGAGGGCCGCGCCCTGGAGGAGCTGGGCGTCGAGCCGGAGGCGCTGGTCCGCGAGTACGGTCCGGACCGGCCCGTGCCCTCGGCGCCCCCGCTCGACGCCGCGCCTCCGCAGGTGGACGACCCTTCGCAGGTGCCGGAGGTCGAGGAGCCGGCGGAGGACGAGGGGAAGCCGTTCGTCCGCGCGGAGCAGGAGAAGCGGCTCAAGGCGGCGGAGCGCGCCTACCAGAAGCTCGGCAAGATCAACCCGTTGGCGCTTGAGGAGTACGCGGCCCTGGAGGAGCGCCACCGCTTCCTCGGCGAGCAGCTCGACGACCTCAAGAAGACCAGGGCCGACCTGCTCCAGGTGGTGAAGGAGGTCGACGAGCGCGTCGAGCAGGTCTTCACCGAGGCGTACCACGACACCGCGAGGGAGTTCGAGGGCGTCTTCGCGCGCCTCTTCCCCGGCGGTGAGGGCCGCCTCGTGCTCACGGACCCGGACGACATGCTCACCACGGGCGTGGACGTCGAGGCGCGGCCTCCGGGCAAGAAGGTGAAGCGGCTCTCGCTCCTCTCCGGCGGGGAGCGCTCGCTCACCGCGGTGGCGCTGCTGGTGTCGATCTTCAAGGCGCGGCCGAGCCCCTTCTACGTGATGGACGAGGTCGAGGCGGCGCTCGACGACACCAACCTCCAGCGCCTGATCCGGATCATGGAGGAGCTCAAGGACAGCTCCCAACTGATCGTGATCACGCACCAGAAGCGCACCATGGAGGTGGCCGACGCTCTCTACGGCGTCTCGATGCAGGGCGACGGCGTCTCGAAGGTGATCAGCCAGCGGCTCGCCTGACCCGCGACCGGGACATCCGGCGGGGGAGGGTTGGGCGGTGATCGCGGAGCGGTGGCTGATACTGGTCGGGCTATGGAAACCGTCATCCTTGTTGTAGTCATCGCCGTGATTCTGCTCGGCGCGCTCAGCGGACTCGTGGTGAGCGGCCGCCGCAAGCGGGCCGCTCCGCCGAAGGAGACCGCGGCGCCAGCAGAGACCACCGAGGCGCCTCCGACCGAACCGCGGGTCGGGGAGGAAGCCGACACCACCGAAGCCCCGCGGAGAACCATCGAGGAGGTCGGGCTCCCCGAAGCGGAGGCCGAGGCGCCCGCCGCGCCCGCGCCCGCGCCCGTCGAGCCCGAGATCGAGACGCCGGCGCCGGCCGCCGGCCGACTCGTCCGCCTCCGCGCGCGGCTCTCGCGCTCCCAGAACTCCCTCGGCAAGGGCTTGTTGACCCTGCTCTCGCGGGAGCACCTCGACGAGGACACCTGGGAGGAGATCGAAGACACGCTGCTCACAGCGGACGTCGGCGTGAGCGCCACCCAGGAGCTCGTCGAGCGGCTCCGCGAGCGCGTCCGCGTCCTCGGCACGCGTACGCCCGACGAACTGCGTGCGCTGCTCCGCGAGGAGCTGCTCACCCTCGTCGGCCCCGACCTCGACCGCACCGTCCACACCGAGACTCAGGGGCCCGTCGACCGGCCCGGCGTCGTCCTCGTCGTAGGCGTCAACGGCACGGGCAAGACCACGACGACGGGCAAGCTCGCGCGTGTCCTCGTCGCCGACGGCAGGTCCGTCGTCCTCGGCGCCGCCGACACCTTCCGCGCGGCCGCCGCCGACCAGTTGCAGACGTGGGGCGAGCGCGTGGGCGCCCGCACGGTCCGCGGGCCCGAGGGCGGCGACCCGGCCTCGGTGGCGTTCGACGCGGTCAAGCAGGGCACCGAGGCGAGCGCGGACGTCGTGCTCGTCGACACCGCGGGCCGGCTGCACACCAAGACGGGGCTCATGGACGAGCTCGGCAAGGTCAAGCGCGTCGTGGAGAAGCAGGGTCCTGTCGACGAGGTACTCCTCGTCCTCGACGCGACGACCGGGCAGAACGGGCTCGTCCAGGCGCGCGTCTTCGCCGAGGTGGTGGACATCACCGGCATCGTGCTCACCAAGCTGGACGGCACGGCGAAGGGCGGCATCGTCGTCTCCGTGCAGCGCGAACTCGGCGTTCCCGTCAAGCTCGTGGGGCTCGGCGAGGGTCCTGACGACCTCGCGCCGTTCGAGCCCGAGGCGTTCGTCGACGCGCTCGTCGAGGGCGAGTGACGGGCGCCCGCGCGTGCCACGGCGGGGAGGGGGGATGAGCTGCCCGGGTCGGGCGCCCGAACAGCCGGCGGTCGTCGAGCCGTTGGGCGTCCGACCGCATCCGGGAGGAAGCGGAGCCGCGGTCCGCACGGGCCGCGGCACCGGCCGGTGGGGCAGCGTTCAGCGCTGCGCCGACCTGTGCGCCACGTACGCGAGGGTGCCGAGGAGGAGCCGGGCTTCGGGGGGCCGGGAGACGCCGTCGGGGGAGGGGCCGCGGAGCCAGCGGACGGGGCCGAGCCCGGCGCGATCGGAGGGCGGTGCGGTGATGTATTCGCCCTTGCCGAGGCCGCGCAGATCGAGCCGGGCGTCGTCCCAGCCCATGCGGTAGAGCAGGTGCGGGAGTTCGGCGGCGGCTCCCGGCGCGACGAAGAACCAGGCGCGGCCCTGCGGGGTGAGGGCCACGGGCCCTAGCGGCAGGCCCATCCGCTCCAGCCGCACCAGCGCCGAGCGCCCTGCCGCCTCGGCGAGTTCGATGACGTCGAAGGTGCGGCCCGTCGGCAGCAGCAGTCCTGCGCCGGGGACGGTCGACCATGCGCGGGTGGCCTCCTGGAGGGTGGCGCCGGCCGGTACTTCGAGGGAAGCGTCGAGCGGATGCGTACCCGGTGCGGGGCAGGCGGGCGCGCCGCAGGAGCATGCCGCGCGGGCTCCTCCGGCGCGGACGGCACGGACGGCGCGGGCTCCGGGGACCACGGCCCAGCCCCACAGGCCGGTGTACTCGGCGACCGCGGTACACACCGAGGCGCGGACGCGCCTTCGGCCGCCGGGCCGCAGATGGTTGATCTCCCGCAAGGCGCCGAGACCGCCGATGGAGCCGATCGTGAAGCCCATGCCTCCTCCAACGGGTGCCGTGCGCGGATGGTTACGAGCGCTGCGGACCGGCGCCGGGGACGGCGGCCGGGGTGCGCGCGGTGGCGGGAGCCCGCGGGGCTGCGGACGTCGCACACGGTGAACGCCCGGGCGCCGACGGGGCGTTGGGAACCGGCGTGCTCCGCTTTCGTGGTCAAGTCAACCGCGTGTGGGCGACGAAAGGTTCATCCGAAGGGGTGGCGAATGGTGGCGATTACGGGTTCGCTCTCGCGGGACTCGTGATCGTAGGATTACTTTCGGTACGCACAGTGCGGGGGCGCCTGCGGCGGGGGTTGCGCTGCGGGCACGCGCTCATCGATGACCTGGATGGCGTGAACCTCGTGGATGGAGTAGACGGCACCGCGGCTGCGGGCGCCCGGGCCGCGGACGCGGCCGACGCGCCGCCGACGGGCTCGGGGGCGGAGGGGGGACCTGTGGTCGAGGGCGTGCAGTCCGGCAAGTGCCCCAACGCGCAGCTCAGTTCGTGGTTCGTACGCAGCGGCTGGTCCAAGGGCGAGCTGGCGCGGCAGGTCAACCGCCGTGCGCGGCAGCTCGGCGCCCACCACATCAGCACGGACACCTCACGCGTCCGCCGGTGGCTCGACGGCGAGCAGCCCCGCGAGCCGATCCCGCGCATCCTCTCCGAGCTCTTCTCCGAGCGGTTCGGCTGCGTCGTGCCCGTCGAGGAGCTGGGGCTGCGCAGCGCGCACCGCTCCCCGGCGGCCTCCGGGGTCGACCTGCCGTGGGCCGCGCCCCAAACCGTCACGCTCATCAGCGAGTTCACTCGCGGGGACCTGATGCTCGGGCGCAGCGGCTTCCTCGGCAACTCGCTCGCCATGGCGGCGGGCCCCGAACTGGTCGAGCCGATGCAGCGGTGGCTCGTGCCGAACCCCTCGCCGGCCGCCGAGGAGCTGCCGGCGCCGGCCGTCGGCGAGCGCCCCGACCTTTCCGCACCCGAACTCGACCTGCTGGAGCAGACGACGGTCATGTTCCGGCGCTGGGACGCGCAGTGCGGGGGCGGCCTCCGCCGCAAGGCGATCGTCGGCCAGCTCCACGAGGTCACCGAGCTGCTCGAGGAGGAGCACCCCGAGCGGATGCAGCGCCGTCTCTTCGGCGTCACGGCCGAACTCGCCGAGCTGGCCGGGTGGATGAGCTACGACGTCGGCCTCCAGACCACCGCGCAGAAGTACTTCGTCCTCGCCCTCCACGCCGCGAAGGAGGCCGACGACCGTCCGCTCGGCGCGTACGTGCTCAGCAACATGTGCCGCCAGATGATCCACCTGCGTCGCTCCGAGGACGCCCTGGAACTCGTCCACCTCGCGCAGTACGGCAGCCGCGAGGGGGCCACCGCGCGTACCCAGTCGATGCTGTACGCGATGGAGGCGCGCGCCTACGCGAACCTCGGGCAGCCCGGCAAGTGCAAGCGCGCGGTACGGATGGCGGAGGCGACCTTCGAGGAGGCCGACGAGACCGACTCGGAGCCCGACTGGATTCGCTTCTTCTCCGAGGCCGAACTCTGCGCCGAGACGGCCCACTCCTACCGAGACCTGGCCTACGCCTCGGGCCGCAGCCCGACGTACGCCTCCCTGGCCCAGCCGGCGATGGAGCGCGCCGTCGCGCTCTTCGCGCGCGAGGCGGCGGAGTCCGAGGGCGGCGGCCACCGCCGGAGCTACGCGCTGAACCTCATCGGCATGGCCGGCCTGCACCTGCTGCGGAGGGAGCCGAAAGGGTTCGCCTCCTGTGCGGGAGAGGCGATCGACCTGGCGAAGCTGCTGCGTTCGGAGCGCGTCCACAACAAGCTGCGGACGACGGCCGCTTCGGCCGTCCACGAGTTCGGTGACGTCGCCGACGTCGTCGAGTTGAGCCGCCGACTCGAGGCCGAGCTGCCGGAGGAGGCCGCCGCCGTCGCCGGATGAGCGGCGCCGTCCGAACCGCCGGTTGCGGCGGCCCGGTCGCATCGATTCGGCTCCCCCGCCAGATCACCGGGTCCGCCGCGGCCGGCTCCTACGTGTCCGCGCCCTCCCGCGTCACCGCAGGAGCCGGCCCGGAGAATAGCGCCTTCCGCGCGCTGGGCACGGGCGATTCACCCCCGCGTAACACCGGTCCCGCCCTCTTCACGTGCGCGCAACGGATCTCGGCATCGAAGGAAACGCGGCTTCGGGAAGCTGGGCGCACACCGCCCGCAGAATCTTCCCGCACGGCTTGCGACTTCGAGGAGACGTCCATTGAACGGCGCGGATACCGCTTTCGTACTGGTCAGCGCATCCCTGGTCATGTTGATGACACCGGGGCTCGCCTTCTTCTACGGCGGCATGGTCAGGGTCAAGAGCGCCCTCAACATGCTCATCATGTCCTTCATTTCGCTCGGCATCATGGGCGTCCTGTGGGTGCTCTACGGTTACTCGCTGGCATTCGGTCCCGACACCGGAGGCGTCATCGGGAACCTCGACTTCATCGGTTTGAAGGGCATAGGGCCCGAGAGCCTCACGGAAGAGGGCGGAATCCCCGTCCTCGCTTTCGTGGTCTTCCAGATGATGTTCGCCATTCTCACTCCGGCGCTGATGAGCGGCGCACTCGCGGACCGTGTGAAATTCGGTTCCTGGGCGCTCTTCATCGCGTTGTGGGGAACCGTCGTCTACTTCCCGGTCGCCCACTGGGTGTGGGCCGACGGCGGATGGCTCGCCGAGCTCGACGTCATCGACTTCGCAGGCGGCACCGCGGTCCACATCAACGCCGGTGTCGGCGCGCTCGCCGCCGCGCTCGTCGTCGGCAAGCGCATCGGCTTCCCGAAGGAGCCGATGCGTCCGCACAACCTGCCGCTCGTCGTCCTCGGCGCCGCGCTGCTGTGGTTCGGCTGGTTCGGCTTCAACGCCGGCTCCGAGCTCGCCGTCGACGGCACCACCGCCAACATGGCGCTCAACACCCAGCTGGCCACCGGCGCCGCCGTCCTCGGCTGGCTCGTCTACGAACGCCTCCGCCACGGTGCCTGCACCACGCTCGGTGCGGCCTCCGGGGCTGTCGCCGGCCTCGTCGCGATCACCCCGTCCGGTGCGGACGTCAATGCCATGGGGGCGCTCGCCATCGGCGTCGTCGCCGGCCTCGTCTGCTCCTGGGCCGTCAGCCTCAAGTACAAGTTGGGCTACGACGACTCGCTCGACGTCGTCGGCGTCCACCTCGTCGGCGGCGTGATCGGGACGCTGATGGTCGGCTTCCTCGCCGTCGACGGCGTCGGCGGCGCCGGGCAGTTCGGGAAGCAGGCGATCGGTGCCTTCTCCGTGATGGTCTTCTCCTTCGCCGTCTCCTGGCTCCTCGCCAAGCTCATCCAGGTCACCATCGGCTTCCGGGCCGACGAGGACGACGAGACCGCAGGCGTCGACCGGGCGTTCCACGCGGAGACCGCCTACGACTTCAGCGCGGTCGGCGGCTCCTCCCGCTCCCGCGCCGGGTCCGGCGCCGACCGGGACGCCGCGCAGGCGGCGCGGGACAAGAAGGTGGACGCATGAAGCTCATCACCGCGGTCGTCAAGCCGCACCGCCTCGACGAGGTGAAGGAGGCGCTCCGCGCATTCGGGGTCCAGGGCCTCACCGTCACCGAGGCCAGCGGGTACGGGCGCCAGCGCGGCCACACGGAGGTCTACCGGGGTGCGGAGTACACCGTCGACCTGGTGCCGAAGGTCCGGATCGAGGTGCTTGTCGAGGACGAGGACGCCGAGCAGTTGACCGGGATCGTCGTCGAGGCGGCGAGGACCGGAAAGATCGGCGACGGCAAGGTCTGGGTCGTCCCCGTCGAGACGGCGGTACGGGTCCGCACCGGCGACCGCGGCCCCGACGCGCTCTAGGAGACCAGACCACCCCGGCGTACGTCCCGGTGCTCACCCGGGGCGTACGCCGGATCGCGTACCGAGACAGGGGATCGGATGACAACCACGCGAGACCCCGACGCGACCGCACCCGGCGGCGGTTACGCGGCGGCCCGGCTGCGCCTTCTGCGCGGCGAAGCGGAGCCGGGAGCGCCGCGTCGCGCTGCGCTCGCCGCCCTCACCGACCGCTGGCTCGCCT
>NZ_AJTQ01000322.1 GCF_000262345.1 Streptomyces xiaopingdaonensis | reverse complement strand
ACGGGCGCGGCGAGCTGTCGCCCGGGAGCGACCTCGACCTGCTCCTCCTCCACGACGGCACCCTGGACAAGCCACGCCTCGCCGCACTCGCCGACCGCGTCTGGTACCCCGTCTGGGACCTCGGCCTCGCCCTCGACCACTCGGTGCGCACCCCCGCACAGGTCCGGGCTGTCGCGGCCGACGACCTCAGGGTGCAGCTCGGTCTCCTCGACGCGCGCCACCTCGCGGGCGACGCGCAGCTCACCGCGTCGACGCGGGTCGCGGTGCTGGCGCAGTGGCGTGCCCAAGCCGCCGACAGGCTCCCGCAGTTGAGGGAGCTGGACGAGGAGCGCGCACGCCGCCACGGCGATCTCGGGCACCTCCTCGAACCCGACCTGAAAGAGGCGCGCGGCGGCCTCCGCGACGTCACCGCGCTCCGCGCCGTCGCCGCCTCCTGGCTCGCAGACGCCCCGCGCGAGGGACTCGCCGCCGCCCACACCGCCCTCCTCGACGTACGCGACGCGCTCCACCTCGCCACCGGCCGCGCCACCGACCGCCTCGCGCAGCAGGACCAGCCGCGGGTCGCCGCCGACCTCGACCTCGCCGACGCGGACGCGCTGCTGCGCCGCGTCCACGAGTCCGCGCGGCGCGTCTCCTGTGCGAGCGAGGTGACGTGGCGCGAGATCGGCCGCGTGCTGCGGTCCCGTACGCAACGGCCGGCCCTGCACGGCCTGTTGGGCGGTGCGGGGCGCACGGGCCCACCGGAGCGGACGCCGCTCGCCGAGGGCGTCGTCGAGCACGAGGGGGAGGCCGTGCTCACGCGCGGCGTACGCCCCGAGCGTGACCCGGTGCTCGCGCTCCGCGCGGCCTCGGCCGCCGCGAAGTCCGGGCTCCCGCTCGCGTCCGCGTCGGTGCGCCGGCTCGCGCCCGCGGTGCGCAAGCTGCCGGTGCCGTGGCCGCCGGAGGCCCGCGAGGAGTTCGTCACCCTGCTCGGCGCCGGCGTCGCGACGGTGCCGGTCTGGGAGGCGCTGGAAGCGGAAGGGCTGATCCCCGAACTCCTCCCCGACTGGGAGCAGGTGCGGTGCCGGCCGCAGCACAACCCCGTGCACCTCTTCACCGTCGACCGGCACCTCGTGGAGACGGCCGTCCGTGCCTCCGCGCTCACCCGCCGGGTCCACCGTCCCGACCTCCTGCTCGTCGCCGCGCTCCTCCACGACATCGGCAAAGGGCTCCCGGGCGACCACTCCGCCGAGGGCGCGGAGATCGCCGAGCGGCTCGCACTGCGGATCGGCTTCGCCGAGGCGGAGGCAGCGACCGTCGCCCTCCTCGTCCGCCGCCATCTGCTGCTCGTCGAGACGGCGACCCGGCGCGACCTCGACGACCCCGCCACGGTCCGGGGCGTCGCCCACGCCGTGGGTGCCAGAGGCACGCTGGAGCTCCTGCACGCGCTCACCGAGGCCGACGCGCGCGCGACAGGGCCCGCGGCCTGGTCCGCCTGGCGCGCCGCGCTCGTCCGGGACCTCGTCGAGCGGACCGACGCGCAGCTCGCCGGCGAGCCAGCACCGCGGCCCGCAGCCTTCCGTCCGACGGCGGAGGCCGAGCGGTTGGCCGCGGAGGCACGGCGCACCGACGGCCCCGTACTCGCGCTCCGCGCTCGGAGGGAACACCCTGCGCACACGGCGGACGCCGACGGGCAGGAGCCCGAACCCGAGCCCGTCGGCGTCGAGTTGCTCCTCGCGGTCCCCGAGCAGCCGGGCGTGCTGCCGTGCGCGGCCGGCGTGCTGGCGCTCCACCGGCTCACGGTGCGCGCCGCCGACCTGCGCACCGTCGAGCTGCCGGGCGAGCTCGCCGCGGACAGGAGGCCCGTGCTGCTGCTCACCTGGCGGGTCGCCGCCGAGTACGGTTCGCTCCCGCAGGCCGACCGGCTCCGCTCCGACCTCCGGCGCGCGCTCCGCGGCGCTCTCGACATCACCGCACGCCTCGCGGAGCGCGAGGCGGCGTACGGACGGAAGCGAAAGGCGCCGGCGCCGCCGCCGGTGGTGACGGTGCCGTGCGACGGCTCCGAACTCGCCACCGTCCTGGAGGTCAGGGCGCAGGACACCCCAGGGCTGCTCCACCGGATCGGCAAGGGGCTGGAGGACGCGGGGGTACGAGTCCGCAGCGCGCACATCAGCACCTTCGGCGCCAACGCGGTGGACGCCTTCTACCTGACGGACGGGCGGGGAGCGCCGCTCTCCGACGCCGCCGCGCTCGCCGCCGCGCTCCGGGAAACGCTGGCGCGGCCGTAGTCGGGGCCCGTCCCAAACCCGGCGCTGACCGCAACCCCGCGAGGCGGATACCCTTGGGGGTCGACTGCCACTTGACCGCCAACGCGAAGGACCCGCGACCGCCGTGTTCGACACTCTTTCCGATCGCCTCGCAGCGACCTTCAAGAACCTCCGGGGCAAGGGCCGCCTGTCCGAGGCGGACATCGACGCCACGGCGCGCGAGATCCGGGTCGCGCTCCTGGAGGCGGACGTCGCGCTGCCCGTGGTCCGCGCCTTCATCAAGCAGGTCAAGGAGCGGGCGCTCGGCGCCGAGGTCTCCCAGGCGCTCAACCCGGCCCAGCAGGTCATCAAGATCGTCAACGAGGAGCTCATCGGCGTCCTCGGCGGCGAGACACGGCGTCTCCGCTTCGCGAAGAACCCGCCGACGGTGATCATGCTCGCCGGCCTCCAGGGCGCGGGCAAGACCACCCTCGCGGGCAAGCTCGGCCGCTGGCTCCAGAAGCAGGGCCACACGCCGCTCCTCGTCGCCGCCGACCTCCAGCGCCCCAACGCGGTCAACCAGCTCTCCGTCGTCGCCGAGCGCGCCGGTGTCGCCGTCTTCGCGCCGGAGCCCGGCAACGGCGTGGGGGACCCGATCGAGGTCGCCAAGGACTCGGTCACGCACGCCAAGGAGAAGCAGCACGACGTCGTCATCGTCGACACCGCGGGCCGCCTCGGCATCGACGAGGAGCTGATGCAGCAGGCCGCGGACATCCGCGACGCGGTCAGCCCCGACGAGGTCCTCTTCGTCGTCGACGCGATGATCGGTCAGGACGCGGTCTCGACGGCCGAGGCGTTCCGCGACGGTGTCGGCTTCGACGGCGTCGTCCTCTCCAAGCTCGACGGCGACGCCCGCGGCGGTGCCGCCCTCTCGGTGGCGCACGTCACGGGCAAGCAGATCATGTTCGCCTCCAACGGCGAGAAGCTCGACGACTTCGACGCCTTCCACCCGGACCGGATGGCGTCGCGCATCCTCGGCATGGGCGACATGCTCACGCTGATCGAGAAGGCCGAGGAGACCTTCAGCCAGCAAGAGGCCGAGAAGATGGCGGCCAAGCTGGCGAAGGGCCCCAAGGAGTTCACGCTCGACGACTTCCTGGCCCAGATGGAACAGGTCAGGAAGATGGGCTCCATCTCCAAGCTCCTCGGGATGATGCCCGGCATGGGTCAGATGAAGGAGCAGATCAACGACCTCGACGAGCGGGACGTCGATCGCACCGCTGCCATCATCAAGTCCATGACGCCGGGGGAGCGCGCCGAGCCCACGCTCATCAACGGGTCGCGCAGGGCGCGCATCGCGCGCGGTTCGGGCGTCGACGTCAGCGCCGTGAAGAACCTGATCGAGCGGTTCTTCGAGGCGCGGAAGATGATGTCGAAGATGGCCCAGGGCGGCGGCATGCCCGGTATGCCGGGGGCGCCGGGCGGTGCCGCGAAGAAGAAGGCGAAGCAGCAGAAGAAGGCGAAGGGCAAGCGCCAGTCGGGCAACCCGATGAAGCGCAAGCAGCAGGAGCAGGCCGAGGCCGATCGCAAGTCGGGGGAGCAGGGCAGCGCCTTCGGCATCCCGGGACCCGGCCAGGGCCCGGGCGGGTTCGAACTCCCCAAGGAGTTCAAGGACATGCTGCCCCCCAAGTGAGCCTTGTCCGTGTGAGGACGATGATGTGGGCATGCATGTCTACATCCGCCCGCCGCAGCCCGAGGACGAACGGGCGTACAGCGAGGCCGTCCTGCGCTCCGCCGACCACCTCACCCCGTGGAACCCGGTGGAGCCGGACGGCCTCCCGGACCTGCTGCGCCGCCAGGGCCCGCTGCTCCGCAGCTTCCTGATCTTCGACGGCGGCGACGACGGCCTGGTCGGGCGGGTGAACGTGGCGAACATCGCCCGCGGCAGGTTCCGCAACGCCTCCCTCGGCTACGACAGTTACCTCCCGTACGCGGGGACCGGCCGCATGACCGAGGGCCTCCGCCTCATCGTCGACCGCTGCTTCGCGCCGACCCCCGAGGGGCTCGGCCTCCACCGGCTGGAGATCAACGTGCAGCCGGAGAACGAGCGCTCCCTCGCGCTCGCCCGCCGCCTCGGCTTCCGCCACGAGGGCTTCTCGCCGCGGATGCTCTACATCAACGACGACTGGCGCGACCACGAGCGTTTCGCACTCACCGCCGAGGAGTGGCCGAGGGGCTGACCCCGGCGCGGAGTCCGACTGCCTCGCCGTCGCGCACGCGCTCGTCGCACCGGGCCTTCGTCACGGGCAACAGACGGCTGCGCAACGGAGATTGCGGTTGGTGCCGGCCGCGAAGGGGCATATGCGGACGCTCTCGGCCTCTTCGGTACGGGAAGCGATCTCCGAGGTACGCTCACTCGACAGGGACAGCTCAAAGACCGGCGTCCAGTCCGAGCCGCAAGGGACTCATGCCGCAGGCACGTGCCGCACACCCACGCAGCACCGGCCGAGTGGAGCCGACAGGCCGCGCGGAACGTCCCAGTGGGCGAGCCATCGCACACGGCCTCTCCGCCGATACGTCCCGGCATGCGACAGGTGTACGAGTCCTCCGCAGTTCTTCGCAGGCGCCCTCGTCCGGCCCCATCAGCGAGAACTGACTGGTACGTGCAAAATATTTGGGATGGCCCGGAATCGGAACACCGGGGCACTCCGACTCGTTAAGAACGACGTGAGCACGACACCACCAGTACTCGCCGCCGAACTGGCAGCCGCCTGGGCCGACATTCAACGGCACCACCCCGAGCTGCCGGATCTGGCCGCGCCCGAATCGCTGATCGGTGAGTCCTCGTCCGCCTGCGGCACGGGGCTCTCCTTCGAACGGCTGCTCCACGAGGCCGTGCACGGCATCGCCGCCGCGCGCGGAGTCCGCGACACCTCGCGGGCCGGCCGCTACCACAACCGCCGATTCCTGGGCATCGCCGAGGAGTTGGGACTGGACCATCCCGAGGAGCCGCACCCCAGCAGCGGCTTCTCGCTGGTGATCCTCACCCCGGAGACCAGACGCCGCTACCGCCCGACGACGGAGCGCCTCCAGCGCGCGCTGAAGGCGTACAGCGCGGCGACGACGTCCGACACCGGCAGAAGCTTCCGCGGCCCCGCAGCCCGGCACGGCTCCTCGGGCGGGGGCGTGCGCGTCAAGGCCGTCTGCGACTGCGGGCGGAACGTCCGGGTCGTCCCCTCGGTGCTGGCGCAGGCGCCGATCATGTGCGGAGCGTGCGGCAAGCCGTTCCGTATCCCCGCCGAGCCGAGCGCGCCGGAGCCCGTGGCCGCCGTCGGCTGAGGACGGCGGCCGCCGTCCGCCCGCGGGAGCCGCCCTCCGG
>NZ_AJTQ01000321.1 GCF_000262345.1 Streptomyces xiaopingdaonensis | reverse complement strand
CGTCGGGAGGGGCGGCTCCTGCCGGTCGGGCCGGCTCCGGGGGCGGTTCGGCCGCGTTGCGCCCGTGTGGCATCATTGGCCGCTGTACCCGGCAGCCGCACAGGACCCCTCTCTCCTCCGGCTGACGCGTCCACCGGACACCAGGACCGCAACCCCACGTGGATTCCGCAGTGTCCATCCACGTCAAGACCAGGAGACACCACACCCGTGGCAGTCAAGATCAAGCTGAAGCGTCTGGGCAAGATCCGGGCCCCGCACTACCGCGTCATCGTCGCCGACTCCCGCACCCGCCGCGACGGCCGTGCGATCGAGGAGATCGGCCAGTACCACCCGACCGAGAACCCCTCGCGGATCAAGGTCGACAGCGAGCGCGTGCAGTACTGGCTCGGCGTCGGCGCCCAGCCGACCGAGCCCGTCCAGGCCATCCTCAAGGTCACCGGTGACTGGCAGAAGTTCAAGGGCCTGCCCGCCCCCGAGCCGATGAAGCTCCCCGAGCCCAAGGCCGACAAGCGCGCCGTCTTCGAGGCCGCGGCGAAGGACACCGGTGAGGAAGCCAAGGGCGAGGCGATCACCCCGAAGGCGAAGAAGTCCGAGAAGAAGGCGGACGAGGCCAAGGCCGAGTCCTCCGACGAGTCGACCGGAGCCTGAGGATGCTCGAGGAGGCCCTCGAGCACCTTGTGAAGGGCATCGTCGACAACCCCGACGAGGTGCAGATCGCGGCGCGCAACCTGCGTCGCGGACGTGTGCTGGAGGTCCGGGTCCACCCGGACGACCTCGGCAAGGTGATCGGCCGCAACGGCCGCACCGCCAAGGCACTGCGCACCGTCATCGGGGCGCTCGGGGGCCGGGGAGTCCGCGTCGACCTCGTCGACGTGGACCAGGTCCGCTGAGCAGCGGGAGATGAGCACCGGCACGGGCCGGGGACGGCAGCAGCCGTCCCCGGCCCGTTGTCGACGGCAGCAGGTTCAGCCGCACATCGCGGCCGGCAATTTCGAGAGGGCACGAGAGTGCAACTAGTCGTCGCGCGGATCGGCCGTGCCCACGGCATCAAGGGCGAAGTCACCGTTGAGGTGCGCACGGACGAACCGGAGCTGCGCCTCGGACCCGGCGCCGTACTCGCCACGGATCCGCCCGAGGCGGGCCCGCTCACCATCGAGCGGGGCCGCGTCCACAGCGGCCGGCTCGTCCTGCGGTTCGCCGGCGTCGACGACCGCACGGCGGCCGAGGGGCTCCGCAACACCCTCCTCGTCGCCGAGGTCGACCCGGACGAACAGCCGGACGACCCCGAGGAGTTCTACGACCACCAGTTGACCGACCTCGACGTGGTCACCGTCGAGGGCGTCGCGGTCGGCCGCGTCTCGGAGGTCTCGCACCTGCCGTCGCAGGATCTGCTCGTCGTCGGGACGCCCGAGGGGGGCGAGGTGATGATCCCGTTCGTCGCGGAGATCGTCCCCGAGGTCGACCTCGGCGAGCAGCGCCTCGTCGTCGATCCGCCCCCTGGCCTCCTCGACGCCGACGAGGGGAAGGGGCAGGCGTGAGGATAGACGTCGTCACCGTCTTCCCCGAGTACCTGGAGCCCCTGCGGCTCTCGCTCCTCGGCAAGGCCGGCGAACGCGGCCTCCTCGACGTCCGCGTCCACGACCTCCGCGCCTGGACCCACGATCGCCACCACACCGTCGACGACACCCCCTACGGCGGCGGCCCCGGCATGGTGATGAAGCCCGAGCCTTGGGGAGAGGCACTCGACACCGTGATCGGCGCGGAACCGGCGGAGCCGCCGGTGATCGTCGTGCCGACGCCGAGCGGCCGCCCGTTCACCCAGCAGCTCGCAGGTGAACTCGCCGAAGCACCGTGGCTCGTCTTCACGCCCTCCCGGTACGAGGGGATCGACCGGCGGGTGATCGACGAGTACGCCGGCCGCTTCGACGTGCGGGAGGTCTCCATCGGGGACTACGTGCTCGCCGGGGGAGAGGCACCGGTCCTCGTCATGGTGGAGGCCGTGGCCAGGCTGGTCCCCGGGGTGCTGGGCAACTCCGCTTCGCACCGGGACGACTCCTTCGCGCCAGGACCCATGGCCGACCTGCTGGAGGGCCCCGTCTACACCAAGCCCCCGGAGTGGCGCGGCCGCGGCATCCCCGAGGTGCTGCTCAGCGGTCACCACGGGCGGATCGCCCGGTGGCGCAGGGACGAGGCGTGGCGGCGCACCAGCGCCTTCCGTCCCGACCTCGTACGACGCACGGAGCCGTCCGCGCTCGACGCGGCTGACCTGCGCGTACTGCGGGAACTGGGCTGGGAGTTGGAAGAGCCGCACGAGCCCTCGAACGGGCCTCAGCGGCTTCGTCGGATCGAGGGTCCGGCGGCTGCGGACCCCTGAATTTTGCCTGCTGGGGACGGCGTGGAAGAATGGGTCGTCGCTCGCGTGGGAGTGGCGACCCTGCCACAGGGGGACCGACGCCCACCCGGCGAGCATCCGGGTTCTCCAGACCTCGGAACCCCTTCAGGATCACGAGCATTCCGTCGATGACCTGTGGCATCGACGAGGAAGCGGACTTCTATGTCTCACGTACTCGACTCCGTCGACGCGGCCTCGCTGCGCAGCGACATCCCGGCGTTCCGCCCGGGCGACACCCTCAACGTGCACGTGCGCGTCATCGAGGGCAACCGCTCGCGTGTGCAGCAGTTCAAGGGCGTCTGCATCCGCCGCCAGGGCGACGGCGTCCGCGAGACCTTCACGGTCCGCAAGATCAGCTTCAGCGTGGGCGTCGAGCGCACCTTCCCGGTGCACACCCCGATCGTCGAGAAGATCGAGGTCGTGACCCGCGGTGACGTGCGCCGGGCGAAGCTCTACTACCTCCGCGGTCTGCGCGGCAAGGCCGCCAAGATCAAGGAGAAGCGCGAGAACTGATCCCGCGGGCCCGCGTCGAACGGCCCGGCAGGGCTCGTTCCGGCGCGGTGCCCCGGTCGCACACGCCGTGGACGACGCACCCGAGCAGAACCAGCAGCGCGATCGCGCTTCCGCCCCCGAGCAGGGGAGGAAGTGGCGGTCGCGCGCTGTGCGTTGGGGAGCCCCTCTCTGCGGCCTCCTCATTGTGCTCTTGCTGACCAGCGCCTTTGTGGTGCAGCCTTTTCTGATTCCGAGTTCTTCGATGGAGCCCACGCTGCAGGTCGGTGACCGGGTGCTGGTCAACAAGTTGGCCTACACCTCGGACGACCGTCCCGACCGCGGCGACGTCGTCGTCTTCGACGGCGCAGGCTCGTTCGAGGACGAGGAGCCGGAGGGCAACCGTCTCGCCGCGCTGCTGCGGCGGGCCGGGGCTGCGGTCGGACTGGCCGACGCCTCGGGATCCGACTACGTCAAGCGCGTCGTCGGGGTCGGCGGGGACAGAGTCGCCTGCTGCGACGAGCGGGGGAGGATCGAGGTGAACGGTGAGCCGGTCGACGAGGCGTACCTGCATCCCGGCGACGCACCGTCGACGGTGCCTTTCGACATCGAGGTGCCCGACGGACGGTTGTGGGTGATGGGGGACCACCGCTCCGACTCCAGTGACTCGCGCGACCACCTCGGCGGCCCGGGCGGCGGTACCGTACCGCTCGACCGCGTCATCGGCCGCGCGGACTGGATCGGCTGGCCCGCCGGACGATGGACCACGGTCCCCGCGGCAGCCGGCGGCGACCGTGGCTGACGGCGAGGGGCCGACGTACGGTCGGCGACCCCCGCCGCCGCCCCCGCAGGGCGGCTACGGCCACCCCGGCCGGTACGACTACTCGGAGCCGTTCGACTACGGCAGCCCCCGGCCCGTCCAACCCGGGGGCCCGTGGGCGCCGTCGGGCCAGAACGGGACGCCTCCGCAGGCGCCGGGCGCGTACGGTACGAGCGCGCCACCGCCGGGTATCGATCCGGCTCCGCCGTACGGTGCGCAGCCCTACTCGCAAGAGCCTTTCGACGGGCGGGATTTCGGGGTGCCGCCGGAAGATCCGGAGGCGGCCGACCGTCGAGCCGACGCCTTCCTCGAGAGCGTCGGCGAGCCGGCCCCGCTGCCGCCGCCGGGCGAAGGGCGCGCGGCGAGGCGCCGTCGGGCGAAGCGGAACAGGCGTATGCGACGGCTCTCGGCCACCAAGGAGGTGCCGATACTCGTCGGGGTGGCGCTGCTGATCGCGTTGCTCCTCAAGACGTTCCTCGTCCAGGCGTTCGTGATCCCTTCGGGGTCGATGGAGCAGACGATCCGGATCGGCGACCGCGTCCTCGTCGACAAGCTGACCCCGTGGTTCGGCAGCCGCCCCGAGCGGGGGGACGTCGTCGTCTTCGAGGACCCGGGCGGCTGGCTCGAGCAGGAGCAGTCGGAACCGGCAGACGACCCGCCCGGCATCAAGCAGGGCAAGGAGCTGCTCACCTTCATCGGCCTGCTCCCCTCCGACGACGAGCAGGACCTCATCAAGCGTGTGGTCGCCGTGGGCGGGGACACCGTCAAGTGCTGCAACAGCGACGGGAAAGTGACTGTCAACGGTCAGCCGCTGGAGGAGCCTTACATCAATCCGGGTGACAAGCCGTCCCGGGTGAAGTTCGACGTCGAGGTGCCGATCGGCCGCGTGTTCGTCATGGGCGACCACCGCGGCAACTCCGCCGACTCCCGCTATCACCTCCGCGACCCGGAGCGCGGGACGGTCCCCGAGGACCTGGTGCTCGGCCGCGCCGTCGTGATCGCCTGGCCCTTCGACCACTGGCGGAGACTGGAGGAGCCGGAGACCTATGCTTCTGTACCGGACGCCGCGGGTTCGCCGGCGTCCGCCGGGTCCGACGACAATCGGGTCACCCCACTCCCGTTCTCTGCGGAACTCCCGCTCGTTATGGGAGTGGTGGGCCTGCACCGGTTGACGGTCAGGCGGCAGCGCAGCGTGAGGAGTGGACGTGGGGGATGTGGCGGTCGGCGCACGGTCGGGTTCCGGGGACTCGGACGACGGCGGGGAGCACGATGACCGGGCACCTTCCGGTGCCGAGCAACCGCCCGCGCCTCCGGCGGAACCGACGGAGCGGGAAGACGGGAGCGAAGTGAGCGGCGTGAGCCACCGGGAGCAGGAGAAGGCGGAGAGCGACGGGCGCTCCGAGAAGAGCCAGCGCCCGTTCTGGAAGGAACTGCCGCTGCTGATCGTCATCGCGCTCGTGCTCGCCCTGCTGATCAAGACCTTCCTGCTCCAGGCGTTCTCCATCCCGTCCGACTCGATGCAGAACACCCTCCAGCGTGGCGACCGCGTCCTCGTCGACAAGCTCACCCCCTGGTTCGGTTCGACGCCGAACCGGGGCGAGGTGGTCGTCTTCCACGATCCGGGCGGCTGGCTGCCCGAGGTCGAGGTCGAGGAGAACGCGGTCCAGAAGGCGCTGAGTTTCATCGGCCTGATGCCCTCCGGCAATGAGAAGGACCTGATCAAGCGTGTGATCGCGGTCGGCGGCGACACCGTCGCGTGCAAGGAGAACGGCCCGGTACGGGTCAACGGCAAGGCGCTCGAGGAGTCGGAGTACCTCTTCCCGGGCAACACCCCCTGCAACGACAAGCCGTTCGGCCCGATCAAGGTGCCGGACGGCAAGCTCTGGGTCATGGGTGACCACCGCCAGGACTCGCTCGACTCGCGGTACCACGAGACGCAGCCCGGAGGCGGCTTCGTGCCGGAGGAGAACGTCGTCGGTCGCGCCGTCGTGGTCGCCTGGCCGGTCAACCGCTGGGACGCGCTCTCCGTTCCCGACACCTTCAGCAGCCAGAGCCTCGCGGGTGCGGCCTCCACCGCGGTCCCGGGGGCGTTCGGGCTCGCGGGGGCTCTCCCGTTCGTCCTCTGGCGCCGCAGGGCACGGGTGCGCCAGGCCGTCGAACGGGGCTGACGCCGCTCGTACCGCCGGGTAGTGTGCGCTCCGGATCTTCCGAAGCGCACCGGGAGGCGCCGGGGTCGGCGGCCACCGGCGCGCGTGAGCGACCAGGGGCGGGCATGGCCAAGGCGGCGGGCGGGGCCGGGATATCCCCCGCGGGACGCATACTCTCCGGTGTCGCCGTGGCGCTCGGCTGCGTCCTCTTCCTCGGCGGATTCGTCTGGGGCGCCCTTCTCTACCAGCCGTACACGGTGCCGACCGACTCCATGGACCCCACCGTGAAGCCGGGGGACCGGGTGCTCGCGGAACGGATCGACGGGGACGAGGTGCGCAGAGGGGACGTCGTCGTCTTCCAGGACTCCGTCTGGGGCTCGGTGCCGATGGTGAAGCGGGTGGTCGGCGTCGGCGGCGACGAGGTCGCCTGCTGTGACAGCCGAGGCCGCCTCACCGTCGGGGACGAGGCGATCGACGAGCCGTACGTGCGCTCAGCGCGCGGCAAGGACGCACAGCGCCCCTTCGGGGCGACGGTCGTGCCCGAGGGCAAGCTCTTCCTCCTGGGCGACAACCGGCTCGCCTCCCTCGACTCCACCGCTCACCTCGACGAAGGCGACCACGGAGCTGTCCCGCGCTCGGCCGTCCAGGCCCGGGTCGACGCCGTCGCCTGGCCGGTGGGCGGGCTCGGCCTGCTCGAGCGGGCCGAGTGGACGGACGAGCTCTCGGGCGAGCCCTCGGAGCCGGGACCGGTACGGTTGCTTGCGGTCGCGATTCCGGTCGGGGCTGTGCTGATCTTCGGTGGCGCGGCCTGGGGACCGATCGCCCGCAGAGTGAACTCCTCTCCACGGGGTTGACCCCTGTGGCGCACAATGGAAGGACGCACGGCTGAAGGGGAACATGCCATGAGCGCCGAGGACCTCGAAAAGTACGAGACGGACATGGAGCTGAAGCTCTACCGGGAGTACCGGGACGTCGTGGGTCTCTTCCGGTACGTCGTCGAGACGGACCGGCGCTTCTACCTCACCAACGACTACGAGATGCAGGTCCACTCGGTCCAGGGAGAGGTCTTCTTCGAGGTGTCGATGGCCGACGCCTGGGTGTGGGACATGTACAGGCCGGCGCGGTTCGTGAAGCAGGTCCGCGTCCTCACCTTCAAGGACGTCAACATCGAGGAGCTCAACAAACGCGAGCTCGACCTGCCGGAGGACTCCGGGTTCAAGTGACCCGCGACGGCCGGGGGTTCATGCCCTGGTCTCACTCTTCAGGGTGATCGGGTTTTCCACAACTCCCGGGTAATCCACAGAAATTCACGAAGATCCACCTGTCTCCGGCGGGAGCGGCAGAGTCTCCGCCGGAGGTGGTGGAGATGAACGCACAACGCGCGCTCGGCAGGTATGGAGAGGATCTCGCCGCACGGCGTCTCCGTGACCGCGGAATGGCGGTTCTGGAGCGCAACTGGCGGTGCAGGGAAGGCGAGATCGACATCATTGCGCGTGACCGCCACGCGCTGGTGATCTGCGAGGTGAAAACCCGCAGGGCAGGGCCGTACGCCCAGCCCATGGCCTCCGTTCCGCCGTCGAAGTACGCCCGGTTGAGGAGGCTCGCCTCCAGGTGGCTCACGGAGCGCTGGCTGCCGAGGTACGGCAGCCCTCCCACGGAGGGCGTCCGCATCGATCTCATCGGAGTGGTCCTCCCCGATCGCGGCGCCCCGCTCATCGAGCACGTCCGGGGGGTGGGGTGAGTGACCTTCGCCCGCACCTGCTCCGTGGCGCTCGTCGGGGTCGAGGGAGTTCCGGTCGAGGTCCAGGCCGACCTCGAACCCGGCATCGCGACCTTCACTCTCGTCGGACTCCCGGACAAGAGTCTCAGCGAGAGCAAGGACCGAGTCCGCGCGGCGCTGGCGAACTCCGGGGTCGAGTGGCCCCAGCGCAAGCTCACGGTGGGGCTCAGTCCTGCGTCCGTCCCGAAGGCGGGGAGCGGATTCGATCTCGCCGTCGCCTGCGCCGTGTTGGGCGCGGCCGAGCGGATCGACCCGCGGGAGATCGCCGGCCTGATGATGATCGGAGAACTGGGGCTCGACGGCCGCGTACGCCCCGTCCGCGGTGTGCTCCCCGCGGTGCTCGCCGCGGCCGACGCCGGGTACCGCCAGGTCGTCGTCCCCGAGTCGGCGGCGGCCGAGGCCGCCCTCGTCCCCGACGTCTCCGTGCTCGGGGTGCGCAGCCTGCGGCAGTTGATCGCGGTGCTCGGGGACGAGCCCGTGCCCGAGGAACCCTCGGCCGAGCCGGGCCACGACCCGACGGTGCCGGACGCCTTCGGCCTCGTCTCCTCCCAGAGCGGCCTGCCGGGCTCCGGGCCGCTCCGAGTCCCTGACCTCGGCGACGTCGCAGGGCAGCGCCGTGCGCGCTCCGCGCTGGAGATCTCGGCAGCGGGAGGCCACCACCTCTTCCTCAAGGGCCCGCCCGGCGCGGGGAAGACGATGCTCGCCGAGCGCCTTCCCGGGCTGCTTCCGCCGCTGAGCCGGCAGGAGTCGCTGGAGGCGACGGCCGTCCATTCGGTCGCGGGCGCGCTCGAGGCCGGCCAGCCCCTCATCGACCGTCCGCCGTACTGCTCGCCGCACCACTCCGCGACGATCGCGGCCCTCGCGGGCGGCGGCTCCGGTGTCCCGCGGCCCGGGGCGGTCTCGCTCGCCCATCGTGGGGTTCTCTTTCTGGACGAGGCGGCCGAATGCAGTGCCCGCGTGCTCGACGCGCTGCGGCAGCCGTTGGAGTCGGGATACGTCGTCGTTGCCCGCGCGGCGGGCATGGTGCGGATGCCGGCGAGCTTTCTGCTGGTGCTCGCTGCGAACCCGTGCCCGTGCGGGCGGTTCGGCACGGCCGCCGGCGTCTGCGAGTGCCGGCCGTCCACCGTGCGCCGCTACCGGGCGCGGCTCTCGGGGCCGTTGATGGACCGTGTGGACCTCCGCGTCGCCGTCGAGCCGTTGGCCCGTGCGGAACTCATGGCAGCAGCCGGCGCCACGGAGACCACCGCCGTAGTAGCGGAAAGGGTGCGAGCGGCGCGCGAGCGCGCGTCGGCTCGCTACGCGGGGAGCCATTGGAGCACGAACAGCCAGGTCCCCGGCCACACCCTGCGCAGCCACTACCCGGTGGCGGACGGAGCGCTGAGCCAGGCGGAGCGGGAGATGGAGCGCGGCCTGCTCACTGCGCGGGGACTCGACAGGGTGCTCCGAGTCGCCTGGACCGTCGCCGATCTGGCAGGGCACGACAGACCTGACCGCGAGGACGTCGACTGGGCCCTCGAACTGCGGACCGGGATCAGCCGGGGTGCGGCACCCGGGACCGTGCCCGTCCCACTCGGGGAGGGGGCGTGAACGCCGGCGCGGAGGAGCGGTTGGCGAGGGCGGCGCTGACCCGCGTGGTGGAGCCGGGGGACGTACGCGCGGGACGCTGGCTCAGCGAACACGGAGCGCAGGCGGTCTGGGAGTGCTTGCGTGAGCGGCCGGCTCCACCTCCACTGCCCGGGGCCTCCGAGCACGTCTGGAGGGGGCTGAGACTCAGGGCCGAACGCGTCGCTCCGGACGCGGACCTCGCTGCCGTCGCCGAGCTCGGAGGGCGTTTCCTGTGCCCGGGGGATTCCGAATGGCCCCGTCAGCTCGACGACTTGGACCTGGCCCGTCCCGTCGGGCTCTGGGTGCGCGGCCGCCCCTCACTGCGGTTCTGGGCGCTGCGCTCCGTCGCCCTCGTGGGAGCGCGGGCCTGCACCGACTACG
>NZ_AJTQ01000320.1 GCF_000262345.1 Streptomyces xiaopingdaonensis | reverse complement strand
GGACGGTCGTCTCCGGTGTCGCCTACGGGGTGGACGGAGCCGCCCACCGGGGTGCGCTCTCCGTCTCCGGGCCCACCGTTGGGGTGCTGGCCTGCGGGGTTGACGTCGCCTACCCGCCAGGGCACCGGGAACTGGCCGGTCGGCTTGCGCAACAGGGTCTGCTGGTCGCCGAGTTGGCGCCTGGCGATCATCCGACGCGCAGTCGCTTCGTGCTCAGAAATCGTGTCATCGCGGCTCTCACCCGCGGCACCGTCGTGATCGAGGCGCCGGTGCGGAGCGGCTCCCTGGTGACAGCGCGTCACGCTCGCCGTCTCGGAAGGCATCTGATGGGCGTCCCGGGCCCGGTCACCTCCGGTCGCTCCGCAGGCGTCCATGAACTCCTCAGGGGCGAAGGCAGTGTCGTCACGGACGCCGACGAGGTCGTCGAACTCGTGGGTGCGGTCGGCGAACTGGCGCCCGAACGGCGTGGGCCGGAACTTCCGAGAGATCTCCTGCCGGTTCAGACGGCTGCGGTACTGGAGGCGCTGCCGGCGTCGGGCACATCGAGCCTCGGCAGCCTCGCACGTGAGGTAGGCGTTCCCCCGGAAGTGCTCCGGATCAGGCTGGGTGAACTTCATGCGCTCGGTTTTGTCGAACGGGTCGGCGAGGAGTGGCAGTTGAAGGGCGGTGGCAGACGGCACTCGATCGTGTGATGAGCCGTTCCTTGACCTGGGTCTATGGAGTGGAAGGCTGCTCCATGTGCGCCGGCGCGGACCTTGTGCGGGCTCGCGCGGTTGCCGGTGTTTTGCCGTGCGCCGCCCGTACCTTTGCGTGCGCTTCGAATGCGTACAACAGAGCGACGCTTCCAGCGAGTTGGGCGGTGTCGCGGTCGCGTTACGCTCACGCCATTCGCCACCGCGGCACTCATCTCGTACCACTGAGCAGACCACCATTCCGCAGCACGCAGACGGCTCTTCATGAAGCAGAACGGCTAGGCGACGAATGCCCCAGCACATCACCGGGCCTGACCGTACGGCCATGGCAACCCCAGTAGGCGGCGAAGCCGTGCCCGCCACGCTGGACGAACTGTGGCGCGCCTACAAGCGAACGGGGGATTCCAGGCTCCGAGAGCAGCTGATCCTGCACTATTCGCCGCTGGTGAAGTACGTGGCGGGACGAGTGAGCGTGGGGCTTCCCTCCAATGTGGAGCAGGGTGACTTCGTCTCCTCCGGCGTCTTCGGACTCATCGACGCCATCGAGAAGTTCGACCCCGACAGGTCGAACAAATTCGAGACCTATGCGATCACCCGCATCAGGGGCGCCATGATCGATGAGCTACGGGCGCTCGACTGGATTCCCCGCTCGGTACGGCAGAAGGCGAGAGCCGTCGAACGTGCCTACGCGACGCTGGAGGCGTCCCATCGGCGCAGTCCGTCGGAGGCCGAGGTGGCCGGCCATATGGGGATCTCTCAGGGTGAACTGCACGGCATCTTCAGTCAGTTGTCCCTCGCCAACGTCGTCGCGCTCGAGGAGCTGCTCCACGTCGGGGGTGAGGGTGGCGATCGCCTCAGCCTGATGGACACGCTGGAGGACACCTCCGCCGACAATCCCGTCGAGGTCGCCGAGGACCGGGAGCTTCGCCTCCTGCTTGCGCGGGCCATCAACAGCCTGCCCGAGCGCGAGAAGACGGTCATCACGCTCTACTACTACGAGGGACTGACCCTCGCAGAGATCGGCCAGGTCCTCGGCGTGACCGAGAGCAGGGTGAGTCAGATCCACAGCAAGTCGGTGCTGCACCTGCGCGCGAAGCTCGCCGACGCCGGGCGCTGAACCGTCCCGACCGGCAACGCACAGCAGCCCGTTCGACAGTTCGCTCCGTACGATTCGGCCCTACCCGAGCGCTGCCCCGTGCCTCCTTCGTAAGCTGGGACGGTGCCCAGGATTCGAGCGGCCTCAGTGGCCGAGCACCGGAACATGCAACGCGCCGCCCTGTTGGACGCCGCACGTTCGCTGCTCTCCGAGGGCGGCACCGAGGCGTTGACCTTCCCCGCCCTCGCGCGGCGCACGGGCCTCGCCCGCTCTTCGGTCTACGAGTACTTCCGATCCCGCGCGGCCGTGGTCGAGGAGTTGTGCGCGGTCGACTTCCCCGTCTGGGCGGCCGAGGTGGAGGCCGCGATGGCAGCGGAGGAGTCGCCGGAGGCGCAGCTCGCGGCCTATGTGCGCAGTCAGCTCTCGCTGGTGGGGGATGGCAGGCACCGAGCAGTGGTGGCGATCTCCGTCGGGGAGCTGGACGGGGCTGCCCGCGAGCGCATCCGAGCCGCTCATGGCGGGCTCATCGCCATGATCGTCGACGCTCTCGGCGAACTCGGCCACGAGCAGCCCCGGTTGGTGGCGATGATGCTGCAAGGGGTGGTGGACGCCGCCGTGCGGAGGATCGAACTCGGTGCAGCC
The DNA here is from genome assembly GCF_000262345.1 of Streptomyces xiaopingdaonensis. Taxonomy (GTDB): domain Bacteria; phylum Actinomycetota; class Actinomycetes; order Streptomycetales; family Streptomycetaceae; genus Streptomyces; species Streptomyces xiaopingdaonensis. Next base: position 2,434 of record NZ_AJTQ01000320.1, on the reverse strand, counting down.
GAGGAGCCGGAGCAGGTGGTGGAGGCGGCGGTGGGCTTCGCGCTGCGCGGCGTCGCCGGTTGAGGACGCGCTCCGCAGCGGTCCGCCCGGCGTTCCGGGCGCGGACGGGAGACGGGGCGCGGGGTTCCGTAGATCGGTAGGAGCCGGGCCCGGCCGCCGCGCATCTGCGGCGGGAGCAGCGAGAGCGGGTCGAGGTACCGGTCTCCCCGCAGCAGGCCCCAGTGCAGGCATCCTCCGCGGCAGCGGTGATGAGGAGTGGGTGCCGCTGCTGTCGTCGTCGCCACGGTCTCGCCGGCGCGGACGACGGCTCCGCTCCGCACCCTCGGACGGACCGACTGGTAGGTGATGCGCAGCGGCGGGCTCCCGCTCCGGTGGAGAGCGATCGAGACCACGCCCCTGTGCGCCACCTTCCCCACGAACACGACCTTGCCCGGCGCCGCGGCCACCACCGGCCGCCCGCTGCCGACCGCGAGATCCACGCCTCGGTGGCCGGCGGCCCAGGGACGGGGCGGCCGCTCCCAGCCTCGGGCCACGAGCGGTCGCCTCCCCGGCTCGCTCCCCGCGACCGGCCAGGCCCGGCGGCCGGCCGGACCGCAGCCCCGTCCGGGCACGGCCCCTCCCCGGCAGACGCTCTGCGGCGGAGCGAAGCCGAAGGGGGAAGGAGGACCCGCGCCCGGCTGCGCGGGAGGGAGAGTGCCGGGCGCGGGGGTGTGAGAGGTCGCGGGCGGGGCGACGGTGGCTCCGGGCGGCGAGGGAGCAGCCGCCGCGTAGCCTGCCAGGAGGGACGCCGCCGTCAGCAGCAAGAGGACGGCGAGCGCCGTGATGGACGGGTGCCGCCTGCTGCGTCGGCGGAGGCGGCGACCGGAAACCGGCCGCATCGCAGCGAGACCCACCGGGGCGCCGGCGCTTCCGGCGCGGGGGAAGGCCGACGCCCTCGCCCAGGAGGGGACCGGGCGGTGGGAAGCGCGCCTCCGGGGCTCGTGGCCGAGTTCGGAACCGACGAGGCGACGGACGGAGCCGTGGCCGGCGACGTGGCGGCCGGCCCGACGGGTGCGTTGAGTGCGGTGCATGTGAAGAGGATGGAGACTTCCGCGGAAGTTCGGTGATCATGCTCTGTTTCTGTGGATAACCCGACAGTTGGGGATAACTTCGTCACCCTTGGGAGGGGATCGCCGCCCGAAAGCCGAGCCGCCTCTTCCGCGTTCCGTCCGTGAACTCCCGCGCACGCACCGCCGAACGACAGCCTCTCCAGGCCGCCCGCCGCCCGTACCCGGTGCGGCTCGACGGCGGCAGCGGAGCCGAGGGCGCGGGCGACTGCACGGTTCCCGTACACTGCTGGGGCGGCCCGGCCTGCCGGGCTGACTTCGCACGCCCCGCCACCCTCGCACGGTGGCCGCGCAACTCGGTGCCGGAGACCGCCTCTTCAGGCCGTCGACGGTGCGGCGCGCCAGGGGCGTCAGGCACGCCGAGGCCGACCGGCCCCGGTGAGACAACCGAGTACCTCAAGGAGAACGGCCATGGCCGTCGTCACGATGCGGGAGCTGCTGGAGAGCGGCGTCCACTTCGGGCACCAGACCCGCCGCTGGAACCCGAAGATGAAGCGCTTCATCTTCACCGAGCGCAACGGCATCTACATCATCGACCTGCTCCAGTCGCTGTCGTACATCGACCGCGCCTACGAGTTCGTCAAGGAGACCGTCGCGCACGGCGGCTCCATCATGTTCGTCGGCACCAAGAAGCAGGCCCAGGAGGCCATCGCCGAGCAGGCCAGCCGCGTGGGCATGCCCTACGTCAACCAGCGCTGGCTCGGCGGCATGCTGACCAACTTCTCCACCGTCTACAAGCGCCTCCAGCGTCTCAAGGAGCTGGAGCAGATCGACTTCGACGACGTCGCGGCCTCCGGACTCACCAAGAAGGAGCTGCTCGTCCTCTCGCGCGAGAAGGCGAAGCTGGAGAAGACCCTCGGCGGTATCCGCGAGATGCAGAAGGTGCCGAGCGCCGTCTGGATCGTGGACACCAAGAAGGAGCACATCGCGGTCGGCGAGGCCCGCAAGCTCAACATCCCGGTCGTCGCGATCCTCGACACCAACTGCGACCCGGACGAGGTCGACTACAAGATCCCGGGCAACGACGACGCGATCCGCTCCGTCACGCTGCTCACCCGCGTCATCGCGGACGCCGCGGCGGAGGGCCTGATCGCGCGCTCCTCCGGCGGCTCCGGCGAGGGCAAGGGCGAGAAGGCCGCGGGCGAGCCGCTCGCCGAGTGGGAGCGCGAGCTCCTCGACGGCGACAAGGCCGAGACGAAGGACGCCGAGGAGGCCGCGGAGTCCGAGGTGCAGTCCTCGCCCGAGACCGAGCAGGCGGCCAAGGCCGAGCAGGCCGAGGTGCCCTCGGCAGAGCAGGCCGGACAGGCCTGACCAAGGCACTCGGCGCC
>NZ_AJTQ01000319.1 GCF_000262345.1 Streptomyces xiaopingdaonensis | reverse complement strand
GGGGGGTACCCCCCGCCGTACCGCGCGCGTGGAGCAGCGGCCGGCACGGCGGAACGCGGTAGTGCGTCGCCGCCGGCCGCACCATCCTCATCGACTTTCCGGGAAGAGAATCACAGACCATGGCGAACTACTCCGCCGCTGACGTCAAGAAGCTCCGCGAGCTCACCGGCGCCGGCATGATGGACTGCAAGAAGGCGCTCGACGAGGCCGAGGGCGACGTGGAGAAGGCCGTCGAGGTCCTCCGCGTCAAGGGCCAGAAGGGCGTGGCCAAGCGCGAGAGCCGCTCCGCGGAGAACGGCGCCGTCGTGGCGCTGGTCGCGGACGACAAGAGCACCGGCGTCCTCGTCGAGCTGAAGTGCGAGACGGACTTCGTCGCGAAGGGCGACAAGTTCCTCGCCGCCGCCAACGCGCTCGCCGAGCACGCCGCCGCGACGAGCCCCGCCGACATCGACACGCTGCTCGGTTCGGAGATCGAGCCGGGCAAGACCGTCCAGGCGTACGTCGACGAGGCCAACGCCAACCTCGGCGAGAAGATCGTCCTCGACCGCTTCGCGCAGTTCTCCGGCGCCTACGTCGCCCACTACCTGCACCGCACCGACCCGGACCTGCCCCCGCAGGTCGGCGTGCTCCTGGAGCTGGACAAGGCGGACGCCGAGACCGGCAAGGACGTTGCGCAGCACATCGCCGCCTTCGGGCCGAAGTACCTCTCCCGCGAGGAGGTCCCCGAGGAGACCGTCGCCAGTGAGCGGCGCATCGCCGAGGAGACCGCGCGCGAGGAGGGCAAGCCGGAGCAGGCCCTGCCGAAGATCGTCGAGGGACGCGTCACGGGCTTCTTCAAGGAGAACGTCCTCCTCGACCAGCCCTTCGCCAAGGACAACAAGAAGTCGGTGGAGAAGGTGCTGGAAGAGGCCGGCGTCGGCGTGAAGCACTTCGCACGCTTCCGGGTCGGTGCCTGACACCTCCGTACACCGCACGCCGGGTGAGGAACGCGACCCGGCTCGGGCCCGGTAGGGTCCGGCACAGGCAGTTGTGACGAGGAGGCCATTGCCGCAGCGAGAACCGCGAGGGTTCACTCGGCAGTGGCCTCCTCGGTATGTGCACGAGGAGAGATCCATGAGCAAGGACAACGGCAACGACAGCGAGGGCCGAAGGCGCTTCCTGCTGAAGCTCTCCGGGGAGGCGTTCGCCGGCGGCGGCGGGCTCGGCGTCGACCCCGACATCGTGCACAAGATGGCTCGGGAGATCGCCTCCGTCGTCTGGGACGGGGCCGAGATCGCCGTGGTGATCGGAGGCGGCAACTTCTTCCGCGGCGCGGAACTCCAGCAGCGCGGCATGGACAGGGCCCGTTCCGACTACATGGGCATGCTCGGCACGGTGATGAACTGCCTGGCCCTCCAGGACTTCCTGGAGAAGGAGGGCATCGACTCCCGCGTGCAGACGGCCATCACCATGGGCCAGGTCGCCGAGCCGTACATCCCGCTGCGTGCCATCCGCCACCTGGAAAAGGGGCGGGTCGTCATCTTCGGGGCCGGCATGGGGATGCCGTACTTCTCGACGGACACCACCGCGGCGCAGCGCGCGCTGGAGATCAACGCCGAGTTGATGCTGATGGGCAAGAACGGCGTCGACGGCGTCTACGACGCGGACCCGGCGAAGAACCCGTCCGCGGCGAGGTACGACTCGCTGGAGTACGCCGAGGTGATCACGCGCGACCTCAAGGTGGCGGACATGACGGCGATCACCCTCTGCCGTGACAACGAACTGCCGATTCTGGTCTTCGAGTTGCTGGCGGAAGGCAATATCGGGCGGGCCGTCAAGGGTGAGAAGATCGGCACCCTGGTGAGCAACCAGGGCATCAGGGCCTGACTCTCCCGCGCTCGTGCGTACCGAACAGTGGTGCGCAGCGGCGGGGCGTCGGGCAACACCGTGGCGTACGAACGGCACGGTACGGGGATGGACAACGGCCTGCCGGTCGGACACCGTGCAGGAATCAGGGCACTGCCGCGCCCGGGGACCCGGACCGGCGGTCAGGCTCATTCATCGAACCAGGAGCACGTGGTGATCGAAGAGACCCTCCTCGAGGCCGAGGAGAAGATGGAGAAGGCGGTCGTGGTCGCCAAGGAGGACTTCGCCGCGATCCGCACCGGCCGTGCGCACCCGGCGATGTTCAACAAGATCGTGGCCGAGTACTACGGCACACCCACGCCCATCAACCAGCTCGCGTCCTTCTCGGTGCCCGAACCGCGTATGGCCGTCGTCACCCCGTTCGACAAGAGCGCGCTGCGCAACATCGAGCAGGCGATCCGCGACTCCGACCTCGGCGTGAACCCGTCCAACGACGGCCACCTCATCCGCGTCGTCTTCCCCGACCTCACCGAGGAGCGGCGGCGTGAGTTCATCAAGGTCGCCAAGGCGAAGGGCGAGGACGCGAAGATCTCGATCCGGAGCATCCGCCGCAAGGCCAAGGAGACGCTCGACAAGGCGGTCAAGGACGGCGAGGTCGGCGAGGACGAGGGCAGGCGCGGCGAGAAGGAGCTCGACGACACGACGTCCAAGCACGTGGCGCAGATCGACGAGCTGCTGAAGAACAAGGAAGCCGAGCTGCTCGAAGTCTGAGCTCCACGTCCGAGGTCGAAGGCTGCAATCAGTGAACGAACCATCCTGGGGAGCGCCGTCTCCGAACGCCGGCTCGTCCGGAGCCGCGGGGCCGTACGCCCCCGGCGTGGGCGGCGGTTCGGCCGAGCCTCGGCACGCTGTGACGCCCGAGGTGCGCGGGGACGAACTCGCCGAGACCCGACCCGCCCCCGCGGTGTCACCGCGGGGCTCCTTCGAGGAGGGCGGCCCGCGGCACGACCGCCCGGAGCCCGGCGGCACCGCTCCGGGGACGCCGTCCGAGGGCGCACCGGAGTCGGCGGCCCCGCACGCGCCTCCGCGCACGCCGGGCGCTTCCCCGCGTCCGGCGGACGTCCCGTCGGCCGGAGCCCCCGCCCCGGCGGGAAGCACGGCGGCGGGCGGACGGGCCGGCTCCGGTGAGGAGACCGCGAAGCCGGCGAGCGAACCGGCGCCGAAGAAGCGCGCAGGCCGGAACCTCGGAGCGGCGATAGGGGTCGGGGTCACCCTCGGTGCGGTGGTGGTCGCCTCGCTCCTGCTCTACAAGCCGGTCTTCGTCGGCGTGATCGTCGTCGCCGTGGTCGTCGGCCTCTGGGAGCTGACCTCTCGGCTGAAGGAACGCAAGGACATCCGGGCGCCGTTGGTCCCGCTCGCCGTGGGCGGGGCCGCGATGGTCGTCGTCGGGTACGCGTGGGGCGCCGAGGCGTCCTGGGTGGCGATGGGGTTCACCGCCCTCGCGGTCCTCGTCTGGCGGATGACGGACTCGCCCACCGAGTACCTGCGGGACGTCACGGCCGGCGTCTTCGCCGCGTTCTACGTCCCCTTCCTCGCCTCGTTCGTGGCCCTGATGCTGGTGCCGGAGGACGGTGCCTGGCGGGTGCTCGTCTTCCTGCTGCTCACGGTGGTCGCCGACACCGGTGCGTACGCGGTGGGTTGGTGGTTCGGCAAGCACAAGCTCGCCCCCAGGATCAGCCCCGGCAAGACGCGTGAGGGGCTCGCCGGCGCCATCGCGTTCGCCATGGCGGCGGGGGCGCTCTGTCTCCAGTTCCTCATCGACGGCGGTACATGGTGGCAGGGGCTGCTGTTGGGCCTCGCGGTGGCGGTGACGGCGACCCTCGGCGACCTGGGCGAGTCCATGATCAAGCGGGACCTCGGCATCAAGGACATGGGCAGCCTCCTCCCGGGCCACGGCGGCATCATGGACCGACTCGACTCGCTCCTCCCGACGGCGCCCGTCGTCTGGGTCCTCCTCGCAGCGTTCGTCGGCACGACCTGAGCTTGCGCCGTCCGCGAGAAGCCCCCTGCCGGCTGAGGGGGCTCCCTTGCGCCTCGTCGGCCCGGGGGACGGGCCGGCGCGCCCCCGCGACACCCGGAGACCGGTGGATTCGCGGGCACTGTCGCCAACTTCCGCCCGTACCAGGGGAGTCGAGCACGCCGGTACGCTCTTCGACCCGGCCCGGCGCGGGCGCCCCGGCGGGCGCGGCTCGCCCGGTGCCGCGTCAAAGGGTGCGCAGGCCCCGATCGGCGAAGGCGATCAGCCACTCGAAGCTCTCGTCGATGTCGGCGCTCCACTGGAAGCCGTTGGCCCCCTGCAGGGTGGCGAAGCCGTGGCAGAGGCTGCGGAGCATGCGCAACGCGTGGTCGACGTCGGATACGTCGAGGTCGTAGCCGCGCAGGACCGCCGTGAACGCGTCGAGCAGCCGCCGGCTCCCCAGGGCCATCGGATCGTCCGGGCCTGACGGCTCCAGGCCGAGCGTCGCGGCGTACCGTCCGGGGTGTTCCAGGACGAAGGTACGGAAGGCGCGCGCCGCGGCCGCCAGGGCGTCCCTGCCCGCACAGCCCTGCACCGCGCTGCCGACGGCATCGGCGAGCTCGGTCAGCGCCAGCGTTGCAATGCGCCGGTTGAGATCGCCCTGGCCGCCGACGTGCTTGTAGAGGGAAGGGGTGCGCACGCCCACTCGTTGCGCGAGCGAACCCATCGTCAGGTTGGCGAGCCCCACCTCGTCGGCGAGGGCTGCACCGGTCGCGACCACCGTCGCACGGTTCAGGCCGGCCCTAGGCACGCACGGCCTCCGACCGGAAGAAGGCGAGCAGGAGCGAAGCCACCTCGTCGGGGAACTGGTCGTGCGGGTAGTGCCCGGCGCCCTCGAGCATCTCGAGTCGGCCGAGGCCGGACGGCAGGGACGCGACGATCGCTGAGCCTTCGGCCTGCGGGTCGGCCCAGTCGGGGTCGAGCGTGCCCATGATCACCAGGACCGGGCGCTCGACGTTGCCGAGCTGGTCGCCGGCGTCGGTCGGTGCGCTGCGGGCCATGCCCTGAAAGGCCTTCATCCGGCCCGGCTCGCGCATCAGGGAGTCGATGCGGCCGAGCCGCTCGTCCCAGTCGGCCGGCTTCACGCCGGGGTAGGCCACGTCGAGGTACGAACGCCAGAGCCGCACGCTGCCGAGCATGCCCGCACCGAGCAGCCGCAGCATGCCCTGCCGCACGCGCTTCACTCGGAGGTCGCCGAGGCCGATCGACTGCTTGCGGGTGAAAGGCGCCAGCTCGACAACTGCGGTGACCAGCGAGGGTTCTTGCGCCGCCGCGATGGTGGCGGCGCCGCCGGAGATCGAGTGGCCGACGAGCAGGGCCGGACCGCCCAGGTGACGGATGACGGCGAGGAGGTCGCCCGCGAGGGCGGTGCGGCTCCAGGCCGGCCAGTCGACGCCGGACTCGCCGCTGCCCCGCAGGTCGACGGCGGCGATCCGGTACCCGGCCTCCACCAGCGCGGGGATCACGGCGCGGTAGGCGTCGCGGCTGTCGCCCATGCCGTGGGCGAGAACGATGAGCGGCCCGGAACCGGTCACCTCGTAGGCGATGGTGCCGCCGTCGACGGAAAGGTACTCGGTCATGGCTTCCCCCTTGGTTAATGGCGTTAGCTACAAGCTAATGGCTTTAACTATGACGGTCAATCGTGCAGCGAGAAGGCCGGCCAACGAGCCCGCGTCGACCGGCCGTCGGGGGAAGCCGACGCCGCGGGGTGCTCACGGCCCGCGCGACGCCGGCCAGGGGCACTCTCCCCCGTCTGCCACACTGGAACGGTTATGCCTGCACCCGGAGAACTCACCTTCGTCGCGCCGCGCGGCGCCAAGAAGCCGCCGCGGCACCTTGCCGATCTGACGCCGCAGGAGCGCCGCGAGGCGGTCGCCGAGATCGGTGAGAAGCCGTTCCGCGCCAAGCAGCTCTCGCAGCACTACTTCGGACGGCTGGCGCACCGGCCCGAGGAGTGGACGGACATCCCGGCTGCCGCGCGCGGAAGGCTTGCCGAGGAGCTGCTGCCGGAGCTGATGAGTGTGGTACGCCACATCAGCTGCGACGACGACGCGACGCGCAAGACGCTCTGGCGCCTGCACGACGGCACCCTCGTCGAGTCGGTGCTGATGCGTTACCCGGACCGCGTCACCATGTGCGTGAGCTCGCAGGCCGGTTGCGGCATGAACTGCCCCTTCTGCGCGACGGGCCAGGCCGGTCTCGACCGCAACCTGTCGACGGCCGAGATCGTCCACCAGATCGTCGACGGCGCCAGGGCGCTGCGTGACGGGGAGGTCGCGGGCGGTTCGGCGCGGCTCTCCAACATCGTCTTCATGGGGATGGGCGAGCCGCTCGCCAACTACAAGCGGGTGCTCGGCGCGATCCGCCGGCTCACCGACCCGGCGCCCGACGGGCTGGGGATCTCCCAGCGCGGCATCACCGTCTCGACCGTCGGCCTCGTGCCGGCGATGCACCGCTTCGCCGACGAGGGGTTGAGCTGCCGGCTCGCCGTCTCGCTCCACGCCCCCGACGACGAGCTGCGCAACACCCTCGTCCCCGTCAACACCCGCTGGACGGTCCGCGAGGTGCTCGACGCGGCCTGGCGGTACGCCGACGTGTCGGGGCGGCGCGTCTCGATCGAGTACGCGCTGATCCGCGACATCAACGACCAGGGGTGGCGCGCCGATCTGCTCGGCCGGCTCCTGAAGGGCAGGCGGGCGCACGTGAACCTGATCCCGCTCAACCCGACGCCCGGTTCCAAGTGGACGGCGTCGCGTCCCGAGGACGAGGCGGAGTTCGTGCGCGCGCTGGAGACGCACGGGGTGCCGGTGACCGTTCGCGACACCAGGGGTCAGGAGATCGACGGCGCCTGCGGGCAGTTGGCGGCGAGCCAACGCTGAGTGAGGCGTTCGGACTCGGTGTTAGGGTTCGAACGTACACACTCCATCCGACAGGGGAGCGCCCCAGGCGCTGAGAGTGCGGACGTGCACACGTCCGCAGACCCTCGAACCTCGCCCGGGTCATGCCGGGTAGGAAGTCGAAGACATCAGATGCACAGGTATGTCCGGCGCGCAGCCGCGGCCTCCACTGCTCTCGCCCTCTCACTCCTCGCGGCCTGCGGTGCGGGCTCGGGGGACGACGGCAAGACGGTGCGGCTCGTCACCCACGACTCGTTCAACGTCTCCAAGAGCGTCCTGAAGAAGTTCACCGAGCGGACCGGTTACGAGGTCGAGGTGGTCAGCGGCGGTGACGCGGGAGCCATGGTCAACCAGGCGGCGCTCAACAAGGGCAACCCGCAGGGGGACGTCCTCTTCGGCGTCGACACCGCTCTTCTCTCCCGGGCTCTGGACCAGGAGATCTTCACGCCGTACCGGGCGAAGGACCTGGAGAAGGTCCCCGAGCGCTACCGAGCAGACGACAGGAACCGGGTGACCCCTGTCGACTCGGGCGAGATCTGCGTCAACTACGACCGGAAGTACTTCGCCGAGAAGGATCTCGAACCCCCGCGCACCCTCGACGACCTGACGAAGCCCGCCTACCGGGACCTGCTCGTCACCGAGAACGCCGCCACCTCCTCGCCGGGCCTCGGCTTCCTCCTCGCCACCGTCGAGGAGTACGGCGAGGACGGCTGGAAGGGCTACTGGAAAAAGCTCCGCGCCAACGGTGTCGAGGTCGTGGACGGTTGGGAGCAGGCGTACAACGACCGCTTCTCCGGCTCGCGCGGAGGCAAGGGCGAGGGCGACAGGCCGCTCGTCGTCTCGTACGCGTCGAGCCCGCCGGTCGAGGTGGTCGACGCTGAACCGAAGCCGAAGCAGGCGCCGACAGGCGTGGCAAGCGAAACCTGCTTCCGGCAGGTCGAGTTCGCGGGCCTGCTCGACGGTGCGGAGAACGCCGAGGGCGGACGGGAGCTGCTGGACTTCCTCCTCAGCAAGGAGTTCCAGGAGGACATGCCGCTCCAGATGTTCGTCAACCCCGTACGCGAGGACGCGCGGTTGCCCGAGCTCTTCACCCGGTACGGGGAGCAGGCGAAGGACCCGGCGACGATGGCGCCCGAGCGGATCGCCGACAACCGTGAGCAGTGGGTCAAGGCATGGACCTCGCTCGTCGTGAAGTAGCCCGGGACAGCAGCCGGTTCGCGTCGGGGAATCTCGTGCGGCTCGGTCTGATGGCCGTTCCCTTCGCCTTCTTCGGGCTCTTCTTCGCCTACCCGGTGGCGGCGATCGTCGGCCGCGGGCTGCGGCCCGAAGGGACCTGGGCGTTCTCGGTACTGGGTGAGGTGCTCGCAGACCCGGCGATCGGACGGGTGCTGTGGTTCACGCTCTGGCAGGCAGCGGCCTCGACCGCGCTGACGCTGGCGCTCGGCGTGCCCGCGGCGTACGTCTTCGCACGGTTGGAGTTCCCCGGGAAGCGGCTGTTGCGCGCGGTGCTGGTGATCCCGTTCGTGCTGCCGACCGTCGTCGCCGGCTCGGCCTTCCTGGCGCTGCTCGGCCGCGGCGGTGTGCTCGACGGTCTCTTCGGGGTGCGGCTCGACACGAGCGTCTGGGCGATCCTCGTCGCCCACGTCTTCTTCAACCTCGCGGTGGTCGTCCGCACGGTGGGCGGCCTGTGGGCGCAGCTCGACCCGCGGCAGGAGGAGGCCGCGAGAGTGCTCGGCGCCGGCCGGGCCGCGGCGTGGCGGCGTGTGGTGCTGCCCGCGCTCGCACCGTCGATCGGGGCCGCCTCGCTGATCGTCTTCCTCTTCACGTTCACCTCCTTCGGCATCGTGCAGATCCTCGGGGGGCCGCGGTACGCGACGCTGGAGGTGGAGATCTACCGGCAGACCGCGGACCTCTTCCAGCTCCCGACGGCCGCTGTCCTCACCCTCCTCCAGCTCCTCGTCGTCGCCGCCCTCCTCGCCTGGCACGCGCGGACGGTACGGAGGCGCGAGTCGACGCTGAGCCTGGTGCCGGCCGAGCAGACGGCGCACCCTCCGCGGGGCCGCGGGCAGTGGGCGCTGCTCTGGGCGGTGCTCGGGGTGGTGGGCGTACTGGTGGTCGCACCGCTCGCGGTCCTCGTCGAGCGTTCGTTCAACACTCCCGACGGCTACGGCCTCACCTTCTACCGGCAGCTCTTCACCGACGCGGGGAACACCACCTTCCCCGTGCCCCCGATCGCCGCCGTCGGCAACTCCCTTGCCTACGCCGCCGCCGCGACGGTGCTGGCGCTCGTCGTCGGCGGCCTTGCGGCCACGGCGCTCACGGTGCGCAGGGGTGCAGGCGGCCCCGGCCGGCTGGTGCGCGGGTTCGACGCGCTGCTCATGCTTCCGCTGGGGACCTCCGCCGTCACGGTCGGGTTCGGCTTCCTCGTCGCGCTCGACGAACCGCCGCTCGACCTGCGGGAGAGCTGGCTGCTCGTGCCGCTAGCGCAGGCGCTCGTCGGGGTGCCCTTCGTCGTCCGCACGCTGCTGCCCGTGCTGCGCGCGGTCGACGTGCGCCTGCGGGAGTCCGCCGCCGTCCTGGGGGCCTCGCCGCTGCGGGTCTGGCGGGAGGTGGACCTTCCCATGGTGGGCCGCTCGGCGGCGGTCGCGGCCGGGTTCGCCTTCGCGGTCTCGTTCGGCGAGTTCGGTGCCACGGTCTTCCTCGCGCGTCCGGACGCGCCGACGCTGCCGGTCGCGGTCGCCCGGTTCCTCGGGCGCGCGGGCGAGGCCAACTACGGTCAGGCGATGGCGCTCAGCACCCTCCTCATGGTGGTCTGCGGAGCCACTCTGCTGGTGCTCGAGCGCGTACGCACGCACAGCGCAGGGGAGTTCTGATGCTCGAGCTCGACGGGGTGACGGTCCGTTTCGGCACACGCGCGGCGCTGCAGGAGGTGCAACTCGCCGTCGCCGAACGGGAGATCGTCTGCGTACTGGGGCCGAGCGGCAGTGGGAAGTCGACGCTGCTGCGCGTCGTCGCCGGGCTCCAGGAGCCCGAGTCCGGCGCCGTCCGGCTGGCCGGGCAGGACCAGGCGCGCGTGCCCGTGCACCGCAGGGGCGTCGGCTTGATGTTCCAGGACCAGCAGCTCTTCCCGCAGCGGGACGTCGGCGGGAACGTGGCTTTCGGGCTGCGTATGCACGGCGTCCCCGCCGAGCGCCGCGCGCGGAGGGTGGCCGAACTCCTGGACGCCGTCGGCCTGCCGGGCGCCGAGCGCAGGGCCGTCGCCTCCCTCTCGGGGGGCGAGCAGCAGCGGGTCGCGCTCGCCAGGGCGCTCGCTCCGCAGCCGCGGCTGCTCATGCTCGACGAGCCGCTCGGCCAGCTCGACCGCGGCCTGCGCGAGCGGCTGACGCGTGAACTCCGGCGGATCTTCACCGAGTTGGGCACCACCGCCCTCGCGGTCACGCACGACCAGTCGGAGGCGTTCGCGCTCGCGGGCCGGGTGGTCGTGATGGAGGAGGGCCGTATCGCCCAGCAGGGCACGCCGCTCGAGGTCTGGAGACAGCCCGCTTCGGAGTTCGTCGCGCGCTTCCTCGGCTTCGAGAACGTCGTCACCGCGACCGTGCACGGCGACGGCGTCGCCACTCCGTGGGGGAAGGCACCCGCCCCTGCCGACTGGCCCGACGGCGAGGTCCGGTTGCTCGTCCGCCCCACCGGGGTGCGCCTCGGCCCGGCCGAGGCCGGGCTGCGGTGCACGGTGGAGGCGCGGACGTTCCGCGGAGGGAGCGGCTCGACGGTGGCACTGCTGCTGCGCCCGGCCGGCGACGGGCCGCCGCTCGAAGCGTCGTGCCCGCTGGGCGAGGCGCCCGAGGAGGGCGACGTCGTCGGCGCGACCCTCGACCCGGACGAACTGGTACTCCTCGGCGGGGCGTGAGCGCCGCTCAGCCGAAGGGCAGCGCGGCGAGGACGCCGACCCCCCAGGCGAGCGCGGCCAGCAAGCCGAGGAAGAGCAACGCCCGTACGGCGAAGGCGCGTCGAAGCGTGCGCCGGGGCACGCCCAAGCGGAAGAGCGCGGCATTGGCGTGCGCACGTCCCGAGCGCGCCTCGACGAGCGCGGTGAGGGCGCTGGCGACGATGCAGTAGACGACGAGCCCGGCACCCAGCGCCGTCAACGGACCCGAGATCCGCCCCAGCGCGGCGGGCAGCGAACCGTGCACCTCGGCCGCTGCGACGGCACCGGCGACGACGCCGCAGACGAGTCCGAGCGGCTGCCCGACGCTGCGCGCCTCTCCATGCAAGGCCCGCCCGGCGAGCAGCCGCAGCGCGCCTGGACGCCACGACGCGAGGAGCCGCCCGCAGAGTTGGGCGAGTCCCGGCGCCACGACGGCCAGCCCCAGCACGATCAGCACCCACCCCCCGACGACGCCGACGAGCACCGCCCGCGCACCGGTGGCGCTCCGCCCCGCGTACACCTCGACCGACAGCCCGGCGGCGAGCGCCGCGACCCCCCACAGGAGCCCGGCGAGGTACGGGACGGCTTCCGCGCCGGCGGCGCCGCGCGGGAGGGAACCGGCGCCGAAGGCCGGCCCGGAGTCGGGGCGCGGGAA
>NZ_AJTQ01000318.1 GCF_000262345.1 Streptomyces xiaopingdaonensis | reverse complement strand
CGCGGGCGCGTCGCGAAGGCGGCGCCCGCCGCGGCCGCGGCGGGCGGCAGGCACAGGAGCGTCAGCGCTGCGGCGGACGGGAACGGGCGGTCGGCGGCGAGGAGTTCGGCGGCGGAACCGCCGTAGGGGAGCGAGCTGAGGCCGCCGCGCAGATGGAGGTGGAGGAGGAGCGCGAGGCCGCTGCCGAGGAGGCAGGAGACGGCGGTCGAGGAGGCGATGAGCGCGGGGAGCCTGGCGGCCCCGATGCCCGCGGCGGCGAGCCCGGAGCGGGTGCGTCCGCCCTGTTCGGTGCGGGCGACCGCGGCGGCGAGCTGGACGGTGGCGGCGAGCGGCAGGAGGCACCAGAGCAGCCCGACCGCCGCCTCCCCGCGTCTGCTCGGGTGCGCGAGCGCGTGGCTCAACTCGGCGAGGAGCAGGAAGCCGACCCCCGCCGTGGCACAGGCGAGCAGCAGCCTGCGGAGGATGGCCGCGGGGGAGGCGCCGCGGACTAGGCGAAGAGCGAGCACGCCTCGCTGCCCTCCCACTCGGGACCGGCCTGCTCCTCCTCGCCGGGCGTGCGGCCGTCCGCGAGGGTGATGCCGCGGTCGGCGAGGGTGGCGCCGGTCGCGTCGGCGGCGGTGGCCACCGAGACGTCGTGGGTGGCGAGGACCACCGTCAGCTGCTCGGAGCGCGCGGCTGCCGTGAGGGTGCGGAGCACCTGGGCGCGGTCGGTGTCGTGGAGCGGCGCCGTCGGCTCGTCGGCGAAGAGCACCGCGGGGGTGTGGATCAGCGCGCGGACGATGGCGATCCGCTGACGCTGCACCTGGAGCAGCTCGGGCGGCCGCCGGTCGGCGCAGCCGCCGACATCGAGCCGCTCCAGCCACTCGAGGGCCCTGGTCCTGGCGGTGCGGTGGCCGGTGCCGCGGAGGAGCAGGGGGAGGGCAGCGTTCTCCCACGCGGTGAGCTCGGGGACGAGCTGCGGGGTGCTGCCGATCCAGCCGAAGTGGTCGCTGCGCAGCCGCTCGCGCGACGCGGCGGGGAGGAGGTGGGTGGCGATGTCGCCGAACCAGGTCTCGCCCGCCGTGGGCACCAACTGGCCGGCGAGGCAGCCGAGCAGCGTGGTCTTCCCGCTGCCGCGCGACCCCGTGACGACGACGATCTCCCCCTTGGCGACGCTCAGCGAGACGCCCTGGAGCGCGGGGGAGCCGTCGTACGTGTACTGCACTCCGGAGGCCCGGAGCACGTCCTCCGGTGGGGCGTCCGTCTCCTGCGGGGTGTCCATCGGTGGCACCTCCACTCACGTGTGCTGCTGCTCTGCCGGTGGTCCGCCGATCCCTGCGGCCCTCTCCCTCGCCCGGGTGAACGAGAGGCGGAGGCATCGGTCACTGGCACGGTAGGGACCGGAGGGCGGCTGCGGTGCACCATCGGCTCCGGGGCGCGTGCGGTTCCACCGAACGGGGTCGCACGGTGCCCGCGGGCGGGGGCATCCGCGGTGCCCGGCCGGCCTGCTCTGCACGGGAGTTCGGGTATGTCGAAACATCACGCCGGTGGCTAGGGTGGTTCCTCACCCGACCGAGACGAGCAGGAGGGGCGCCACATGACCACCGAGTTGCGGCGGCTGCGGAACTACATCGACGGCGAGTACCGGGACGCCGCCGACGGACGCACCACCCTGGTCGTCGATCCCGCGAAGGGAGAGCCGTACGCGGTGGCACCGCTGTCCGGTCAGGCGGACGTGGACGCAGCGATGGACGCCGCCGGGCGGGCCTTCCCCGGCTGGCGCGACGCGACGCCCGGCACCCGTCAGCTCGCCCTGCTGCGTATCGCGGACGCCCTGGAGGCGCGGGCCGACGAGTTCCTCGCGATCGAATGCGAGAACTGCGGGAAGCCGGTGGAGCTGACGCGGCAGGAGGAGCTGCCGATGATGCTCGACCAGATCCGCTTCTTCGCGGGCGCGGCCCGGGTGCTGGAAGGGAAGGCCGCCGGCGAGTACATGGACGGGCTCACCTCGTTCGTGCGCCGGGAGCCGGTGGGGGTCTGCGCGCAGGTCGCGCCGTGGAACTATCCGGCGATGATGGCGGTGTGGAAGTTCGCTCCCGCGCTCGCGGCAGGGAACGCGGTGGTGCTGAAGCCCTCGGACACGACGCCGGCGTCGGCCGTCTGGCTCGCCGCTCTGATGGGCGAGTTCCTTCCGGCCGGCGTCTTCAACGTGGTCTGCGGCGATCGGGACACCGGCCGCGCCATGGTGGAGCACCCGGTGCCGGCGATGGCGTCGATCACCGGATCGGTGCGGGCGGGCAAGGAGGTCGCGGGGAGCGCGGCCGCCGATCTCAAGCGCGTGCACCTGGAGTTGGGCGGCAAGGCGCCGTGCGTCGTCTTCGACGACGCGGACATCCCGGCCGCCGTCGAGGGCATCAGGGACGGCGGCTTCTTCAACGCGGGCCAGGACTGCACCGCGGCGACGCGCGTCCTCGTGCAGGGCGGCGTGTACGATGAGTTCGTCGCGGCGCTGGCGAAGGCCGCCGCCGAGGTGAAGACGGGGGACCTCGCCGACGAGGACTGCTTCTACGGTCCGCTCAACAACCCCGAGCAGTTGGCGCGCGTCGCCGGATTCGTCGAGCGGCTGCCCGCGCACGCGAAGGTCGTGGCGGGTGGCGAGCGCGTGGGCGAGCGCGGCTTCTTCTTCGCGCCGACGGTCGTCGGCGGGCTGCGGCAGGACGACGAGATCGTGCAGGACGAGGTCTTCGGCCCCGTGATCACCGTGCAGCGCTTCTCCGACGAGGAGCAGGCGGTCGAGTGGGCCAACGGCGTGGAGTACGGCCTGGCGTCGTCGGTCTGGACCTCGGACCACGGCAGGGCGATGCGGATGTCGAAGGCGCTCGACTTCGGCTGCGTCTGGATCAACACGCACATCCCGCTCGTCGCCGAGATGCCGCACGGTGGCTTCAAGAAGTCCGGGTACGGCAAGGACCTTTCGATGTACGGCCTGGAGGACTACACGCGGGTCAAGCACGTCATGACGTCGCTCTGAGCCGCCGCCCGGCCGCCGCCCGTCCCGGGCGGCGGCGACGGGCCGCGTACGCAAGGCAGTCGGCACGGTGCCGTGACACGGCGGCGACGGAGCCAGGGCGGAACCGGTGGCTGTCCACGGCCGGACGTCACTGTTCCCACGCGTCCGCGAACGGAACCCGCATGCTCATTTTCGGATCGTCGAGCAAGCTCGTGCGGCTCGCCATCAACCTCCTCTGCGCGCTGCGGCAACCCGTCCGCGCACGCGGGCCACGAAGTCCTCCGACAGCGCCGGCGAAGTACCTCACGCGGTGCGCCTTCTGCGGCGCCGAGAGCAGAGCGGAGAAGGAGAACGCGGAGCAGCTCCTCGCCCGGACCCGGCAGCCCCAGCGCCCCGAGAACCCGTACGCCGACCGGCAGCCGCCCCCGCAGGCGCCCGACCCCGGCGGCGGTACCCGCAGCCGCCGCAGGGAGGCTGACCCTCAGCCGTGCAGCAGCCGTACGAGTCTCTCGACGCGGTTGGTGGTGAGCGCGTCGACGCCCATCGAGGCGAGGCGTCGCATCGTGCGCGAGCGGTCGACGGTCCACGCGGAGACGAGCAGGCCCGCGCCGTGCGCCCGCTCGATCACCTGCGGAGTCACCAGCCCGAAGCGGTAGTTGAGCCACCGCGGACGCAGCCTCTCGACGAGGGCGGCGTGAACGGGCGCCGTCCGCTGCCAGGTGAGTGCGAGTTCGGCGTCCGGATCGGCCTCCCGGACGGCACGCAGCGCATCGGGCCCGCCGCAGTAGTAGACGCGGCGCTCGGCTCCGGCCGCGCGGACCTCGGCGACGGCGCGTGCCGCGGCTGCCGGCTCCGGGAGGTCGACGAGGGTGCGTACCGAGCGGGTGGCGTCCAGCGCCTCGCCGAGGCGCGGTACGCCTCCGCCGGTGCGTCTGCGCACCTCGTCGGAGGAGACGGCGGCGACCTCGGCCGCGTACCCCCAGAGCCGCTCCAGTGTCGCGTCGTGCAGCACGACGGGCACGCCGTCGGCGGTGCACCGGACGTCCAACTCCACCACGTCGGCGCCGGCGAGGACCGCGGCGGCGAAGGCGGCGAGCGTGTTCTCGCGTGCCGTGCAGGGTGCGCCGCGGTGGGCCACGGCGGCGAGGGTCACGGTGCGGGGTGCCAGGCGTCGAGGTGTGCGCGGATCTCCTCCAGCAGGCGCCGCTTGCCGGGCTCGTCGAGGAACGAGGCCCGCACGGACTCCTCGGCGAGCGCCGCGACCCCGGCTGCGTCGAGACCGCAGAGCGCCGCTGCGATGCCGTATTCGGTGTTGAGGTCGGTGCCGAACATCGGGGGGTCGTCGCTGCCGAGCGCGATCGGGACGCCGGCCGCTGCGAGCTGCGGGAGCGGGTGCGCGGCGAGCGAGGGGACGGCACGCGTCGCGACGTTGGAGGTCGGGCAGACCTCCAACACCACCCCGCGGTCGACGAGTTCGGCGAGGAGGAGAGGGTCGCGCACGGCGGCGATGCCGTGGCCGACGCGCTCCGCTCCGAGCTCGTCGACCGCGGCGCGCACCTCCTCGGGGCCGCCCGTCTCGCCCGCGTGCGGGACGCTGCGCAGCCCGGCGGCGCGCGCCCGGTCGAAGTACGGCTTGAACCGCGCCCGCGGGACACCCGCCTCGGGACCGCCGAGGCCGAAGCCGACGAGGCCGTCGGGCGCGTGCTCCACCGCGGCGCGCAGCGTCTCCTCGGCGGCCTCCTCGCCGGCGGGGCCCGGGATGTCGAAGATCCAGCGCAGCACGACGCCGAACTCCGCCTCCGCCGCCTTCCGCGCGTCCTCGATCGCCTCCAGGAAGGCCCCCAGCGAAATGCCGCGGGAGGTCGAACTCGCCGGCGTCACGGTCAGTTCGGCGTATCTGATCCGCTGCCGTGCCATGTCGCGGGCGATCTCGTAGGTGAGCAGGCGGATGTCCTCGGCGTCGGTGAGGAGTTCGACCACCGAGAGGTAGACGCGCACGAAGTGTCGGAAGTCGGTGAAGGTGAAGTACTCGGCGAGCGCCGCCGGGTCCTCGGGAACCTGGGAGCCGGGGTGGCGCGAGGCGAGCTGCGCGACGATGCGCGGGGAGGCGGAACCGACGTGGTGGACGTGGAGTTCGGCCTTGGGGAGCCCGGCGACGAAGGCCGCGGTCTCCGCGGAGGGCGAGGGCGGACGCGGGTCGGCGGGCAAGGAGCCTCCAGGCGGTACGGCTGGCCGGCGCACGGCCTTCGGCGTGCGGGGGCGCGGGCGGCCCCGGGACATCGTAGGGCCGCCGCGGAAGGCGCCGCCGAGCGGTGTCGGCGGCCCTGCATAGCATGGGGAGACGAGAGTTCAGGAGGGCAACGGACCATGTCGCACGAGCCGGGAGCGCCCGGCCCCCAACAGCCGGGCCCCTGGGCGGCCCCGGGCGCGGGCAAGGGCCCGCCACCGATACCCAGGGCCCCGGAGGCGCCGGGTCCCTCGCCGTACGCAGGCGCGTACGGGCAGGGACCGCAGTATCCTCAGGGGCCCGCGATGGGCCAGTACGCCTACGGGCAGGGCCAGTTCAGGCCGCCCCCGCCGACGGGGCAGGCGGTGGCGGCCATGGTGCTCGGCATCCTCGGCTGCGTGCTGCTGGCGTCGTGCTGGGGCGCCGCGATTGCGCTCATCACGTCCGTCATCGGGCTGGTGCTCGCCGTCAAGGCGAAGCGCGGCATCGCGCGGGGCGAACTCGGGGGGCAGGCGCAGGCGACGGCCGGTTTCGTGCTCAACATCATCGCGCTCGTGCTCTCCGCGCTGATCGCGCTCGCCCTGGTGCTCGTCTTCACGGTCTGGCGGGACGGTCTCGAGGAGGTCGACCCGGCGCCCACCTACGAAGGCCGTGCTGCCGCGGTCGTCCTCAGCGAATGAGGGATGCGTCGGCCGAACTCGTGTAAGGAACGGGGGACTTCGCGCTCTCTCCGGTGACACCTCCCGACGGGGGAGGTCGACGCCTGGGAGTGAGCATGGAAGACGCGGACGGAGAGGCGGCTGCCGTGCGGTGGCTGGCGGCTGCGGCGCCGGACCCTGTGCGGTGCCGCGAGGAGTGGGAGCGGAACCCGCTCGGCGTGACGCTGCTGCCTGCGGGAAGCCGGTGGGACGTGCTCATCGTCGGGGCGGGGCTCGGCCGTGGCGTGCTCGAACGGCTCAGGGAGGCGCCCGCGCCCACGGGCCCGGTCCTCGCCGACTTCGGTGAGGCGCGCGTCGGGTTCTTCGTGCCGCCGGGTGCGGCCGTACCGCGGCGCGGGCCCGTCCGCCGTGCGGGGCAGGGGAGTTGGGTCGTCGTGCCGTACCCGGGGAGGCCGACGGGCGGCGTGCGCTGGCTCGTCCTGCCCGACGGCCGCGGCACCCTCGCCGACCCGGTGCGGCTGCGGCGGGCCGTGCACCGGACGGTCGGGGCAGGGTGAGCGTCAGCTCCCGCCGCGACGCCTCAGCAGCCCGTCCCGGGAGGCGACGGCGACGGCCGCCGTCCGCGAGTCCACTTCCAACTTGGCGTAGATGTGCACCAGATGGGACTTCACGGTGGCCTGGCTGAGGTGGAGGCGGCGGCTGATCTCCAGGTTGGTGAGGCCGTCGGCGACGAGCCCCAGCACCTCGGTCTCCCGGCTGCTGAGCGAGACGCCCGGTGTGCGCATCCGATCGAGGAGGCGGTCGGCGACGGCAGGGGCGAGCGCGGAGCGGCCCGCGGCCGCCGACCGTACCGCCGCGGCGAGTTCCTCGGGCGGCGCGTCCTTGAGCAGGTAGCCGGTGGCGCCCGCCTCGATGGCGGGGAGCGTGTCCGCGTCCGAGCCGTACGTGGTGACGACGAGGACGCGCGGCGCCGCGGGCAGCGCGGTGATCCGCTCCGTCGCCTCCGCGCCCGTCATGCCGGAGCCGAACTGCAGGTCCATCAGCACGACGTCGACGCCGCCCGCCGCGGCGAGCTCCACGGCGCGTTCCGCGGTCTCCGCCTCGCCCGCGATGGTGAAGTCCGGCTCGCCCTCCAGCACGGCGCGCAGCCCGGCGCGGACGACGGGGTGGTCGTCCGCGAGGAGGAGTCGCACGGTCGTGTTCACGGCGTGTTCCCTTCGTCGCCGTACCGGGCTGCCGCAGCCTCCGACGTGCCCGTCGGCACGGGGAGTTGGACGGCGACCGCGGCGCCGCGCCCCTGCGAGGACTCGACGGTCAGTGTGCCGCCGAGCGCCCGCGCGCGGGCACGCATCGCGGCGAGTCCGAAGCCGCCGTGCCCCGGTTCGGGCGGCGGCAGCGCTCCCGGGTCGAAGCCGTGCCCGTCGTCGACGACGTCGAGGGCGACGCGGTCCGGCATGTAGCTGAGGGTGACTTCGGCGGCGGCCGCTTCGGCGTGCGCCACCGCGTTCGCCAGCGACGACTGCGCGATCCGCAGCAGCGCGACCTCGTGGGGGCGGGGCAGCGTCCGCTGCGTCCCGGAGATGTGGAAGCGGACGGGGAGTCCGTGGCGGAGGGAGGTGGTGTCGCAGAGCCGCTCCAGCGCGACGCGGAGCGAGGCCTCCTCGCCCGAGAGGTCGGGCGGCGTGAGTGCGTGGACGAAGCGGCGCGCTTCGGCGAGGTTGTCGACCGCCGCCTTGCGGGCCTGGGCGACGTACCGGCCGGCGGACGCGCCCTCCGGCAGCGCGCGTTCGGCGGCGCGCAGCAGCAGTTGGATGCTCGTGAGGCCCTGCGCAAGGGTGTCGTGGATCTCGCGCGCGAGGCGCTCGCGCTCGGCCATCGCGCCCGCCGTCCGCCCGGCCTCCTCCAACTCGGCGCGCGCCTCGGTCAGTTCCTGGATCAGCCGCCGTCGCTGTTCGCTCTCGCGGTAGAGCGCCTGGTACCCGAGGACCGTCGCAGCGGCGACGGCGGCGCCGATGAGCGGGCCGAGGAACGAGGCGAGCGACGGACCGCCGTGGTGCCAGGCGTACCCGGCGGCGGCAGCGAGCGCCGTCGCGAGGACGGCGCCGAGCGCGGGGCGCGGCGGCAGCAGGTGGAGAAGGAGGAAGTAGAACGGGAACGCCACCCACACGCCGTCCGCCGTGAGCGCCGTGAGCGCGAGCCAGGCGGCGCCGACGCCGCAGAGCCACGCCGCCGTCGCCGGCAGCGACCGCTCGACGGCGGGCAGCACGGGGCCGAGCGCGTACACCGCGGCGACGAGAGCGGCGGCCGCGGCGGTCGCGGCCGGGTGCGCTGCGTCCCCCGTCACGGCGCGGCCGGCGGCGACCGCCAGCAGACCGACGACGAGCAGGTGCAGGCACCACTTGAGGAAGCCGGGCACGGGCGTGCGGGAGAGGGGGTTCACGGTGTCCACAGGATAGGCGGCGCGAGGTGCGGCGGCATCGATCGAAAGGTTGACCCGGTGTGCCGCCCTTCGGCTGCCGAGGAGCGATCCCCGGCGCGATGCCGCGGGGTCGGGGTGCGGCGCACCGTGGGGGCCGTCGTCGAGGACCGGCGGCCGGCGCACGCGCCGCACCGACCATCAGCACGAGAGGCCGCACCCCATGTTCGTCGCGCTCAGGGACCTGAGGTTCGCCAAGGGGCGGTTCGCCCTCATGGGGACCGTCACTGTGCTCATCGCCGCACTCGTCGGCCTGCTGTCGGGGCTCACCTCCGGGCTCGGGCACCAGAACACCTCAGCCGTCACCGGGTTGAGCGCCGACCGCATCGCCTTCGGCGCCACCGGCGAGGACCGCTCGTACACCGACTCGACGGTGAGCGAGGAGCAGTGGCGGCAGTGGGCGCGGACACCGGGTGTGGAGGCGGCCGAGCCGCTCGGCATCGCGGCGACCAAGGCGCGCGCCGACGGCGGCACCGCCTCGGTCTCGGCCTTCGGCGCCGAGCCGGGCGCCGGCATCCTGCCCCGGGGGAGCGCGCTCGCCGACTCGGAAGTCGCGCTCTCCGAAGCGGCGGCCGAGGAGCTCGGCGCCGGGACAGGGGAGCGTGTGACGCTCGGCGGCGGCGAGTTCACCGTCACCGCCGTGACGGGGGACGACTGGTTCAGCCACACCCCCGTCGTGTGGACGACCCTCGACGACTGGCAGGGCCTCGCGCAGGGGGCCGGCGAAGGACCGCACGCCACCGTCGTCGCGCTCACGACCGACGGCGCGGACACCGCGGCCGCCGACGGGCGGATCGGCACGGACACCGTCGAGCGCGGCGACTCGCTCTCCGCCATCGGCGCCTACACGTCGGAGAACGGGTCGCTGCAGCTGATGCGCGGCTTCCTCTTCGCTATCTCGGCGCTGGTCATCGGCGCGTTCTTCACCGTCTGGACGATCCAGCGCAGCGCCGACGTCGCCGTGCTCAAGGCGCTCGGTGCCTCCACCCGGTACCTCCTCCGGGACGCGTTGGGGCAGGCGCTCGTGCTGCTCGTCGCCGGAACGGCCGTCGGTACGGGCATCGCGGCGGCCGTGGGCGCCGCCGTCGCGGGGACGGTGCCGTTCGTGCTGACGGCCGGGTCCGTGCTGGCGCCGTCCGGTGTCCTCGTCGTCCTCGGGGCGCTCGGCGCCGTGCTCGCCGTCCGCCGCATCACCTCAGTAGACCCGCTGATCGCACTCGGGAGCGCACGATGAACGCCGCAACCAACCCGATCCCCCTCCGGTTGACCGATGTCACGCTCACCTATCCCGACGGGCGGGGCCGGCTCACCGCGCTCGACCGCGTGAACCTCCGGGCCGAGGCGGGGAGCGTCACCGCCGTCGTCGGTCCTTCGGGCTCGGGGAAGTCGAGCCTCCTCGCGGTCGCCGCGACGCTGGTCACGCCGGACTCGGGGAGCGTCGAGGTCGCAGGCGAGGAGGCATCGGGGCGCGGTGCCGCCGCGCTGACCCGGCTGCGGGGCTCCCGGGTCGGCATCGTCTTCCAGCAGCCGCACCTGCTCGCCTCGCTCACTGCCCGGGAGCAACTCCAGGTCATGGCCGACCTGGAGGGGCGGAGCCCGAGGTCTGCGAAGGAGCGCGCGGAGGAGCTCCTCGCCGCCGTGGGGCTCGAGGGCGAGGCGCACCGTCGCCCGCACCAGCTCTCCGGCGGGCAGCGGCAGCGCGTCAACATCGCGCGCGCCCTGATGAACGAGCCGGACCTGCTCCTCGTCGACGAGCCCACGAGCGCCCTCGACCGGGAGCGCGGGGCTGCCGTCGTCGAGCTGCTCACCGACCTCACCCACCGGCGGGCGATCGCGACGCTGCTCGTCACCCACGATCGGGAGCAACTCGCCGCCGTCGACCGGGTCGTGGAGGTCCACGACGGGCGGCTGCGCTCGCCGCAGCCGTCAGGACGACGGCAAGGCACCAGCTAGCGGCGACGTCGAGCGGCCAGTGGTAACCGCGCACGACGAGCCCGAGCCCGTTGGCGGCGGTGAGGGCGGCGGCTGCCGCCCACAGGCTCCATGCGGCGGGCCGTGCCGCCCGTGCTCCGCCGGGTCCCGCGTGCTCCGCGAGGAGCAGCGCGGCGCAGCCGAAGGCGACGGCGGCGGTCGCGGCGTGCCCCGAGGGAAAGTAGCCCTCGCCGCCGAGCGGCCCGCAGCGGCCGGTCCACGCCTTGAGCCCGCTCACCACGACCGGCACGCACACCAGCGCCGGCACGGTGCAGCACACCGGCCACCAGCAGCTCCGCGCGCGCACCAGCACCCAGCCGGCCGCCACCGCGAAGACGGGAAGCGCGACCGCCATGTTGCCCAGGTCGGCGAGGAGTTGGTAGAGGCCGCGCGCCGCGGCGTCGGCGGTGCGGAGCTCGGCGGCGAGGTCCCGGTCGGGGCCGAGGAGCGGACCGTCGGCGAGGACCTGCCGGCAGGCGACGGCGAGGAGCAGCAGGGCGGCGGCCGGTGCCGCGGTTCGGAGCAGTGAGACGAAAGGCCGCTCCGGGCTGTGGGGGAGTCTCCCGGAGCGGCCTCGACCGGTCTCCCGCGGGCCCAGGGGGGTGTAGGACAAGCGGTCTTCCGATCGGTGAGCGGTGTGCGCGAGGGCACGGCCGGGCCGGCTGAAAGTGCGGTTGCCGACTCGACGGGCCCCTGTGATTACCGCGACCGGGGCCCTGCGTTGGCAGAAACCGTACGTCAGGAGGCCGCGCCCCGGTAGGCCGCTTACTCACCGGCCATGGGCCTCGCACACGTTCTTCACGTGGCGGTCGCCGCAGGCAGGACGGTCCCCGGGGGCGCCGGGGACCGTCCGCTCGCCGTCAGAGTGCGGCGAGTGCGTCCTCCAGGACGCCGATCCCCTCGACGAGCAGGTCCTCGCCGATCACCAGCGGCGGGAGGAAACGCGCCACGTTGCCGTAGGTGCCCGTGGTGAGGAGGAGCAGGCCGTTCTGGTGGCAGGTGGTGGCGAGCTTCGCCGTCGCCTCCGGGTTCGGCTCCTTGCCGCCCGGCTTGACCAGCTCGATGGCGAGCATCGCGCCCCTGCCGCGTACGTCGCCGACGACGTCGTACTGCTCGGCGAGCTTCTCCAGCCGCGGCTTCATGACCTCCTCGATCCGGCGGGCCTTCGCGGGGAGGTCCTGCTCGCGCATCGTCTCGATGGCGCCGAGCGCGGCGGCGCAGGCGACCGGGTTGCCGCCGTAGGTGCCGCCGAGTCCGCCCGAGTGCGCGGAGTCCATGATCTCGGCGCGGCCGGTGACGGCGGAGAGGGGCAGGCCGCCGGCGATGCCCTTCGCCGTGGTGATGAGGTCGGGGACGAGCCCCTCGTCCTCGCAGGCGAACCACTGGCCGGTGCGGCAGAAGCCGCTCTGGATCTCGTCGGCGACGAAGACGATGCCGTGCTCCGCTGCGAACTCGGCGAGCCGCGGGAGGAATCCCTTCGCCGGTTCGATGAACCCGCCCTCGCCGAGCACCGGTTCGACGAGTACGGCTGCGACGTTCTCCGGGCCGATCTGCTTGGTGATCTGGTCGATGGCCTGCGCCGCCGCCTCCTCGGCGCAGTTCTCGGGGCCGGTGAGCCACCGGTACGGGTAGGCGACGGGGACGCGGTAGACCTCGGGGGCGAAGGGGCCGAAGCCCTGCTTGTACGGCATGTTCTTCGAGGTGAGCGCCATGGTGAGGTTGGTGCGGCCGTGGTAGGCGTGGTCGAGGACGACGACCGCCTGCCGGCCCGTGTGGAGCCGGGCGATCTTGACGGCGTTCTCCACCGCCTCCGCACCGGAGTTGAAGAGGGCGCTCTTCTTCGCGTGGTCGCCGGGGGTGAGCCGTGCGAGCTCCTCGCAGACCTCGACGTACGGCTCGTAGGGGGTCACCATCGCGCAGGTGTGCGTGAAGTCGGCGAGTTGCCGGCTCGCGCGGCGGACGACGGCCTCGGCGCTGTTGCCCACCGTCGTCACGGCGATGCCGGAGCCGAAGTCGATGAAGGAGTTGCCGTCGACGTCCTCCAGCACGCCGCCGCCGGCGCGGCGGGCGAAGACCGGCATCACGGCGCCGACGCCGTCCGCGACCGTCGCCTGCTTGCGTGCCGTCAACTCCTGGGAGAGCGGCCCGGGAACGGCGGTGACGAGCCTGCGCTCCTGCGGAAGTTCCGGACCTCCGGACAGTTCGGTCATCGTGCTCATTGCGCTCTCCTCAGGAGAAAGGGATCGGTCGGCCTCTCCGCAGGCTAGGGCCGCGGGCCCGGGCGAGACATGCACCGGCCCGGTGAAGTCTCGGCGGCGTGTTGGCCGCAGCGGATATAGGTTGTCCACAGGCGGCCCAACTGACGTGCGCGCCCACTAGATTGGTGGGGTACGCACGAGGGGGAGACCCCAGCAACGGTCGGAGGCAGTCGAGATGGAGATGGGGGCGTCTCCCCGACGGAGCGACGGGGCGGAGGCCGAGCGGCGTCCGGCCGGGCCGCCGCTCGACAAGTCGATCCCGCCGCAGCCCGGCTCGCCGCCGGGCGTCGAGCATTACCCGCCGGCGGCGCCCCCGATGCCTGCCGGCGCCCCGGCCCGAAGGCCGCCGCTCGCCGACTGGTTGAGGGCGCCGCGGCCCGAGGCCGAGCCCGGCATCTGGCGCCGCAACCACCAGCCGAGGGAGGCCGACGACCCCGAGCGCATCCCGGCGCGCCAGCTCGTCAGTGGCGCCGTCGTCACCTTCCTCGTCGGCTGGCTGCTGTGGTCGCTGCTGTACAACGGCTACCTGGGCAGCTTCTGGCTGTGGCCGCTCCTCGCCCTCACACCGGAGTCCTGGCGCACGGGGGACGACGGCAAGGTGGCGTTCGAGCTCGCCTCCTACCTCTACTTCGCGCTCGTCCTCGGCGGACTCGTCGTCGTCTTCGGGAAGTTGGGCAAGTGGGCCGAGCTGCTCCGGCGCGTCCGGGCGCGGCTCACCCGGACCTCCCCGCGCAACCGTCCGCCGCTCCCCGAGGTCCCGCCCGTCCCCCCGCCCGAGGTCGACCCGGCGCGCTGGCCCGAACTCCGCGCGGGCGGTGCCCCGCAGGCGGCCGAGCGGCTCGCCGAGGCGATCGAGGCCGACGCCATGAGCGACGTCGACCACGCCCGGATCACCCGCGCCTGGCACTCGGTCAGGGTCCGCCCGGAGCGGATGGGCGCCTTCCGCGACAGCGTGCTCAAGCTCGGCCCCGGCGCCTGCCCGCACCCCTCGGGCGCCCGCGACCTCGCAGCCCGCGTCGCCCGCCACGACCTCTCGCTCCGCCAGGTGCGCATCGGCACCGCACCCGACTCCGAGCGCAACCCCCACGCGTACCGCGGCGCCGGCATGGCCCTCGAACCGACGGTCCTCGGCACCTCGGCGCTCGTCGTCGGGCCGCCCGGGTCCGGCAAGACCCACCGGGTCGCGCGCCCGGTCACCGAGTCCCTCTGCCTCCAGGCGCTGGCGATGCAGTCGGCGGTCGTCGCCGTGGGCGCGGCGGGCGAACGCCTCGCTCCCGACGAGGCGTTCGACGTCGTCGTACGCCTCGGCAGCCCCGAGTCCCGCTACGACCTCGACCTCTACGGCGGCAGCTCCGACCCCGACGAGGCCGCCGCCGTCCTCGCCGAAGCGCTCGTCGGAGACCTCGCGGCGCAGGCGCACGGCGGCGACAGCCGGCGCGCTGCGACCTGCCTCGCGCAGCTCCTCGGCCCGTTCGCCGCCGTCCACGGGCGCTACCCGACCGTCGCCGAGCTCCGCGAACTCCTCGACGGCTCCCGCACGGCGCTCGACGCGCTCAGGGCCGCGCTCACCGAGGCCGACAAGCAGACCCTCCTCCGCGAACTCGACGCATACGAACGGCAGTCGGGCCGCTCGGGCGACACCGCCTCCTTCCTCGCCGACCGCGTCGCCCTCCTCGACCGCCCCGCCTTCGCAGGCTTCTTCCACCCCGAGGGGGCAAGGCCGCCCGCCGATGCCCCCGAACGCCGTCCCTTCACGCTGCGCGCCCTCGAACACCCCGTCCGCGTCCGCATCGACCTCCCCGAGCGGGGCCACGCCGAGGCGTCGAGGCTCCTCGCGCGGCTCGTCCTGGCACAGTTCGCCGAAGCGGTGGCGGCACGGACCGACGAATCCCTCTTCGCCTGCCTCGTCCTCGACGACGCTGCGCAGACGGTCACCCCGCAGTCCCTCCGCGCCCTCCAGCGCCTCCGCTCGGCCCACGCGGGCGCCGTCCTCACCCTCCGCTCGCTCGACGACGTCCC
Organism: Streptomyces xiaopingdaonensis; assembly: GCF_000262345.1. Lineage (GTDB taxonomy): Bacteria > Actinomycetota > Actinomycetes > Streptomycetales > Streptomycetaceae > Streptomyces > Streptomyces xiaopingdaonensis. The sequence continues at coordinate 1,361 of NZ_AJTQ01000318.1, read as the reverse complement.
CGAGCACCTGCGCGGCCCGCTTCTGGGCGCCGTCGGATGCCGCATCGCCTGCGCCGGCGTGAGCCCCTGGGACGCGGAGCGGTTCGCCGAGGCGTGGGGCAAGGAGTGGGTGCAGACACGTACGGTCACCAACCGCCAACTCGTCTCCGACGAACCGTTCACCCGTCTCATGCACTCGCTCAGGAAGCTGGTGACAGGCCGCTACGTCAGCGCCGAGTCGGTGACGGTCCGCACGGAGCAGCGCGAGCGCTGGTCCGCCTCCGAGCTCGCCAACGAGCTCCAGCCCGAGCACGCCGTCGTCTCCCTCACCACGGTCCGCGGCGCTCGGACACCACCCGTTCTGACCAGGCTCGGAGAGTGAGCTCGGAGACACCGGGGGCGCTCGCGCCCGCCTGTACCGTGAAGGGCGTTATGCCACCGACTCTTGCCACGCTGGTCCAGCACTCCTCCCTGCGGCTCTCCGTGGCCGCGGGGCACGAGCACCTGGACACCCCCGTCCGCTGGGCGCACGCCAGCGAACTCGCCGACCCCACCCCGTACCTCGACGGCGGCGAGTTGCTCATGGTGACGGCGCTGAAGCTGCCGGCTGAGGACCCGGGGGAGATGCGCGCCTACGTGGGCCGCCTCGCGGGCGCAGGCGTCGTCGGGATCGCCTTCGCCGCAGGGGTCAACTACGAGAAGATCCCGGACGCCCTCGTCGACGCCTGCCGCGAGGGCGGGATGCCGCTGCTCGAAGTGCCGCGCCGTACCCCTTTCATCGCCCTGAGCAAGGCCGTCTCGGCTGCGATCGCTGCCGAGCAGTACCGTTCGGTCACCGCCGGGTTCGAGGCGCAGCGCGAGATGACACGGGCGGCGCTCTCGCCCGAGGGCCCCGCCGCACTCCTCGCCCGCCTCGCCTCGCAGGTCGACGGCTGGGCCGCGCTCTACGACGTCTCGGGAGCCGTCGTCGCGACGGCACCGGCCTGGGCGGTGCGCCGCGCCTCCCGCTACGTCGGCGACGCCGAGCGCCTCCGGGACCGCCCGGCGCCGGCGAGCGCCGTGGTGGGCGAGGCCGCAGGAGGGCGGGACCGCGTCGAGCTCCAGTCGGTCGGCGGTGGCCGCCGGGCCCGCGCCGTCCTCGCCGTCGGCACCGGCGAGCCGCTCGGCACGGCGGAGCGGTACGCGGTGCACTCGGCGATAGCACTGCTGACCCTCACCATGGAGCGCTCCCGCGCGCTCCAGGAGGCCGAACAGCGCCTCGGCGCCGCGGTGTTGCGGATGCTGCTCGTCGGCGAGGGCGACCACGCGCGCGCCGTCGCGGGCCAGCTCTACGGCGATCTCCTCGACGCCCCGATGCGCGTCGTCGTCGCCGAACCGGCGTC
>NZ_AJTQ01000317.1 GCF_000262345.1 Streptomyces xiaopingdaonensis | reverse complement strand
CGGCGCCCGCCGCTCGCAGGGCGCACAGACCGGCGGGGCCGTTGCCGCCGGGAGAGGAGGCCCGGATCGTCGTCAACGGCCCGGAAGGGCGGCTGCCCGCCGAGGAGATCGACCCGGTCGACCCGCCCTGGCCGCTGGAGGAGCTCGCCGACGCCGTCGAGACGGCGGCGGCGCGCAGCGGCGAGGCGGTCCTCGTCGTGCCCGACGGCCCGCGCCTGGTGATGCTCGCGGCCGACGGGGGAGCGGCTGTGCGTGCCTGCGTCGAGTTCTCGTCGACGGAGGCGGCGCAGCCGGAGCGCGCACGGCGACCGCACCGCGGGCCCAGCGCCCGGGGCGCGCGGGGCGGAAGCGAGGACGGGCTCGCGATCGGAGTCTCCGCGCCGGCCGGACTCCCCGCGGTCGGCGTCGCGTTCAAGCAGGCGGACCAGGCGCTCTCGGTGGCACGGCGCCGCGGCGTCGCGCTCGTCGAGCACGAGGACGTCGCCGCCGGCTCGATCCTGCCGCTCCTCGCCGACGACGCCGTCCGCGCTTTCGCCGACGGCCTGCTCCGCGCCCTGCACGAGCACGACGCCAACGGCCGCGGCGACCTCGTCGCCTCCCTCCGTGCCTGGCTCTCCCGCCACGGCCAGTGGGACGCAGCAGCCGCCGAACTCGGCGTCCACCGGCACACGTTGCGCTACCGCATGCGCCGCGTCGAGGAGATCCTCGGCCGCTCCCTCGACGATCCGGACGTCCGCATGGAACTCTGGCTCGCCCTGAAGACGACGGGGTGAGCGGTCGCGAGGCCGGCCGACTGCCGCGTTCCGGTCAACGGCAGTGCCGGTGCCGACCGACCACGCCACGGCCGCTCCGACGAGCCCGCGGTCCGCGGTGAAGCGCTGCGGCGCACCGCTCGCGAGCGGCCGCCCTCCTGAGCGGTCTCCCCCGCATTCCCGGCAGACGGCAACACCCTGATCAGCGGCCGTACTCGGCCAACGACCGCACCATGGCGAGCGTTCACCGCGCGCGCCGAACCATGCGCACTGCCCGCAAGCCACGGCGCACGGGCCCGACGCCCCTCCTTCCGGCCGTTTCGCAGCCGCCAGGGCCGGTGCTCGCGTCCCGGCGGAGGACTCACCGCAAGCGCCGAGCCGACGAGTTCCGGCCAACGACCGCTCCATGAGCCGGCTGTCACGTACGCGCCGAGCCGACAACTCCGCACCAGCGGCCGCTTCCCGGCCGAGCGAGCCCGGCGACCCGACAAGCCCGCGCGAGCTGCCGCGCCTCGACCAACCCGGCCCGCCGACCCCCCGCCTCCGGGCCAATCGCCCCACACCTCACCACCCGCAGCACGACCCCAACTCCCCACTCTCCCCGCCGCGTTGCCCCGCCCCAAGAGGCGCAACAGGACATTCCGTAGCCACCCCGTCCCGAACCCCTACGCACCGGACAAGGAACAGCACGCGCTCGACGCCCTACGGTGGGGCACAGCTCGGATCGCGCCCGTACGGCAGCCGCCCGGCGGTGTGCACCGGCACGGCGACCCGAGCGGGAGGGCACAACCGATCCGGAAGGGCGATCCCCAGTGACCACAGCGACTTCCCCGTACCCGTTCTGGCTCGCCGGCCGCACGGCCACGGGCAACGACACCCTCGACGTCACCTCGCCCTGGGACGGCCGGCTCGTCGGCACCGTCAGCCTGCCGGACGAAGCCCAGACGCAGCAGGCGGTGGCGGCGGCGGCCGAGGTCGCCGAGGAGTTCGCCGCCACCCCCGCGCACGTCCGCGCCGCCGCCCTCGACCACGTCGTCCGCCGCCTCGGTGAGCGCAGCGAGGAGGTCGCCCGCCTGATCTCCGCCGAGAACGGCAAGCCGATGAAGTGGGCCAGGGGCGAGGTCGGCCGCTGCCTCTCGGTCTTCCGCTGGGCGGCGGACGAGGCGCGCAGGTTTAACGGCGGCGAGGGCCAGCGTCTCGACTCGGACGCCGGCGGCGAAGGACGTCTCGCCTTCACCCGTCGCTTTCCCTACGGCCCGGTGCTCGGCATCGCGCCGTTCAACTTCCCGCTCAATCTCTGTGCGCACAAGGTCGCGCCGGCGCTCGCGGTCGGCGCACCCATCATCCTGAAGCCGGCCCCCGCCACCCCGCTCTCCGGCCTCCTCCTCGGCGAACTCCTCGCCGAGACCGACCTGCCCGCCGGTTCCTGGTCCGTCCTGCCCGTCCCCAACGACCGCATGCCCGACCTGGTGCAGGACGAGCGGCTGCCGATCATCTCCTTCACCGGCTCGGCACCCGTCGGCTGGTCGATCCTCGACTCGGTCCCCCGCAAGCGCGTCACGCTGGAGCTCGGCGGCAACGGCGCGGCCGTCGTCCTCGCCGACTACTCCTCCGAGGCCGACCTCGACTTCGCCGCGCAGCGGATCGCCACCTTCTCCAACTACCAGGGCGGCCAGTCCTGCATCTCCGTCCAGCGGGTCCTCGCCGACGCGTCCGTCTACGACCGGCTCGTACCGAAGATCGTCGCCGCGGTGGAGTCGCTCACCACGGGGGACCCGGAGGACGACGCCACCGACGTCGGCCCGCTCGTCAGCGAGGAGGCGGCCACGCGCGTCGAGTCCTGGGTCGAGGAGTCGCTGGCCGCCGGGGCCCGGCTCCTCACGGGAGGCAAGCGGGACGGCGCCAGCTTCGCGCCGACCGTCCTCGAAGAGGTGCCGGCCGACACCAGGATCGGCAACGAGGAGGTCTTCGGCCCCGTCGTCTCCGTGAGCCGGGTCGAGGGCGAGGAGGCGGCGTTCGCGGCCGTCAACGACTCCAAGTACGGCCTCCAGGCGGGCGTCTTCACCCATGACCTGCAAGCGGCCTTCCGCGCGCACCGTGCCCTCGAGGTCGGAGGGGTCGTCGTCGGGGACGTCCCCTCGTACCGCGCGGACCAGATGCCGTACGGCGGAGTGAAGGACTCCGGCGTCGGCCGTGAAGGCGTCCGCTTCGCGATGGAGGACTACACCTACGAGCGCGTCATGGTCCTCACCGGCCTCCAGCTCTAGGCACGCCGGCACGCTCCGCGCTGCATCCTCGGCGCCCTCTGCTGCGTCCTACTCCGGGGGCGCCGCCGCGGCCCCGCCCGACCTCTGGTTTCGGGCGGGGCCGCGGCTGTGCATCCCCCAAGTAGGTTTGCTCGAGGCGGAGTTGGGCCGCACCGGCGCGCATGCTGCCGGCCCGGGAGTGGAGGCGTCTGATGTCGGCATCGAAGAGGCCGCCACCGCAGTGGGGACGGCTCGCGACGCTCGCGGTCGCCGTCGCGGCGCTGCTGCTGCTCCTCATGACCGTGGGGCTCGCCCTCCTCGAACTGAGGTGAGGACGGGCGGCACGCTGCGCGGAGCCTGGTACGGGCGGCCACGATCGGGTACACACGACCGAGTAGCACCGGCCGGCAGTCAACGCCCCCACTCCTCCCGAGGTGAGCGAGATGACCGTCTCCGAGCGCGAAGCCCGTGCCGTCGCCGAGGCAGCCCGCGAACAGGACTGGCGGAAGCCGAGCTTCGCCAAGGAGCTCTTCCTCGGCCGCTTCCGCCTCGACCTGATCCACCCGCACCCCGAGCCGGCCCCCGAGGACGCGGAGCGCGGCGAGGCGTTCCTCGCCGAGCTGGAGGAGTTCTGCCGCACCGGCATCGACGGCGCGGCCATCGAGCGGGAGGACCGCATCCCCGACGAGGTGGTCCGCAAGCTCAAGGAGATGGGCGCGCTCGGCATGAAGATCGGCCGCGAGTACGGCGGCCTCGGCCTGACCCAGGTCTACTACAACAAGGCGCTCGGGATGCTCGCCTCCGTGAGCCCGGCCGTCGGCGCGCTGCTCTCGGCGCACCAGTCGATCGGCGTCCCGCAGCCGCTGAAGCTCTTCGGCACGCAGCAGCAGTGCGACGCCTTCCTGCCCCGCTGCGCGACGACCGACATCTCCGCCTTCCTCCTCACCGAGCCGGACGTCGGCTCGGACCCTGCCCGCCTCGGCGCCACCGCCGTCCCCGACGGCGACGACTACCTCCTCGACGGCGTGAAGCTGTGGACCACCAACGGCGTCATCGCCGACCTCCTCGTCGTGATGGCGCGCGTCCCCGCCTCCGACGGGCACAAGGGCGGCATCAGCGCCTTCGTCGTCGAGGGAGACGCGGAGGGCGTCACGGTGGAGAACCGCAACTCCTTCATGGGCTTGCGGGGGTTGGAGAACGGGGTCACGCGCTTCCACCGGGTACGCGTGCCCGCGGCCAACCGGATCGGCCCGGAGGGCGCCGGCCTGAGGATCGCGCTCACCACGCTCAACACCGGCCGCCTCTCCCTCCCCGCGACCTGCGTGGGCGCGGGAAAGTGGGCCCTGAAGATCGCCCGCGAGTGGTCGGCCGAGCGCGTGCAGTGGGGACGCGAGGTCGCCGGGCACGAGGCGGTCGGCAGCAAGATCTCCTTCATCGCCGCGACGACCTTCGCGCTGGAGGCCGTCGTCGACCTCGCCTCGCAGATGGCGGACGAGGAGCGCAACGACATCCGCATCGAGGCGGCCCTCGCGAAGCTCTACGGCAGCGAGATGGCGTGGCGGATCGCGGACGAGCTGGTGCAGGTACGCGGCGGCCGCGGCTACGAGACGGCCGAGTCGCTCGCCGCGCGCGGCGAACGCGGTGTCCCCGCCGAGCAGTTGCTCCGCGACCTGAGGATCAACCGGATCTTCGAGGGCTCCACCGAGATCATGCACCTGCTCATCGCGCGGGAGGCCGTCGACGCCCACCTCTCCGTCGCCGGCGACCTCATCGCCCCCGACACCTCCTTCGCCGACAAGCGCAAGGCCGCCCTCAACGCCGGTGCGTTCTACGCGAAGTGGCTCCCGCAACTCGTCGCAGGACCGGGCCAACGCCCCGGCGGCTTCTCGGAGTTCGGCAGTCTTGCTCCGCACCTGCGGTACGTCGAGCGCACCTCGCGCAAGCTCGCACGCTCCACCTTCTACGCGATGTCGCGCTGGCAGGGCCGAATGGAGACGAAGCAGGGGTTCCTCGGCCGCGTCGTCGACATCGGCGCCGAACTCTTCGCGATGAGCACCGCCTGCGTCCGCGCGGAGAAGCTCTACGCGGACGGCGCGGCCTCCGGCGACCCGGACGCCGCGGCGCGGGGCCACCACGCCTACCAACTCGCCGACGCCTTCTGCCGCCAGGCACGCATCCGCACCGACGAACTCTTCGGCCGGCTCTGGACCAACACGGACGACCTCGACGGCGAGGTCGTCTCCCGTGTCCTCGACGGCGCCTACACGTGGCTGGAGGAGGGCGTCGTCGACCCGTCCACCGCCGGCCCGTGGATCGCTCCGGCCGAGCCGGGACCGAGCAGCCGCGAGGACGTGCACCGGCGGATCGGGAGCTGACCAGGCACGCGCGGCGGCCCGTGCCGAATCCGGGCACCGGGCAACTCCCGCCGACGGGCAGCCCGCACAATAGATGCATGACCCATAGCCCAGCAGCGCCGCTCGCCGACCCGCACCAGCGCCACCCGACGGCGGCCGCCCCCGAGGGCCCCCGCGACGTGGTGATCCTCGGCTCCACCGGCTCCATCGGTACCCAGGCCGTCGACGTGGTCCTCGCCAACCCGGACCGCTTCCGGGTGACCGCCCTCTCGGCCGCAGGCGGCAGGGTGGAACTGCTGGCCGGCCAGGCGCACCGGCTCCAGGTCAGGGCCGTCGCCGTCGCCAGGGAGGAGAAGGCCGCCGAGGTGCGGGAGGCGCTGCGCGCCCAGTACGGCCCGGGCGAGCCGATCCCCGAGGTGCTCGCGGGACCCGACGCCGCCACCGCACTCGCCAAGTCCCCGTGCCACACGGTTCTCAACGGGATCACCGGGTCGATCGGCCTCGCCCCGACGCTCGCCGCGCTCGAGGCCGGCCGGGTCCTCGCGCTCGCCAACAAGGAGTCGCTCATCGTCGGCGGTCCGCTGGTCGCGGCCCTCGCCGAGCCCGGGCAGATCGTGCCCGTCGACTCGGAGCACTCCGCTCTCTTCCAGGCGCTCCTCGGTGGCGAGCGCCGCGAGGTCCGCAAGCTCCTCGTCACCGCCTCGGGCGGCCCGTTCCGCGGACGCACCCGCGCCGAACTCGCCGAGGTGACGCCGCAGGACGCGCTCTCCCACCCGACCTGGGAGATGGGCCCGGTGATCACCGTCAACTCGGCGACGCTCGTCAACAAGGGCCTCGAAGTGATCGAGGCGCACCTCCTGTACGACATCCCGTTCGACCGCATCGAGGTCGTCGTCCACCCTCAGTCGGCCGTCCACTCGATGGTGGAGTTCACCGACGGCTCGACGCTCGCGCAGTGCGGCCCTCCCGACATGCGCCTCCCGATCGCGCTCGGCCTCGGCTGGCCCGAGCGCGTCCCGGACGCGGGTCCCGTCTTCGACTGGACCAAGGCGATGAGCTGGGACTTCCACCCGCTCGACGACGCCGCGTTCCCCTCGGTCGCGCTCGCGGCCCGCGTCGGGGAGCTCGGCGGCACCGCGCCCGCCGTCTACAACGCGGCCAACGAGGAGTGCGTGGAGGCGTTCCTCGGCGGAAGGCTGCCCTTCACGGGGATTGTGGATACGGTCGCGGCAGTGGTCGAGGAGCACGTGGCGGAACCGGATGCCGCCACGGGAACCGGGCTGACGCTCGACGGTGTCCTCGGCGCCGAGCACTGGGCGCGTGCCCGTGCCCGTGAGTTGGCCGCGTCGCAGGTGGAGGCCCGCGTATGACGACGTTCATGACGGTGCTGGGGATAGTCGTCTTCGTCGTCGGCCTGCTCTTCTCCATCGCATGGCACGAGTTCGGCCACTTCAGCACGGCAAAGATGTTCGGCGTCAGGGTGCCGCAGTTCATGGTCGGCTTCGGCCCGACGCTGTGGTCGAAGACGAAGGGCGAGACCGAGTACGGCATCAAGGCGGTCCCGCTCGGCGGCTACATCCGCATGATCGGCATGTTCCCGCCCGGCGACGACGGCAAGGTCAGACAGCGCTCGACATCGCCGTTCCGCGGCATGATCGAGGATGCGCGCGCCGCCGCGTACGAGGAGCTCCAGCCGGGCGACGAGAAGCGGATGCTCTACACACGGCGGCCGTGGAAGCGGTTCATCGTGATGTTCGCGGGTCCGTTCATGAACCTCGTCCTCGCCGTCGTCGTCTTCGTGACGGTGCTGATGACCTTCGGCATCAACACCCAGACCACCAGCGTCTCGACGGTCTCCGAGTGCGTGATCCCGGCGTCCGCGCAGTCCGACAAGTGCCACGGCGGCGCGCCCGCGTCGCCGGCGAAGGCCGCCGGCCTCCAGCCGGGCGACAAGATCGTCGGCTTCGACGGGCACAAGGTCGAGGAGTGGGGCGACCTCCAGCAGAGCATCAGGGAGACCACGGGTCCCGCCACCCTCACCGTCGAGCGCGACGGGGTGCGCAAGACGCTCCGGGCCGACCTGATCGAGAACAAGGTCGCCAAGTCCGACGGCCGCGGCGGCTACGTCCCCGACGAGTACGTCACCGCGGGCTTCCTCGGGTTCACGCCGGCGAGCGGCGTCGTGCAGCAGTCCTTCCCGCAGGCCGTCGGCCGCATGGGGGACATGGTCGAGTCGGGTGTCCACGCGCTCGTCGCGCTCCCGGGCAAGGTGCCGGACCTGTGGAACGCGGCCTTCGACGGAGCGGAGCGCAAGCAGGACTCCCCGATGGGCGTGGTCGGCGCGGCACGCGTCGGCGGCGAGGTCTTCTCGCTCGACATCCCGCCGAGCCAGCGCGTGGCGACGATGCTGCTCCTCGTCGCGGGGTTCAACCTGTCGCTCTTCCTCTTCAACCTGCTGCCGCTGCTCCCGCTCGACGGCGGGCACATGGCGGGCGCCGTCTGGGAGTCGCTCCGCCGCGGCTTCGCCAAGGTGTTCCGACGGCCGGACCCGGGCCCGTTCGACGTCGCCAAGTTGATGCCGGTCGCGTACGTCGTCGCCGGTGTCTTCATCTGCTTCACGCTGCTGGTGCTCGTCGCCGACGTCGTGAACCCGGTGCGGCTGACGGGCTGACGGGCTGACGGCGTCCATGCATCCGCCGACAGCGGGCCGCGCTGCCGCGGATCGGTCCCGACCTGCGGGTCCGCTCCGCGGCACAGGGGTGATCGGGCGGTGTCCCGGGGAGCGATGTGCCCCCGGAGGGTTGGGTGCCGTAATCTCAGGGAACGGAGCCCGTCGATCCCGGGCCATGATCCACAGTTGGGGTTGCACGCGAAGATGACAGCGATTTCGCTCGGAATGCCGGATGTGCCCGTCAAGCTCGCCGAGCGCAGGCGGAGCAGGAAGATCCACGTGGGCCCGGTCGCGGTCGGCGGTGACGCACCCGTCTCCGTGCAGTCGATGACCACCACCAAGACGTCGGACATCGGCGCCACCCTCCAGCAGATCGCGGAGCTCACCGCCTCCGGCTGCCAGATCGTCCGCGTCGCCTGCCCGACTCAGGACGACGCGGAAGCGCTCTCCACGATCGCGCGCAAGTCGCAGATCCCGGTGATCGCCGACATCCACTTCCAGCCGAAGTACGTCTTCCAGGCGATCGACGCCGGCTGCGCCGCGGTCCGGGTCAACCCGGGCAACATCAAGCAGTTCGACGACAAGGTCAAGGAGATCGCGGACGCCGCCAACGCGGCCCGCACCCCGATCCGCATCGGCGTCAACGCCGGCTCCCTCGACAAGCGGCTGCTCGAGAAGTACGGCAAGGCGACCCCCGAAGCGCTCGCCGAGTCCGCGCTCTGGGAGTGCTCGCTCTTCGAGGAGCACGGCTTCCGGGACCTCAAGATCTCGGTGAAGCACAACGACCCCGTCGTGATGGTCAACGCCTACCGGCTCCTCGCCCAGCAGTGCGACTACCCGCTCCACCTCGGCGTCACCGAGGCGGGCCCCGCCTTCCAGGGCACCATCAAGTCCTCGGTCGCCTTCGGCGCCCTGCTCAGCGAGGGCATCGGCGACACCATCCGCGTCTCGCTCTCGGCCCCGCCGGTGGAGGAGGTCAAGGTCGGCACCCAGATCCTGGAGTCGCTCGGCCTCCGCCAGCGCGGCCTGGAGATCGTCTCCTGCCCCTCCTGCGGTCGCGCCCAGGTCGACGTCTACAAGCTCGCCGACGAGGTGACCGCGGGGCTCGACGGCATGGACGTCCCGCTCCGTGTCGCCGTGATGGGCTGCGTCGTCAACGGCCCGGGCGAGGCCCGCGAGGCGGACCTCGGCGTCGCCTCCGGCAACGGCAAGGGGCAGATCTTCGTCAAGGGCGAAGTGATCAGGACCGTCCCCGAGGCGAAGATCGTCGAGACGCTCATCGACGAGGCCCAGAAGCTCGCGGAGCAGATGGAGAAGGACGGTGTCGCCTCCGGCGAGCCGCAGGTCGCCGTCGGCGGCTGAGCCGGCCTCCCCGCCGGCAGCCGTTCCGCGCCCCGGTGTCCCGCCCGTCCACGCGGAGGTGCGTGAGAGTGTCCGCCGTCATCCGGCGGGACGGGACAGGTCCGTGCTGACCGCCCCGTCCGTCCGGCCGGTCGACCCCGCCGAACTCGACGACGTCCTGCGGGTGTTGCGGCGTGAGCCCGTCAACAACGCCTTCATCACCGCGCGGGTCGAGACCGCGGGCCTCGATCCGTGGCGGCTCGGCGGTGAGATGTGGGGCTGGTACAGCGCGGGACGGCTCGCGTCGCTCTGCTACGCGGGGGCCAACCTCGTCCCGCTCTGCGCGGAACCCGCGGCCGTGCGCGCGTTCGCGGAGCGGGCGCTGCGGCAGGGGCGGCGCTGCTCGTCGATCGTCGGCCCGGCCGAGGAGACCGCCGCCCTCTGGTCGTACCTGGAGCCCCACTGGGCTCCTGCGCGGGAAGTGCGAGCGTGCCAGCCGCTGATGGCGGCCGAGCGGGAGTCCGCCGCCGTGCCCGCCGATCCGCAGGTGCGCCGGGTGCGGAGGGACGAGGTCGAGCGCGTCCTCCCGGCCTGCGTCGCGATGTTCACCGAGGAGGTCGGCGTCTCACCGCTCGCGGGGGACGGCGGGCTGCTCTACCAGGCGCGCGTTGCCGAACTCGTCGGGGCCGGACGGTCGTTCGCGCGGTTCGAGGACGGGCGAGTGGTCTTCAAGGCCGAGATCGGCGCCGCCACCTCGGCCGCCTGCCAGATCCAGGGCGTGTGGGTGGCGCCCGAGCGCCGCGGCGAGGGGCTTTCGGAGCCGGGCATGGCCGCCGTGCTCAGGTACGCGCTCCGCGAGGTCTCGCCGGTCATCAGCCTCTACGTCAACGACTTCAACGCGGCCGCCCGCGCCTCCTACCGCCGGGTCGGCTTCCGCGAGGTCGGCACCTTCATGAGCGTGCTCTTCTGACGAGCCGCGCAGGCCGCTGCGCCCACATCGTCGCGGCGTCCCCGGCGAGCAAGTAGCCTCCGCCCATGCTGCATTCCTCGCAGGGAGGGCTCCCCGAACCGCCGGAGGCGGCCGTCGGACCTGTCGACCTCGCCGCCCGGGTGGACGACGCCCTCGCGGTGCAGGCGCTCGCCTTCGGCCTCGCCGAGGACGAGATCGGCGTCCGCCGCCACGTCATGCTGCGCCACGCGGCGCTGCGGCACACCCGCGCGCTGGGCGCCACGACCCCGGAGGGGCGCCTCGTCGGCTTCGTCTACGGGATGCCCAACGACCGCACCCAGTGGTGGTCGACGGTGGTCCACCCCTACCTGCGCGAGGACGGCCTCGACCACTGGCTCAGCGGCTCCTTCGTCATCACCGAGCTCCACGTCCATCCGCGCTGGCAGCAGCTCGGCCTCGGACGGCGGCTGATCACGGAGATCACCGACACCGCGACCGAGGAGCGCTCGCTCCTCTCCGCGATCGACACCGACAGCCCCGCGCGCCGCCTCTACCACCACCTCGGCTACCGGGACCTCGCGCGCCGCGTGATCTTCCCGGGCGCCGCGAGCCCGTACGCGGTGATGGGCGCCCGACTGCCGCTCGCCCGGCCGAGGTAGCCGTACTCCCCGCATCGCATTTCCGTGCGGTCACCCCCTGCCGATAAGCTCGCATCCGTTACCCGTACGGCCCGAGCAGGAGTACCCATGGCAGCCCGTGTCCAGCGTTTGTCCCGGTCGATGCTGAAGACGCTCCGGGACGACCCGGCGGACGCCGAGACGCTGAGCCACAAGCTGCTCGTCCGCGCCGGCTACGTCCGCCGCACCGCCGCCGGCATCTGGAGCTGGCTGCCGCTCGGCAAGCAGGTCCTGGAGAACGTCACCCGCGTCGTGCGCGAGGAGATGGACGCCATCGGCGCCCAGGAGGTGCTCCTCCCCGCCCTGCTGCCGAAGGAGCCCTACGAGACGACGGGCAGGTACGAGGAGTACGGCGACCTCCTCTTCCGCCTCGAGGACCGCAAGGGAGGCGAGTACCTCCTCGGCCCGACGCACGAGGAGATCTTCGCGCTGATGGTGAAGGACCAGTGCACGTCCTACAAGGACCTGCCGGTGATCCTCTACCAGATCCAGACCAAGTACAGGGACGAGGCCCGCCCCCGCTCCGGCATCCTGCGCGGCCGCGAGTTCACCATGAAGGACGCCTACTCCTTCGACACCTCCGACGAGGGGCTGGCCGAGGCGTACGCGCTCCACCGCGAGGCGTACATCCGGATCTTCGAGCGGCTCGGCATGGACTTCCGGATCGTCTCCGCCGTGTCGGGCGCCATGGGCGGCTCCGCCTCCGAGGAGTTCCTCGCGCCCGCCGCCGCCGGCGAGGACACCTTCGCGCAGTGCCCGCACTGCGGCTTCGCCGCCAACACCGAGGCCGTCACGACCGCCGTCGAGGCCGGCTCCGTCGAGGGCCTTCCGCAGCCGGAGGAGCTCGACACCCCGGACACCCCGACGATCGAGACGCTCGCCGCCCACCTCGGCGTCCCCGCCTCGGCCACGCTGAAGAACCTCCTCGTGAAGATCGACGGCGAGATCACGGCCGTCGGCGTCCCCGGCGACCGCGAGGTCGACATGGGCAAGCTCGAGGAGCAGCTCGCCCCGGCCGTCGTCGAACTCGTCACGGCCGAGGACTTCGCCGAGCGCCCCGATCTCGTCCGCGGCTACGTCGGCCCGCAGGGCGGCATGGCGGGCAAGGCGTTCCCGTACCTCGCCGACCCGCGCGTCGCCTTCGGCACCTCCTGGGTGACGGGCGCCAACAAGGAGGGCAAGCACGCCCGCAACGTCGTCGCCGGCCGCGACTTCGAGGTCGACCGCCACCTCGACGTCGTGGTGGTCGAGCCGGGCGACCCCTGCCCCAGGTGCGGCCACGGCATCGAGCTCGACCGCGCCATCGAGATCGGCCACATCTTCCAGCTCGGCCGCAAGTACACGGACGCCTTCGAGCTGGACGTCCTCGGCCAGGACGGCAAGCCGGTCCGCCTCACCATGGGCTCCTACGGCATCGGGGTCTCCCGCGCCGTCGCCGCCCTCGCCGAGCAGACGGCCGACGCGCAGGGCCTCTGCTGGCCCCGCGAGATCGCCCCGGCCGACGTCCACGTCGTCGCCGCGGGGAAGGCGAAGCAGACGGAGGTGGCGTTGGAGCTCGCCGAGCGGCTGGGGGAGGCGGGCGTCCGCGTCCTCGTCGACGACCGGGCAGGCGTCTCGCCAGGGGTGAAGTTCACCGACGCCGAGCTGATCGGCGTGCCGACGATCCTCGTCGCCGGCCGCGGCGTCAAGGACGGCCTCGTCGAGCTGAAGGACCGGCGCACGGGCGAGCGCGAGGAGGTGCCCTACGACGAGGCGGTGTCGCGCCTCAGCGCGCTGGTCCCCTGAGTCCCACGGGGCCCGGCTCCCGGGCCCTTCGCCGGAGGGCCGTCACAGCCATGTGGCGAACTCCAGCAGCAGTTCGGCGTCCGTACGGTTGCCGGCCCACTGGCGCACGCCCGACTCGACGGCGCGGTAGAGCGTCCAGCCGCGGAGGCGCTCGCGGTCGATGTCGAGCGAGTCGGCGAGGCGGTTGACCCTGCGTCGGGTGGAGGCGGCGGCGCCCGAGGTCGCCATCAGGTCGTGGAGCCGGTCCCGCGCCAGCCGGGCGAGGTCGAACGCCGGCTCGCCGACGAGCGGTTCTGGCCCGGCCGCGAGCCAGCGCGCCCGCGCCGAGTCGCTGGCGAGCACGGCTCCTTGGCGGAAGTCCCCGTGGAGCAGCACCGGGGGCTCCGGCCTTCGCAGCAGCTCCTCCCGCGTCTCCAACGCCTCCTCGACGAGGTCCTGTGCCTGGGGCGGCGCGAGGGCGCGCATCCTCGCCGCCTCCTGACTCGTGTGCGCCGCGACCGTCTCGAAGGCCCCCGTCTCGGCGGGCGGCCCGACCCAGAGGCGGCGGACCGTCGACGCGGCCTCCAGCACGGCCTTCGCCTCGGGCAGCGAGCGCAGCGACATCTCGCCCCGCAGCCGCTCCAACAGCAGGACGCCGTCGTCCGGTTCGGCCGCCAGCACGCGCACCGCGCCCAACCCGTCCCAGTGCGAGAGCGCCGCCCGTTCTTTGGCGCCGCGCTCGGCGGGCGTCGCGTCGAGGGGTGCGAGGAGCTTCAGCGCAGCCGGCTCCCCGTCCGCCCTGCGTACGAGCACGACGAGGCTGCTCCGCCCGCCCGGCGAGACCACCCGCTCGGGGACGAGCTCCCACCGGGCCAGCGACCGCTCCAGCAGCCCGCCGAGCCCCTCGAGCCAGGCGGCGCCCGTCGCCGCGGCGGCGTCCGGCTGCGCGGCGAGCGCACGTGAGAGCCGTCTCGGAATCTCCAGGGGCAGTACGGAGGACATCTGCTGGCGGCCTTTCGAAGCGGGCGGCGAACGGACGAGGCACCCACCACTGCACAGGCGCGGGTCAGAGCGTGCCGGACGCACCGCTCCCGGCGTCGGGACGGCCGGACGCGTCCGAGGAGCCCGGCCCGTCCGAGGGGGCCGAGGACGACGGGGCCGGCGCCTGGTCGGAGCCGTGGAGTTCGGTGAGCCCCGGGAAGGGTACGCCCGTGCCACGCCACCGCACCGACCGGACGGCCGCCTCACGGAGCGCGCCGGCGGCCTCGCGCCGCCTCGCCCCCTCGCTTGCCCGCACGAGGTCCGCGTACACCCCTGCGAGCCGGTCCTCCAGCTCCGCTGCGAGGCGCTCGGCCGCCGTGCCGTCGGGCACCGCGAACGGGAGCGCGTAGGCAGCGGCAGCGGGCTCCGGCTTGCCGCCCAGGTCGCGGATGGTGCGCCGGAGTGCGTCCCGGCGCGCACGGTGTGCGTCGTACGCCTCCCGGGCCTCCTTGCGGCGCTCTCCCGCGATCCGGCCTCCGACGACGCCGTAGCCGTAGACCGTGGCGTGCTCCGCGCTCAACGCGGCCTGTGCGGCGGCGAGTTCCTTCACGACTCGGACTCCAGCAGGTAGGCGTGCGCGGCCCCGGCGGCCGCAACGGAGGCGAGCACCCTGGCGAGTTCGGGCGGCGCATCGACGAGGCTGCGGGTGCGGCTCTCGGCGAGCCGGCGCTCCGCTTCGGCGAGCGCGGCGAGCGCACCGCCCTCGTCCTCGGGAACGTCCGCGTCGGGAGACGCCTCACCGCTCGGCGACGGCGGGCTCTGCGGCGTCGAGCGACCGCGCTGGCCGCGGGGGTCGTCGAGGACCTGCACATGCCGGGCGACCGCCGTACGGAGCGGCCCGAGCCGCTCGCCGAGCGCGGCGTGCGCGGCGAGTGCGCTGTCGTACCGCGCGAGCAGCGTCTCGCTCTGCTGCACGGCCCGCCTCCGCAACGCCCGCGCGCCGGCGGCCTTTTCCGCCTCGCTCGCATCGCCGGGCCCTGAGCCGTCCGAGCAGCCGGCGAGCGCACCGCCGGCTCCGAGCACGCCGGCGAGCACCGCCCTGCGAGGGGGCCCGGCACCGACCGGTGACGGTGTGCGCGGCATGGTGCTCTCCCTGGTGAAGACGAGTCTCGCCCGACTGTCTGACTATCACGTCACAATGATCATCTGCGAAGACCGGCACGCGACGCTACCCGTGCTCTTCCCGGAGTGCCGAACCGTCCATCGCGACGGGCCCGATGCGTACCCGTACGTCCCACAGATCCGGTGGTGTGCGCGCTGCCGCGGGGGAGATCGGTGGTCTGGTCCGTGCACTCCCCGACAGGCGATAGGCTTGACGCGACACGCCCCGTAAGTAGGCCCCACAACAGCACACGCGGCCGAGGAGTCACCCGGATGAGTACCACCCAGAGCGAGCGGCTGCGCGGACTGTTGGAACCGCTCGTCGCCGAGCAGGGACTCGACCTGGAGGAGGTCGAGGTGACCCCGGCGGGCAAGCGCCGCGTCCTCCGCATCGTGGTCGACTCGGACGAGGGCGTGCAGCTCGACACCTGCGCCGATCTCAGCCGCCTGTTCTCCGCGGAGCTCGACGCCTCGGACGTCATGGGCGGAGCCCCTTACGTCCTGGAGGTCACCTCGCCGGGCGCGGACCGGCCGCTCACCGAGGAGCGCCACTTCCGCCGCGCCGCCGGCCGCC
>NZ_AJTQ01000316.1 GCF_000262345.1 Streptomyces xiaopingdaonensis | reverse complement strand
CTCACGGAGCAGGCGGGCGGCGGCGAGCTGACGGCGCGGATCGTCTCCGTCGACGAGGAGGGCCTCGACCTTGAGGTCCCCGGCGTCAAGGGCAGGAAGCCCACCGCCCGCCGGCTCCGGTTCGACGAGATCGCCAAGGCGCGGGTGGAGATCGAGTTCAACCCCAAGCCCTCCGGGAGCGCGCGGGACCAGTCCGCGGCTGCGCGCGACCGCAGGCGCGTGGAAGCCGACGACGTGACCGCGGACGCCGAGAAGAACGAGGAGGCGTAGCCGTGGACATCGACATGAGTGCCCTGCGCGGGCTGGTGAGAGAGAAGGAGGTCTCCTTCGACCTGCTGGTCGAGGCGATCGAGTCGGCCCTCCTCATCGCGTACCACCGCACCGAAGGCAGCCGCAGGGACGCGCGCGTGGAGCTCGACCGGAAGACGGGGCACGTGACCGTCTGGGCCAAGGAGAGCGCCGACGAGCTCGCAGAGGGCGCCGAGCCCCGCGAGTTCGACGACACCCCCACCGGCTTCGGACGCATCGCGGCGACGACCGCGAAGCAGGTGATCCTCCAGCGGCTGCGCGACGCGGAGGAAGAGGTCACCTTCGGCGAGTACGCCGGCCGCGAGGGCGACGTCGTCACCGGCGTCGTGCAGCAGGGCAAGGACCCGAAGAGCGTGCTGGTGGACATCGGCAGGCTCGAGGCGATCCTGCCGCCCCAGGAGCAGGTGCCGGGAGAGACGTACCCGCACGGGATGCGGCTGCGGACCTACGTCGTGCGCGTCGTCAAGGGCGTGCGCGGCCCGTCCGTCACCCTCTCGCGCACCCACCCGAACCTGGTGAAGAAGCTCTTCGAGCTGGAGGTTCCCGAGATCGCCGACGGCTCGGTCGAGGTGGCGGCGATCGCTCGCGAGGCGGGGCACCGCACCAAGATGGCCGTCCGCTCGACCCGTGCCGGGCTCAACGCCAAGGGCGCCTGCATCGGCCCGATGGGCGGCCGGGTGCGGAGCGTGATGGCGGAGCTCAACGGCGAGAAGATCGACATCGTCGACTGGTCGGAGGACCCGGCCGAGCTCGTCGCCAACGCGCTCTCGCCGGCGCGGGTCAGCGAGGTGGAGGTCGTGGACCTCGCCGCCCGCTCGGCGCGTGTGACGGTGCCCGATTACCAACTCTCCCTCGCCATCGGCAAGGAGGGGCAGAACGCCCGTCTCGCCGCTCGCCTCACCGGCTGGCGGATCGACATCCGTCCGGACACCGCCGAGGCCGGCGAGGGCGCGACGGGGCAGCCGGTCGAGCAGGGCTGAGCGCGCGGTTCCCTGTGTGAGGGTGGTCTCACCCCCCGCCCACGGTCTGGATGCAGAGAGGTAGACTGAGGAAGTGTCTGGCCGGACGCGAGCTCGTGCATGCCCTGGGGTATGTCCTGTGCGTACCTGTGTGGGGTGCCGGGAGCGCGCCGGCAAACCCGAACTCCTGCGTGTGGCACTGGTAGGGGGGCGATGCGTCCCCGACCTACGCGATACGCTGCGCGGGCGGGGTGCTTATCTGCACCCCGCATCGGCCTGCCTCGAGCAGGCCGTCCGTCGTAAGGCGTTCAACCGGGCTTTCCGGGGTCCGGGACCTTTCGACACCGCTGAACTGCGCGAGCACCTCAAGCACTTCGAGGAGACCGGCCGGCGGCCGGCACCCCGGAGCGGGGCGAGCGCGGAGGGGGCGGATCGGTAGGTTCCCGGGTGGGGAAGGATCGGGCAGCACCGTAAGACAGCCTGCACGGGCCCCGTGCGGGACGAGGTACCTCGCGAGTGGGAAGTAGGTCGAGATTGCGATGAGCACTCGATGAGTACGCGATGAGTACGCCCATGCATAAGTAGCGAAGGTCCGGCGGACGATCCCCCGGGCCGTAAGGAGCGAAGTGGCTAAGGTCCGGGTATACGAGCTCGCCAAGGAGCTTGGAGTCGAGAGCAAGGTCGTCATGGCCAAACTCCAAGAGCTTGGTGAATTCGTCCGTTCGGCGTCCTCGACGATCGAGGCGCCGGTTGTCCGCAAACTGACAGACGCACTTGACGCGGGCGGCGCGGGGGGCGCCAAGAAGTCCGCGAAGCCGGCGGCGCCGAAGAAGGCGGCCGCCAAGCCCGCCGCGCCCAAGCCGGGCGCCGCGGCGCCGAAGCCGGGTGCGCCCAAGCCGGGCCCGAAGCCCGGCCCGAAGCCTGCCGAGGAGCCCGCGCCGGCCGCCGACACGAGCGCCGCGCCGAAGCCCGGCGAGGCACCCAAGCCGGCACCGGGCGGCCAGGCTCCGTCGAACCCGGAGTTCACCGCTCCGCCCTCGAAGCCGGAAGCGCCGGCCCCGAAGCCGGGTCAGGCCCCCAAGCCGGGCCAGGGCCCGAAGCCGGGTCCGGGCGGCCAGGGCCGCGGTGGCCAGGCGCCGAAGCCGGGGCAGAGCCCGAAGCCGGGCGGCCGTCCGTCCGGGCCGCGTCCGGGCAACAACCCCTTCACGTCCGGTGGTTCGACCGGTATGGCCCGTCCGCAGGCGCCCCGCTCCGGTGGCGCGCCGAAGCCGGGCCAGGGTCCGAAGCCGGGCCAGGCGCCGAAGCCCGGGCAGGGTCCGAAGCCGGGTCCCGGCGGCGGTCCGCGTCCGCAGGCGCCGGGCGGCGGGCGTCCGAGCCCCGGCAACATGCCGCGCCCGCAGGCACCGCAGGGCGGCGGCCCGCGGCCCGGGGGCGGGGGCGGCGGCAACCGTCCCAACCCGGGCATGATGCCGCAGCGTCCTGCCACGGGACCGCGTCCCGGTCCGGGCCGCGGTGGTCCGGGTGGCGGCGGCGGTCGTCCGGGCGGCGGTGGCCGTCCGGGTGGCGGCGGCTTCGCCGGCCGTCCCGGTGGTGGCGGCGGCGGTCGTCCCGGTGGCGGCGGCTTCGCCGGCCGTCCGGGCGGCGGTGGCCGTCCCGGGTTCGGCGGGCGTCCCGGCGGTCCGGGTGGCCGCGGTGGTACGCAGGGTGCCTTCGGGCGTCCCGGCGGTCCGGCGCGCAGGGGGCGCAAGTCGAAGAGGCAGCGCCGCCAGGAGTACGAGCAGATGCAGGCGCCGTCGGTCGGCGGCGTGATGCTGCCGCGCGGCAAGGGCGAGACGGTCCGGCTGTCGCGCGGTGCCTCCCTCACCGACTTCGCCGAGAAGATCAACGCCAATCCGGCCTCGCTGGTGCAGGTGATGTTCAACCTCGGTGAGATGGTCACGGCGACGCAGTCCGTCTCGGACGAGACGCTGCACCTCCTCGGCGAGGAGATGAACTACGTCGTCCAGATCGTCAGCCCCGAGGAGGAGGACCGGGAGCTCCTGGAGTCCTTCGACATCGAGTTCGGCGAGGACGAGGGCGGCGAGCAGGAGCTGGAGCCGAGGCCGGCGGTCGTCACGGTCATGGGCCACGTCGACCACGGCAAGACGCGTCTGCTCGACGCCATCCGCAAGTCGAACGTCACCGAGGGCGAAGCCGGCGGTATCACCCAGCACATCGGTGCATACCAGGTGTCGACCGAGGTCAACGGCGAGGACCGGCGCATCACCTTCATCGACACCCCGGGTCACGAGGCGTTCACCGCCATGCGTGCCCGCGGTGCCAAGTCGACGGACATCGCGATCCTCGTGGTCGCGGCGAACGACGGCGTGATGCCGCAGACGGTGGAGGCGCTCAACCACGCCAAGGCCGCGGAGGTGCCGATCGTCGTCGCGGTCAACAAGATCGACGTCGAGGGCGCCGACCCGACGAAGGTGCGCGGTCAGCTCACCGAGTACGGCCTGGTGGCGGAGGAGTACGGCGGCGACACGATGTTCGTCGACATCTCGGCCCGCCAGGGCGAGAACATCGAGCAGCTGCTCGAGGCCGTCGTCCTCACCTCGGACGCCGCCCTCGACCTGCGGGCCAACCCGGAGCAGGACGCCCAGGGCCTCGCGATCGAGGCGCACCTCGACCGCGGCCGGGGCGCCGTCGCGACGGTGCTGGTCCAGCGCGGCACGCTGCGGGTCGGCGAGACCATGGTCGTCGGCGACGCCTACGGCCGTGTCCGCGCGATGCTCGACGACAAGGGCGAGAACGTGAAGGAGGCGAAGCCCTCCACCCCGGTGCAGGTCCTCGGCCTCACCAACGTTCCGGGCGCCGGCGACAACTTCCTCGTCGTCGACGAGGACCGCACGGCCCGCCAGATCGCCGAGAAGCGCGCGGCCCGCGAGCGGAACGCCGCGTTCGCCAAGCGCACCCGCAGGGTCTCCCTCGAGGACCTGGACAAGGTGCTCAAGGCGGGCGAGGTCCAGCAGCTCAACATCATCATCAAGGGCGACGCCTCCGGTTCGGTCGAGGCGCTGG
This sequence comes from Streptomyces xiaopingdaonensis, assembly GCF_000262345.1. Taxonomy (GTDB): domain Bacteria; phylum Actinomycetota; class Actinomycetes; order Streptomycetales; family Streptomycetaceae; genus Streptomyces; species Streptomyces xiaopingdaonensis. The sequence continues at coordinate 2,577 of NZ_AJTQ01000316.1, read as the reverse complement.
AGTCCTCGCTGCTCCAGCTCGACGTCGGCGAAGAGGTCGACCTCCGCATCCTGCACCGCGGGGTGGGTGCGGTCACCGAGACCGACATCAACCTGGCGACGGGCTCCGACGCGATCGTCATCGGCTTCAACGTCCGCGCCGAGGGCCGGGCGACGCAGCTCGCCGAGCGCGAGGGCGTGGACGTCCGGTACTACACGGTGATCTACCAGGTCATCGAGGAGATCGAGGCGGCCCTGAAGGGCATGCTGAAGCCGGAGTACGAGGAGGTCGAGCTCGGCACGGCGGAGATCCGCGAGATCTTCCGCTCGTCGAAGCTGGGCAACATCGCCGGTGTCCTGATCCGCTCCGGCGAGGTGCGGAGGAACAGCAAGGCCCGGGTGCTCCGCGACGGCAAGGTCGTATCGGAGAACCTCAACATCGAGGGTCTGCGCCGCTTCAAGGACGACGTGACCGAGATCCGCGAAGGCTTCGAGGGCGGTATCAACCTCGGCTCCTACAACGACATCAAGGTCGACGACGTCATCGCGACGTACGAGATGCGGGAGAAGCCGCGCGGCTGATCCCGAGCGCACGGGACCGGGGCTGATCGGCCGCTCCCGGCCGCCCGTACGGCAGTCGTGCCGTACGGGCGGTCCGGGCGCAAATGCGTCGATCGGCCCCGGCCTTCGCGTGTACGGTGCCGATACCGCACTCTGGTGGCACGGCCACCGCGGAGTGCGGTCGGCATACCTTCAAGGCCCCGCGGGTGGCACGACCCGCTGTCTATGTACGTAGGGACGCTGTCCTTCGATCTGCTCCTCGGCGACGTGCGGTCGCTGAAGGAGAAGCGCTCCGTGGTCCGCCCCATCGTCGCCGAGCTCCAGCGGAAGTACGCGGTGAGTGTGGCGGAGACGGGGGAGCAGGACCTCTACCGAAGAGCCCACATCGGCCTGGCCGCGGTCTCCGGTGACGCGGGGCAGTTGAGCGGCCTGCTGGACCGGTGCGAGCGCCTCGTGGCGGCGCGCCCCGAGGTGGAACTGCTGTCGGTGCGGCGGCGGTTCCACGGTGAAGACGACGAATGAGCAAGGAGACGGACGAGTGGCCGACAACGCGCGGGCGAAGAGGCTGGCTGACCTCATCCGTGAGGTGGTCGCGCAGAAGCTGCACCGGGGTGTCAAGGACCCGCGGCTCGGCACCAACGTGACCGTCACCGACACCAGGGTCACGGGCGACCTCAGGGAGGCCACGGTCTTCTACACGGTGTACGGCGACGACGAGGACCGCAAGGCCGCCGCCGCGGGCCTGGAGAGCGCCAAGGGCGTGCTCCGCTCCGCGGTGGGCGCCGCGGCGGGCATCAAGCACACCCCGAGCCTCACCTTCGTCGCCGACGCGGTGCCCGAGAACGCCAAGGCCATCGACGAGTTGCTGGCGCGGGCGAAGGAGTCGGACGAGGAGGTCCGCAAGGCGTCCTCGGGCGCCGAGTACGCGGGCGGCGCCGACCCGTACCGCAGGCCGGAGGAGGGGCTCGACTCCGGCGACCCGGAGTCCGCAGCGGAGGACGACGAGCCGAGGCGGGACGAGCGCGGGAGCGAGGGCGCCTGACCGTGGCGGAGAAGCGGACGGACGCCTCGCTCAAGGGGACGCCCGGCGGACTCGTCGTCGTCGACAAGCCCGCCGGGTTCACCTCGCACGACGTCGTGGCGAAGCTGCGCGGGATGGCGAGGACGCGCCGCGTGGGTCACGCCGGCACCCTCGACCCGATGGCGACGGGGGTGCTCGTGCTCGGTGTCGAGCGGGCGACGAAGCTCCTCGGCCACCTCGCACTGGTGGAGAAGGAGTACCTCGCCACCGTCCGCCTGGGGCAGTCCACGGTCACCGAGGACGCGGAGGGCGAACTCACCGGCGCCGAGGGCGCCCGCGGGCTCGACGAGGACGCGGTGCGCACGGCGGTCGAGAAGCTCACGGGGGAGATCCTCCAGATCCCGTCGAAGGTGAGCGCGGTCAAGGTCGACGGGAAGCGGGCGTACGCGCGGGTGCGCGAGGGCGAAGCGGTCGAGCTGGCGCCGCGGCCCGCGACGGTCTCCGTCTTCGAGGTGCTTTCCTCGCACGAGGAGACGGCGGCGGACGGCACCCCCGTCACCGACCTCGTGGTACGCGTCGAGTGCTCCTCGGGGACGTATGTCCGGGCGCTCGCCCGGGACTTGGGCGAGGACCTGGGCACCGGGGGGCACCTGACGGCGCTGCGCCGGACGCGCGTCGGTCCCTACGGGCTCAGCGGGGCGCACACCCTGGAGCAGTTGCAGGCGTGTGTCGACGAGGGGCGGGAGCTTCCCGTACTCCCCGTCGGCGAGGCGGCCGCCGCGGCCTTCCGCCGCTGGGACGTCGACGCCGAGCAGGCGCGGCTGCTGGGGAACGGGGCGCAGTTGCGGATGCCGGAGGAGCTGGGGGGCGCGACGGTCGCGGTCTTCGCGCCCGGCGGGCGTTTCGTGGCGCTCGTCGAGCGGCGGCAGGGGCGCGCCAAGAGCCTCGCGGTCTTCGTCTGAGGAGCGCCGTCGCCCGTCGGCCGGCGGTCCGCCACCCGGCGGGGCCGGCCTGATC
>NZ_AJTQ01000315.1 GCF_000262345.1 Streptomyces xiaopingdaonensis | reverse complement strand
GCCGCTGCGGCGGGCTGGTCCCGCCGTGCCGTGTGCGAGTGCCCACGGCCCCCCTCCCGGCTCCCTTTGTCTCTATGTCCACTCCTGAGCGGCGATTCACCCCAACGTGCAGGCGCTCGGGGTGAACGACCGGCGTGCACGGGGGCGCGTTCGCCCTTGGGGTGGTGAGAGAGATCAACTCGCGCCTAATCTCGGGTCGTTGGGAGGACAAGGGGGCGGGAGGTTCGGACGATGTCGGCGGTGCGGTCCCGGGACGCGCTGGCCCGGGTCTGCGGGCCGGACGGACGGGTGCGCGGCACCGCCTTCGCCGTCGACGAGGGCACCCTCCTCACGGCGGACGAGGTGCTCGCGACGCCGCGTCCCTCGCTCCTCGCCGGCGAGGGGCCGCCCCTGCCCGTCGCTCAGCGGTCGGTCGTCCGCCTCGACGAGTGGGACCTCGCGCTCCTCCGGGCTCCGGGCGAGGGGCCTGAACCCCTCGTCGTCGGCGCGGCGCGTGGCGTGTGGGAGGGGTGCGCCGTGGAGCTCGGGCCGCTCGGCCCCCGCGCCCGCCTCGTCGGCACGGTGCCCGTCCGGTACGCCCCGGAGCACCGTGCCGGACTGCCGCCCTACCGGTTGCAGGAAGCGCTGCGACTCGTCCCCGCCGAAGCGGAGGCCGAGCGGTACCTGCACAGCCCCGAAGCGCCGGGCACGCCGCTCCTCGACACCACGACCGGTGCCGTACTGGGCGTCGTCGCCAGGGAGTTGGCGGGTGCCGCGGAGGCGGCGCACGCGGTGCCTCTCCCCGTCGTCGCGGCGCAGGCGCCGGACGGCGCGCTCGCGGCCGTGCTGCGCCGCAACGCCGCGAACCACCCCGCCTACGGCCGTGACCTCAACCTCGCCGGCGCACTCCACCTCACCGCGGCGTCGGCGGCGCCGGCCGTCGAGCGCCACACGGGGGCGGTCGCGAGGCCGCAGACGTCCGCCGAGCTCGCTGCCTTCACCTCGGGGCGCGCCTCGGTCGCGGCGCTCGTCGGGGAGCCGGGTGAGGGGAGGACGACGGAGCTGGCAGCGCTCGCGGTGCGCCGCGCGCGGGGGCCGGAGCCGGCGCCGACCGTCTGGTTGCGCGGCGCCGAACTGCGGCCGGACGACGCGGGGTTGCGGGAGGCCGTCGGCCGTGCGCTGCTGCGCTCGGGGCGCATCCTCGCCGCGTCGCTCGACTCGGCCTCGGCCGCCGGCGAGGAGCAGCCCGACCCGGACGTCGTCGCACGGCTCGCGAGGGACGCGGCGCGTCCGCTCCTCGTGGTGCTCGACGCGCCCGAGGAGATGCCGGTGGCGCTCGCCTCCGACCTCGTCATGTGGGCGCGGAGCAGCGCGGGTTGGCTCGGGGCCTCCGGCGCCCGCCTCGCCGTCTGCTGCCGCCCGGAGTTCTGGGAGTACGCCGGGCGGCTCTTCCCCTCGGGGCTGCTGCACGAGCCGTCGGAGCCGACGCGGGACGGGACGGCGCTGCCGCCGTGCATCCGGCTCGACCCGCTGCCTTCCGGGCAGGCCGCGCGCCTGCGCAGGGACCTCGGCGTGCCCGAGGGCACCCTCGCCGACGCCGACGCCGCTCACCCGCTGGCGGTCCGGCTCTGCGGAGAGGTGCGCGCCGCCCAGGGGGACGTGTCCCGACGGCCCGGTGCCGGGGCGCCGTTGACCCGGCGGGACGTCTTTGCCGCGCACCTCGACGCCGTCGCGCTCCGTGTCGCCCTGCACCTCACGTCCGGCGGGCGCACGCCGGCCCACGGCTCGGTGCGCCGCCTCGCCGCGCGGGCCGCCGGGCGGCTCCACGAGGCGGCGCGGCGGTGTCTGGGGCCCGGCCAGGGGGAGTTGGACCGGTCCGGGTTCGAGGAGGTCTTTCCCTGGGCCGGCGGCTGGGCTCCGGCGGTCCTCGCCGAGGAGGTCCTCCTTCCGGCCGGGGACGGGTACCGGTTCGCGGACGAGGAGTTCGGCGAGTGGCTCCAGGGCCGCCACCTGCGGCTCGACGCTGCGCTCGCCCAACTCACCGCGCCCGGCGGGGAGTCGGGGGCGTGCTCGCCGGTGCCGAGGTACCGGTTGGGGACGGTCGTCGAGGCGCTTCTCCGGCACGGCGAGCGCTGCGGGCCCGCGGCGCTCGGGGAGGTGCTGGCGCCGTTGGTCGATGTCGCGGTTCCGGAAGCGGGCGGGGCGTGCCCTCGCCGGGAGGGGGCCGACGGCCCTGAGACGCAGGGGAGTCGGGAGGCCCGTGTGCCCCGGGAGTCCGCGAGCGCACACGACGGCGGACGGAAGCGCCGGGGCGACTCCGCGGCGCCGGGAGCCCCGGCCGAACCTCGTTGGTGGGCGGCGCGGTTGCTCGTGCGGATGCTGCCGAACCTGCCGGACGCCGCCTGCACGCCCGTCGTGGAGGCGCTCGCGGTGCGGCTGCGTGCGGTGGTTGCGGGCGGAGGCGACGTACCGGAGGAGTTCGAGCCCTGGTTCTGGCGCCGCCTGCCTCTCGCGCCGGGGCGCAAGGCCGAGGTGCTGCGGCTGCTCGTCCCCGCCGACGACCCGTCGGGACAGGTGCCCGAGCGCTTCCTCGACCTCGCCTCCGAGCTCCTCGAAGCCGCCCCTGACGAGGTGCGTCCGGCGCTCTGCCGCTGGTTCGCGGACACGACTCCGCTGGCGGCGCGGCACCGCGGCGGCTCCGACGTGCCCACCGTCGCGGCCGCGGCGCAGGCGCTGCTCTACGCGCGGCGGCGGGACGGCGTGCAGCATCTCGTCGACGTGCTGGCCGAGGCGGCGCACCCGCGCGCGGACGAACTGCTCGAAGAGCTGCTGGAGGAGGAGAGCGCCGCTTTCTGCCGCGCCGTCCACGCGTGGGCGACGGACGCGCGTCCGCGACGCCGGGCGCTCGCAGCCGAGTGGGGAGTGCGGGTGGCGCGCAGAGCCGAGACGGCGGACCTGGCGCTGCTGCGTGCGGCGGCGCTCGCGCTGCGGGAGTCCCCCGCGGACGGCTCGCTCCACGCTGCCGCGCTCGCCGTGCTCGTCCGCGATCCGGGGGCGCGCGCCGCTCATCTGCCCTCCGCCGTGGCCCGCTTCGTCTCGGGAGGCGGGTCCGAGCTGGCCCGCGCGCTGGGCACGGCGCTCGACGCGTACCCGGAGCTGGTCGTCGGAGCCTGCAGGGAGCGGCTGCGCGAGTCCGAGGCGGAGCCGGGCGAACTCCTCGCCGTACTCGACGAGGTACGTACGGCGGAAGCCGCCGCCCGCGTCGCCAGGGTGTTCGCCGAGTGCGCGGAGCTGCGTCCCGAAGCCGTGGCCCGAGCGGTCTCCGACGCCGTGGACGGATCGGCGGGCGGTCGGCCCGTGGTGCTCCGCGCCTTCCTCCGCGAGCTGCTCGACTGCCCGCTGCGGCAGGTGCGCAGGAGCCTCGCCGAGGCGCTCGCGCCCGTCGAGGGCGCCCTGCGGGACGAGCTGCTCGCCGCGCTGATCGCACACGAGACGGCGCCGTCGGTCCTCCGTGCGACGCTGTGCGCGCTCGTGCGCCAGCGCAGTCCGAGGCGTGACGGGGCACACGTCGGCGCCGTCGGTACGCGGATGTCGGCGGCTTCGAGCGGGGCTGCCGGGTTCGACGCGCTGCTGGGGGAGCTCGCCGTCGAGACCCCCGGTGTCGCCGCGGCGGTGGCCGAGTGGGTCGGCGCCGCGCCCGAGGTGTGGTCACCGCTGCTCGGCCCCGCCGTCAGGCGCGCCTGCCTCCCCTGGCCCGCCGCCGGCGCACGCCCGCGCGACGGGGAGGCCGTGACGACGGAGGCGGCGCGCGGGTGTTGAGGCGCAGGCCGGAGCCGCGCAGGGGTGGGTCCCTGACCGCCACCTGCAGCGGACATGGCACCCTTGGACCGGCGAACGCCATCGGCAGGGACAGGCAGCGGACAACGGCTAGAGCATCGGCGAGGAGCAGGACGTGCAGTGCTGGCGTGGCTTGGAGGACATCCCCGAGGGCTGGGGGCGCAGCGTCGTCACCATCGGCTCGTACGACGGGGTGCACCGCGGGCACCAGCTGATCCTCGGGAAGGCCGTGGAGCGCGCCCGTGAACTGGGCGTTCCGGCCGTCGCCGTCACCTTCGACCCGCACCCCAGCGAGGTCGTGCGGCCCGGCAGCCATCCGCCTCTCCTCGCCACCCACGAGCGCCGTGCCGCGCTCATGGGCGAACTCGGCATCGACGCGGTGCTGGTGCTGCCGTTCACCCCGGAGTTCTCCAAGCTGTCGCCTGCCGACTTCGTGGTGAAGGTGCTCGTCGACAGGCTCCACGCACGCAGCGTCATCGAGGGCCCCAACTTCCGCTTCGGGCACCGCGCTTCGGGCACCGTCGAGACGCTCGCCGAGCTCGGCCGCAGCTACGACTACGACGTGGTCGTCGTCGACCTCTACGAGCGCGGCGAGGCGGGCGGCGGACAGCCGTTCTCGTCCACGCTGGCGCGCGGCCTCGTCGCCGAGGGGGACGTGAGCGGGGCCGCCGAGGTGCTGGGCCGCCCGCACCGCGTCGAGGGCGTCGTGGTGCGGGGCGCGAGCAGAGGGCGCGAGTTGGGCTTCCCGACGGCGAACCTGAAGACGCCGCCGCACTCGGCGATCCCGGCCGACGGCGTTTACGCCGGCTGGCTCCACGCGCAGGGTGAGGAGATGCCGGCGGCGATCTCGGTCGGCACCAACCCGCAGTTCGACGGCGACGAGCGCACCGTCGAGGCGTACGCCATCGACCGTGTGGGGCTCGACCTCTACGGGGAGCACGTCGGCGTCGACTTCCACGCCTATCTGCGGGGTCAGCTCAAGTTCGACACCCTGGACGCGCTCAAGCAGCGGATGGCCCAGGACGTCGACGAGGCGCGCGCGCTCCTTGCCGACGTCCGTGGCTGAGACGGGTCCGAGACGCACGACGTCCGACGCAGGGCGGTTGGCCGTCGTGCCCCGGGCGCGGACTGTGCGTAGAGGTCCTCCGCGACGGACCCCGTGCTGAGCACCACGGGCGCCAGCGGAGGAGGCCGTACTTACCGCCTCCGGCGCGATCCGGAAGGCGGGACGCCGCGTAGGCGCGGCAGATGACGCGCAGGCTGCCGCCTTCGCCGGTTGGCGAGCGCCCTGCGGTCACGTCTCCCCTCGTCCTCCTTCGCGCACGGCGAAGGAGGACGGGGGAATCGCCGCGTTGACGGGGTAGTCGAGACCGGGCCCGGAGCTCAGTGTGGCGGCTGCTGGCCAGGTCCCTGCCCGGGATAGCCCGGCTGCTGACCCGGCCACTGCCCCTGCTGCTGCGGGTAGCCGTACGCACCGGGCGGCATCCCCGGGAGCGGCTGCCCCGGCATGGGGGGTGCGAGCTGCGGCGGCGGGTTGTTGCCGTCGCCCGTCCAGAGGCCCTGTTCGCGCTGGGCGCGGGCGAAGTCCTCGGCGATCAGCGTCGAGAGTTCGAAGTACGCCTCGCGCGTCTTCGGGCGCATCAGACCGAGGTCCAACTCGGCGCCGGCGGAGAGGTGTTCGTCGAACGGGATGGTGACGACGCCTCGGCAGCGCGTCTCGAAGTGCGACACGATGTCCGACACCTTGATCATCTTGCCGGTCTCCCGGACCCCGGAGATCACGGTGAGGGAGCGCTGCACCAGGTCGCTGTAGCCGTGGGCGGCGAGCCAGTCGAGAGTGGTGCTCGCGCTGCTCGCGCCGTCGACCGACGGGGTGGAGATGATGATCAACTGGTCGGCGAGGTCGAGGACTCCGCGCATCGCCGAGTAGAGAAGGCCCGTCCCCGAGTCGGTGAGGATGATCGGGTACTGCTTGCCGAGGACGTCGATGACGCGTCGGTAGTCCTCGTCGTTGAAGGTGGTGGAGATCGCCGGGTCGACGTCGTTGGCGAGGATCTCCAGGCCCGAGGGGGCCTGCGAGGTGAAGCGCCGGATGTCCATGTAGCTGTTGAGGTACGGGATCGCCGTCACCAGGTCGCGGATGGTGGCGCCCGTCTCCCTGCGGACGCGGCGGCCGAGGGTGCCGGCGTCCGGGTTGGCGTCGATCGCGATGACCTTGTCCTGGCGCTCCGTCGCCAGCGTCGAGCCGAGCGCGGTCGTGGTCGTCGTCTTGCCGACACCGCCCTTGAGGCTGATCACCGCGATGCGGTAGCACGACAGGACCGGCGTGCGGATCAGCTCCAACTTCCGCTGGCGCTCCGCCTCCTCCTTCCGTCCGCCGAGCTTGAACCGGCTCCGGCCGCCGCCGGGCTGCTGCCGGTTCTTCTTCTTGCTGTTGACGAGCCGGTCCGAGGAGAGCTCGACGGCAGCCGTGTACCCGAGCGGCGAACCCGACTGCCCCTGACGCCGCGGGTCGGCGCCGGGGGAGGGCTGCGCGGCCTGCGGTTGGGCCGGGTGCGGGCCGGGCGCACCGGGATGCTGCGGGTACGGCGGGGGCTGCTGGGCCGGGGGCTGCTGGTACTGCTGCGGGTACCCGTAGCCGCCCTGCTGCGGCACGGGCGGGGGCGGCGACTGCTCGGGGGTGTGCCCCGCCGGCGGCGTCGGGCCCGTGCCGGACGGCGGCACCGGGGCGGCCGTCTCATCCGTCGGCGGCCGGTGTGCATCCGAGTGCGGCGGCAACTGCGGCGGTACGGGCGGGGGTTGGGGCGGCTGCGCCGGCCGGGCAGGCGGCTGAGCGGGTGCCGGCTGCGGTCCGGCCTCGGCCGGCGTCCCCGGCGCCGTCGGCCACGGGGCGCCGGCGGGGGGCTGGGCGGCGGGCTGGAAGTGCGGCGGCAGCGGCGGGAGTTGGCCGCCGCCGCTGGGCGGGCCCGACGTCTCCCCGGTGCCTGGTGCGCTCGGCCACGGTCCGGCCCGCTGGGGCGTACCCGCGGGCGGGGTGTCCTCGGGCGACGCCGGGTGCGCGTTCCGCGGATCGGCGGCCGGGGGCACGGCGTCCTGCGGGACCTCCTCCGGGGCGTCCTTCTTCTGGGCGCGGGACGCGATCTCGCGGCGCAGGGAGGCGGTGGAGATGCGGACGGTGGCGCCGTCCTCCAAGTCGCCTGCGCCCGCGACGGGTTCGGCGGGCGGGGGCGCCGCGTCCGTCCTCGGGGCGTCCTCGGGCGGCGCGTCGGCCTGCTCCTCGGCCGGCGGAAGCGTGGGCGCGGGCTCCGGCTCGGAGTCCTCGGAGGCCGGGGCGACGGGCGCGTCGTCATCCGGCTCCGCGGGGGCGGAGAGAGCGGTGTACGAGGAGGCGGTCCGCTCTTCCCGGGAGGCGCCTTCCTCGGCTGCGGACGGTGCGGGGGCGCCGTCTGCCCGTACGCCCGGCCTTCCCTCGGCGGCGTCGTCTTCGGGCAGCTCTGCGGCACGGCCCTGCGTGCCGTGCGGAGGGGTGTCCGCCGACTCGGCCTCCGGGACCGCCGGTTGCGTGGACGACGTCCCCAACGGCTGCGGGGGGCTGAGCAGATGGTCGCCGTCCTCGTCGGCCTCCGGTTGCGGGGCGGCGTCCGGCGCCTCCGAGCCCTGCGTGTACCAGGCGGGGGGTGTGTAGTCGATGGTGAACTGGCCTGTGGACTCGGAGTCCTGCTCCGAGTCGGCGTCGTCCGCGTCGATTTCCCCCGCTTCGAGCCGATCGGTCTCGGGGATGGTCCCGCCGACGCGGATCTCGTCCCGATCGCTGCTCACAGTGCCTCCTGCTGCTCTGGTCGTACTCCCCGGTAGGCCAAGTGCGCCCCCGCACAAGCCTAATCACCGTCGCGGCGGATACGCCCCCTCGGTCCCGGTGATCCGGCCGGTACGCGTGCCCCGACACAACCAGTCGAAGGTCTCGATTCCATTTCGGCCGTACCCCGGGCGTACCCCCGGGCGCGCCGCCTACGCACCAACCGCCTCCGGCACCGCGGCGGTTGGCGCCGTGCCGAGGGCCCGCGGGGCCGTCAGTCCAGGCGTCGCGGCACGCCGAGCAGCCCCGACTCCGCGTCGGTCGGCTGCGTCACGGCGTACTGCCGGTCGTGCCGGGTGCACCAGAGGGTCACGCCGTCGCCCAGCGTGGAGAGGGTGTCGACGTCCCGCTGGGGGAGCTGCATGCGGCGTCCGATCTCCCGCGCCTCGTCCGGCGATACGCGCTGCACACCGACGAGCGAGGCGCTCCGCAGCAACCGCGGCGCCGAGGGGCTCAGATACGGCAGCAGCGTCACCACCGACTGCCACGCCATCGAGGCGACGCGCCCGCGCGGCGGCCGCATACCGCAGTCCCGGACCACCAGCACCGGACTGCTGACGGTCGCGCCCATCGGCGGCACGCGGCCGACGTCGTGGAGACTGATGCACTCCTGCCCCGCACCGGCCGCCTGCACCAGGTTGCTCCACACCTGCGCCCGACCCGTCTCCACGGCCACCCGCGCGCCCGTGCCCGCCGCACGCAGCGCCAGCACCTGCGCCGTCCACAGACCGCCGACGAGGAGGACGTCGTACGGCACGGGGTGGTGGAGGCCGATCACCTGCGGCCGACCCTCGGCGTCGGCGCCGATCACCACGCCGTCGTCGCCGATGGGGAGGGAGAGCGCCCCCAACTCCTCGTGTGCCAGGGAGTGTTCGGCGCGCCTCGGGCCTACGAGGCCCCGGCGTCCCGTCGTCGGCATCAGTGGGCACCTCCCAGCGGCAGGGTGGCGAGGACACCGGGCAACTGCTCGCGGTCGAGCCGGACGAGGCCGACCTTCGCGGAGCGCGCCGTGCGCTCCAAGTGCCGGCGGGCCGCGTCCAGTTCCGTCTCCGAGCGGCCGGTTACCCGCAGGTGTCCGGCGAGGGCCGCCGACTTGTTCCCGCGCGACCGTCCGACCGTCAGGCTGAAGGTGGTGGTGAAGGTCGGCACCGAGGTCAGGAGTGCGGCAAGGCGCGGCAGCGGCGTCGCGGCGCGGCCCAGCTCCGGCCAGCGGCCCACCTGATAGGTGGTGTGGTGCCGGTCGTCGCACCGCCACTCGCGGGCCGTCTCCGTGGTGCGCCGGGCCGGCGGGGTGTCGGGCTGGCTCGCCCTCGCCGTCGCGACGGGGTTGACGCACGCCGAGGTGGCGACGGCAGAGACCAGCTCCTCCTCGC
>NZ_AJTQ01000314.1 GCF_000262345.1 Streptomyces xiaopingdaonensis | reverse complement strand
GGTCGGCGGCGCGGACGAGGCAGCGACGCGCGCCGAGCAGCCCGCCGCCGCGCAACTGCACCGCGTCCGGGCAGAGTTCGGGGTCGAGCTTGAGCGCCACCCAGGTGAGCCGCAGTGCGGGCGAGCCCGTCTGCTGCTGGAGCGGTCCGTAACTGCGGCGCGCCACCGACTGTTCGGGAAGGTGCGGAGCGGGCGCCGGCTGGACGTGCTGCACGACCTGCACCGACTCCAGCCGGATACCGTCGACTTCGAGCGCGTCGTGCAGCAGCCCGAGCGGCAGCGCACGGGCGCCGAACGCCGGACGCAGCGCGCTGTCGACGGCCTCGACGCGCACCACCGCGGTGAGGAAGGTGCCGTCCCCCAGCATGCCGACGGTGCGCCTGTCCCGGTCGACGTACGCCTGCGTGTGCAGCCCGGGGACGCATTCGGCCGCCGGCGCGAAGCCGGCGTCCACCCCCAACCTGCCCTGGCCGTCGAGGAGTTCGGAGGGCAGGGGCCCGTTCGTCCGCTGCTTGCGGGAACGCAGCGCGAGGTGTGTCGAGAACCAGTCGACGACCGACCTGTGGTGGCGGCGCAGCACCGCGAAGCAGACCAGCGCGCCGGCGACGACGGCCGCAGGGACCAGCATCAGCCCGTGCACGGCGGCGGCGCCGAGGAGCACGGCCGCCGCCAGCTCCAGCAGCACGAGCTGCGTCAGCGCGAAGGGCCCGAGGCGGTTGGTGCGGAACTCGGTCCGCAACGCCGTCGAAGCAGGCGTGCGCGGCGCGGAGTCGGCCGGCGCCGACTCGGGCTGCCGCTGCGTGACGGAGCCTCGGGTACGCGTCGCCGTTGCCATCCCGAAGGCCCCCTCTTGTCCGTGTGCGCCCGGTGGTCAAGGGCGTTGAACGGTCGATCACCCTACCTGAGCGGCGCGCAGCAGTGTGCAACCGGCATAGTAGGGGCCGTGCCGGCGTCGCGGCACCCGAGGCGGAGGCCGCATCCGACGGCCGACGGGGATCAGCAGGGGAGACGCACCACTCATGGCATCACGGCGGGACGAGCTCAACGCCTACACCTTCGCGAAGAAGCGGCTCAACGCGGCATTCCTCCAGCCCTCGCAGACGGGCACCGAGGAGGGCGCACCGCGACCGCTGCGGGCCGTGCTGCCCGGAATGGTCGTGGGTGCGCTCGTCCTCGCCGGGTTCGGCGCGTGGGGCATGTTCAAACCCAAGGAGCCCGAGAAGTGGGACGAGGTCGGCGAGAAGGTCATCGTCGGCAGCAAGTCCACCACTCGGTACGTGGTGTTGGAGACCGACGACAAGAAGCAGCTCCACCCCGTCCTCAACCTCGCCTCGGCGCGGCTGCTCCTCGACGCGGGCAAGGGCGAGGTCGTCAAGGTCGACGAGGAGATCCTCGACGGCGGCGACATACCGCACGGCGCCACCATCGGCATCCCGTACGGCCCGGACCGCCTCCCCGAGCCCGACGAGGCGGGCGCCGACAAGCGCTGGGCCGTCTGCGAGCGTCCGGGGCAGGGCGGCCGCGCCATCCAGAAGGCCGCGTTCGTCTTCGCCGAGCGGGACGCGCAGCGCACCGAGGGGCAACGCCGCTTGAGCGGAGGCGAGTTGCTCTACGTGAAGGACCGCGGCGGGCAGCGGTGGGCGATCGACAGCAAGGGAGTGAAGTACCCCGTCCCCGAGGACGAGCTGCTGCTGCGTACGCTCTTCCGCAGCGAGCAGCCGCAGCGCGTCTCGAACGAGTGGCTCGCCACCTTCCGCGAGGGCGACGAGATCAACTTTCCGCAGGTGCCCGGCCAGGTGAACCAACGTGCCGGCGCCTCGGAGGAGTTGGGCGAGGCGGACCGGGTGGGCATGGTGCTGCGGGCTCGGGCCGGCACCGGTTACCAGCACTACCTCGTTCTCGCCGGACGCGTCGTGCCCGTCTCCGATTTCACGGCCGTGCTGCTGCTCAGCAAGACCGAGCAGCCGAGCGGGCAGAACGGCAGGGCGACGACGGTCGCGCCGAGCGCGATCGTTCCGGGGAAGCGTGCCTTCGACGCGGGCATCGACTGGCCGACGGAGCGCGCGGTCAAGGTCAACTCGGCCCGCGCCACCACCGGCGCCCGCAACACCGTCTGCAACGTCCTGCGCAAGGTCGACGAGAAGACCGGCACCACCACCCTCAGCACCTGGGCAGGACGCGACTTCCCCGCCCAGCTCCCCACCGGCTCCACCAGCGCGTACGTCACCCCGGGCAGCGGACAGCTCTTCCGCCAGATCAAGGGCAGCGAGACGAAGGCCGGCTCCGTCTTCCTCGCCACCGACACGGGCCTGCGCTACGCCCTCCAGGCCAACAACGACAGCGCGAGCGAAGACGCGGGCATCGGCACCGACGGCAAGCAGGACGAGCAGAGCAAGCAGCAGCAGGCGCAGGGCAGCGAAGCCCAGGTGCGGCTCGGGTACGAGAACATCAAGCCGGCGCCGATCCCGGCCGCGTGGTCCCAATTCCTGCCGACCGGGCCTCGGTTGGGGACGTCGGCGGCCCGGCAGCCGCAGGGGTCCTGAGGGGGAGAGGATGGATCACCAGCACACACCGCACGCCGCCCGCAGCGAGCGCGGCGTCCGAACCGCGTCCCGCCGCCGGGCCGGCCGCGTCGCCGTGCTCGCCGCGTGCACCGCCGCGCTGCTCCCCGTCGCCGGCGCGACGCCGGCCGCCGCCGACACCTCGACGCAGTGCAAGTTCCCCAACAAGAGTTACACCGGGCGTCCTTGGGCGCTCCAGCGGGTGCTCCTCGACCAGCTCTGGCAGGACACCAAGGGCGAGGGCGTCCGCGTGGCCGTCATCGACACCGGCGTCGACATCAAGAACAAGCAGCTCAAGGGCGCCGTCGCACCGAGTCTCGGCGCCAACTTCCTCCCGAAGAAGACGAAGGGCAAGAAGGGGATCGCCACCGAGCGCGGCAAGGCCGACGGCACCGGGGACCGCGTCGGCCACGGCACGAAGGTCGCCGGCATCATCGCCGCCCGCCCCGCCGACGGCACCGGGTTCGTGGGGCTCGCGCCGGGCGCCACCATCATCCCCATCACGCAGAACGACGAGAACGGCAGCGGCAACGTCAAGTCCCTCGCCTGGTCGATCCGCCACGCGGTGAAAAAGGGCGCGGACGTCATCAACATCTCGCAGGACACCGAGGAGGCGATCCGGCACGACTCGATGCTCAAGTACGCCATCGACCGCGCCCTTTCGGAGGACATCGTGGTGGTCGCCTCCGCGGGCAACGACGGCCTCGGCGGCAAGGTGAAGCGGACCTACCCGGCCTCCTACCCCGGCGTCCTCGCCGTCGCCTCCTCCGACCGGAACAACGAGCGTGCGCCGTTCTCGCAGTCCGGGGAGTTCGTCGACGTGGCGGCGCCGGGCGTCGACATGATCTCGACGGTGCCGCTCGGCGGGCACTGCGCGGACAACGGCACGAGCTTCTCGGCGCCGTACGTGGCGGGTGTCGCGGCGCTGCTGAAGGCGAAGCACCCCGGGTGGACGTACAAGGAGATCACCGCGCAGATCGAGCAGACCGCGGAGCGGTCGATCGCCGGTCACGACATCCTCGTCGGGTGGGGCGTCGTCGACCCGGTCAGGGCCGTCAGCGAGGACGATCA
The DNA here is from genome assembly GCF_000262345.1 of Streptomyces xiaopingdaonensis. Classification (GTDB taxonomy): domain Bacteria; phylum Actinomycetota; class Actinomycetes; order Streptomycetales; family Streptomycetaceae; genus Streptomyces; species Streptomyces xiaopingdaonensis. The sequence continues at coordinate 26,831 of NZ_AJTQ01000314.1, read as the reverse complement.
CCGGATCGAGCGACCCGAACCGGACGAGGGCGTCGCCAAGGGCGAGCTGCCGACACCTGCAAAGCTCCAGACCGGCGAGACCGAGCAGGAGCGGAACACGCGAATCGGTACCTACGCGTTGGTAGGAGGTGGCACTCTGGTGGCCGTCGTGGGCGGTGGTTCCTTGGTCTACAGGGACTGGCGGCGGAAGCGCAGCCTCCGCTGACCCACCGCGAACTGCGAGGGGACGGGGAACCGTGCGTGCGTCAAGTCACGTCCCAGACTTTGCAGTTGGAACACTGAAGCACGGTGGCTAAAGTGGCGTGTGCACGCAGGGTGCACATCTGAAGACTGCTACGGGTGGAGGGGGAACCTCGTGGGGTTGCCTGACGACGAGGTGGGGCTGTCCGCACAACCGATGACGGGGGCCGGCGCGGCCGCGCAGCTCAGGCGCGAGGCCGAGACTCTCAAGGAATTCAAGAAGCGGGTGGACGGCATCCTCCGGCGCCTGGAGGGTTCGCCGGCGTCCAAGTCGCAGATGGGCCGCGAGACCATCCAGCAGGCGTCGTTCGGTTCCGCTGACTTCGCCGAGGCCGCCGACCTCTACCGCATGTACAACCGCGTCCACACCCACCTCACCACCCTCTCGCAGACCTTCGGCGACCAGATCGAGGCGATGAAGATCGCGGTCCACGGTGCGGATGTCGGCTTCGACAACCTCGAAGAGGATGTCAGGCGGCGCTTCTGGGACATTCAACAGCGCACGAAGGACCGGTACGAGGCGAACCGTCCGGCGGAGGCGGCACCGGAGCGCTCGGATCAGAGCGAAGGCGACATCTAGGATTACGGGGATCGAATATGAGTGGCGACGGCGAGTCGAAGCTCACGGGTATGGACGCCCAGGTGGCCATGGCCCAACTGCGCCAGGGCTTCCGCGGGATGAAGAACATGCCGTTCCTGGGCAGCATGTCCGGCCTCTCGCGCATCGGCAGCACCAATTTCGAGGAGCGCGAGCTCAACGCGATGCTGGACATGGTCGACAATGCGAAGCCGAGCGACCTGACGGCGACGGGCAGTGCGCTCGAGCAGGCCGCGAAGGACATCAAGCGGATCGGCGACGACATCAAGAAGCATGTCGGCGAGGTGGTCTGGGAGGGCGAGGGCGGCAGCAGCTTCCACAAGTGGGGCGGCAAGCTCGGCACGAGCACGCTGAAGCTCGCCGATTACACGTCCACCGCGGCCAGTCAACTGAAGTCCGCAGGCGAGGGATTGGCCGAGGTGAAGGCCGCGATGCCCCCGCGCGACAGCCGCATTCTCCAGAAGGCCCCCGAGGACATCCCCTCGGCCAAGCGTGTCGAGACCAACGACGAGTACACCGCAGCGGTGAAGACGGAGAAGCACCGCCAGGAAGCCATCACTCAGATGAACAAGCTCTCCTCGTACTACCAGGTCACCCACGACACCATCGCCATGCAGCCGGAGCCGGTGTTCGAGCCGATGGACGATCCGGGGGTGCCGCGGCCGAGCGAGCGGTGGATTGGACAAGGTGCGGGCCCGCTCGACCAATCCGGACCGCGATCTTCTCCGGCGCTCTCCGCTCCGGGAGTCGAGAGTCCTGAGTCCCCGGCAACGGTGGTAGGTGAACAGTCGAACGCACCCACCTCTGTGATCGATCCAAGCGCGCTGCGATCGGATGCGGGCGTTAGCACGACAGTCGACAGCGTGGCCACCTCGACTAGTGCTTCTCCGGTCGGGCCGGCAGCAAGCAACTCGGGGCCAGTCGGTGCTACGCCTGCAGCCGGGGCATCCGAGGCGCCGTCGCATGCCGCGGGGATGGGTATGGGAAGGACTCCGCGGTTCCCCGGCTTGAACGCGGGTAGCCGTGCCATCGACCCTGCGACTGAGAGGGCTGTCGGCCGTGGCCGGTCCATCGGTCAGGGGACTCCTGGACGAAGCCCCTCTCCAAATCCGACAGGTGCGACGCCGCGCACTCCGACTGCGGGAAAGCCCGTTTCAAGTGCCCCCGGAGGCTCAAGAAATCCAGCGGCGCCGGGCCGTGCCGCCCCGGTGAATCGGTCTGCGATCGGTCGTCCAGGAGGCAGCACGGGAACCCCGGGGCGCGGGTTGGGTGCTGGTTTCGCGCGGGGAGGACGCAGCGACGGCGTTCTGGGCGGTCAGCCGAGCAAGCAGCGGACGCCCGGGAGCGGAACAGGTGCGCGCAGCACAGTTGGTGGGGAAACGCGAGGCGTACCTGCTGGCCGTGGTGTGGTGGGCGCCACGAACCGCGGTCGAACAGCAAGCGCCCTGCCGCAACGAAAGGCGGGCGGAATTTCCGGTATTCCGAAAGTCGGGTCCACGTTGAAAGGGAAGGGAGAGTTCACGCCAGGAGGGACCGGCCTGTCTCAGGGGCAGGATCATCCGGGCCGCGGTGGCGCTCTCGGAGGGTCTTCACGCGTTCAGCGACCGAAAGGCGACCAACGTCGCATGGAACGTCCCGACTATTTGACAGAGGACAGCGATGTCTGGATCACCGGACGTCGCAGTTCCAACCCGCCAGTCATCGAGTAGGGCATATGGGTTCCAGTAGAATTGCGTGGCCGAACAAGACTCGCACGAGCGACCGTTTTCGCTCCGTGGGTGTTGTAGGTGCGGTGGTTGCTGTGCTGTCGCTTGCAATCACTCCTTCCGCGTCGGCTGATGGGTCGGGCGATCAGTGGTACCTGACTCCCATGAAGGCCGAGGATATGTGGAAAGTGTCCCAAGGAGGCGGCGTAAAGGTGGCCGTCATCGACTCCGGGGTTAATCCAACGTCGGCCCTCTCCGGTCGGTTGTCGGCTGGGAAGGATGTGTCTGGGGCTCCTGGCGGTGCAACTGATGACCCGGTCGGGCATGGCACAAGTGTTGCCGAATTGATTGCCGGTAATGGCAGGGGCGACAATGTTGCAGGTCTGGCTCCCAAGGCGAGCATTCTACCGATCCGCACCGCGGGTGAGGGAATTCCGGGAGCGCGAGACACGAGCACGCTTGAGAAAGCTGTGCGGTTCGCTGCGGACAGTGATGCGCAGATTATCAACATGTCGCTTGGTGGCTACGGGGATAAAGAGCTTGAGTCTGCGTTGAACTACGCGAAGAAAAAGGGCAAGCTCATGTTCGCCGGCACGGGAAATGACGGGAATGGGGAAAACCGAACTCCTTATCCGGCTGGCTCCAGTGACGTAATCGGCATCGGTTCAGTCGATTCCACTGGGAAGGTGGCAGATACCTCGGGAAATGGAAGACACGTATCCTTGGCGGCGCCGGGTGTTGACATGCCAACAAGTTGCGGAGACTCTCTCGAAGACCACTGCACCGGTGAGGGAACGAGTTACGCCACAGCCCTAGCCTCCGCCTCCGCCGCCCTCATCTGGTCCAAGCACCCCGACTGGACCGCCAACCAGGTAGCCCGTGCGCTCACGGAGACGACCAGCATCCTGGAAAAGGACGAGAAGCCGAGCAACTACCTCGGCTACGGCATCGTCCGACCGAAGAAGCACCTGCTCGAAGGCGTCGGCGAACCTGGCGCACCGGACAAGCCTGCCTTCAAGAAGAACGGCGAGTTCGTCCCCGCTGAGGCGTCATTGGCGAGTCCCAGTGCGTCGGAGACCGCCGGATCGCGTGCGGAAGGCGGCGGAGGCAACGAAGCCGCGGAGAAGCCGGCGGCGCAGGCAAACGAGCCCGAAAGCTCAAGTCTCGCCCTATGGTGGGGAGTCGGAGTCGTTGCCGCTGTGGTAGTGATCGGTGGTGCCGTGACCCTCGTCCTCCGGAAACGGCGGGCAGGGTAGGAGGGTCGCAATCACCCAACGCGAGATGTACAGCACCTTCAATCGTGAGGAAAGGAATGCCGTATGGCGAACCAGAGGGTAAGTGACGGCACTCTCCAAAGGCTTGAGACCACACTGCTGGAAAAAATCAACAGCATCAACAGCCAGGTCAAGAGCCTGAACGCCAACCTCGACATCCTCGAGGGAGCCTGGAAGGGCATCGGCGCCGCCGAGTTCAACAGGGCGCAGGCGGCTGTCAACAGGCGTATGTCGAACCTCAACCAGCTCCTGGCGCAGTATCTCGAAGCCGTCGAGGCCACGCGGAAGCTGTCGGGCAACAACGAAGACGATGTGGCTCAGGCGTTCCGCGGGGTGGACGTCGTGGACTCCGGTGTCGGCGTGGACGGCGGCGGTAAGCCTGCTTCGGCGCTCAACCAGTACTGAGCCCGGCCACCTGTACCTCCGCCTCAACCTCTTTGGGAGACTCTTATGACAACTCCGAGCGGAGACGAGCTCTTCGTCAACTACGGCTCGTTGGAACAGATCGCAGAAAACATCAAGGGACAGGCCGACAAGCTCAAGGAAGACCTCGGCGAGATCCAGTCGAAGATGGGCGAGGTCGCCCACATCTGGGAGGGCGAGGCGCAGACCGCCTACCAGACGGTCCAGACGAAGTGGAACCAAAACGTCGACGAGGTGCACCAGGCTCTGACGGCCATCGTCAGCAAAGTGCACATCGCCAGCGGTGACTACAGCTCCACCGACAAGAAGGCTGCCGCACAGTTCGGCATGTGAGCAACCACCACCGACCGCGCACGCACGGTCGTTGACGAGGGCGGGCACGCGCGGGAGGTGCCCGCCCTCGGTGCGTCAACTGGACTGGGAAAGCCCGCCGTTGTGCTCGTTCGGCTCCAGGTCGAACTCCCCGTCGCGTACGCCGAGCACGAAGGCCTCCCACTCGGCGGCGGTGTAGCGGAGCACCACCTCGGGCTCCTTGGAGTTCCTCATCGCCACCGCACCGTCCTCGAACTTGGCGATCTCCACCTTCTCGTCCTCGGGCCCACCGGGCGCGCTCTCCCACACGAGCCCCGACATGTCCCGCCCGTACAACTCGTCCTTCTCCTGCTGCGTACCCATCAGACTCCACACTCTTCCCTGGACAACACACGCCGCCCAACTATCCTGCTGTGTACGCCTGTTAGTTTCCCCGCTCATGGCGCTGCGGTGCAATCGAACGCTCGGCGCGAGACGTGTGTCAGGCTCCTTCTCCACGCACCGGCTTGGGAGGCTGCTTCGAGATCTTCTCCCACCCGTTGCAGTCGAAGTCCTTGGCAACGGCCCGTGCCACTTGTCCGGCGAATTTGAGAAGTGCTTCCTGTGTCTTCCCAAGTGATTCGATGCTTTTGCCCCGCATGCGATCTGCTGAGACGAGTAGCGGGATCGTGCTCCTTGAGCGAGGAAGAGCGTCACATGGGATCAGCAGGCGCAGTGTTTTCCTCTCCGGGACGTAATATCCGTAGTCGCGGCCGAACGAGATTGGGTGTTCCTTGTCCTTGAGTACCTCTCTCTTACTTGGGAAGGGTCCACTGCGTTTGACTTCAGCAACAACGCGTTGACCGTCGCTAGCCACCTGGCAATAGGACAGAGGTGCCTTGGGGAATCCCGGGGATTCCTCGGAGAGAGATGAGCCGTTGGGGAGCAGATGCTGAAGCTCTTGTCCAGGAATCTTGTCCCGGCACACACGCTTCGGCGGTGATGAATCGGAATGCTGATCGTTCGATGAAGTGAGCGTGACGATGAGTATGACGCCGAGAGCCGCAGCGACGCTCGCTCCCAGCCACACCTTGTGTGCTCTTTTCAAGGAATCCTCGTCCCATCAGCCGGGGTTAGGGGAGTTTGTGTGTGCCAATGAACCTCTTTCACTCTGATCAGCAGCTACTCAGGATGAAAGAGGTTCATTGAAGGGATCGATGGGAAATCTTTGTACCCGGGCATGCATATCGCTTTACGTTCTCCCTCGCCAGGGATCCGCTCATCAAGGTTAGCTCATTGCGTTTATCGCTCCTCTTTACTTGGGATCAATTTCTTGAACGCGTCTACTCCGGCTTGATTGCAGGACCGTGGTCGGGTAGTTTTTCTCGGTCCGGACACGTGTACCGCTGAGCTATTTTGCGGGTGAGATTGCCACTGACGTCTGCCAACTTCTGGAAACGCTTCTTGCGCTTCCGGGCATCCAAGCCTTCGAAAGATGTGGAGGTCACCTTCACTGAAAGCATAGGATAGTTGTTCTCTCGTGGCTTGTCCGAGCAGTGGATTAGTGTGCTCAATCTTCCAACGTTCGAGTTGAAGATTCCGGCCTCATTTCCAAATTTCAGGTCGACCTCATTGGAGTACTCGGCCGTGCGGTATCCCTGTGGATATGCTACTCGCACGGTGAGCTTCCTCTCCGTGTCGCGTGACAGCGTGCAGTACGATATGTCCGTGACGACGTCACCAAGCTGTGGGAAGTGTTTGTCGACTTCTTCGGTCATGTTTTCATCTCCGGGTAGCACTGAGTCCACTTGCTTCTCCGACAAGAATCCGCGACATGGGCGGAGCGGTCCTTCGTTCGTGTCATGATTCAGGCCGAGCACAAAGGCGAGGCAGCAAAGGGCTAGGAGGCCGACTCCGGTGATGAGTAGGGTGCACCCTTTTCGCGTTCCCCAGCGCAGTGACTTACCTCGCACCTATTTCGCACCTCGGACTGGTTCCATGATGTCCTGACAAACACTGCTGGCGGCGTGCTACCCGAACCCGCTCTCGGCGGATCGAGTAATTGTTGTACTCGGCAACCGATTCTCGAGACACTAGCTGAAGTTGTTCGAGCCGGTCAGAGGCACCGGAGGTTTGTTGGGGATTTTCTCCCAGTCGCCGCAGCGGAGCTTCTTGGCTGTGCCGCGTCCGGCTTGGCCTGCGAATTCCAGAAATGCCTTCGGTGTCTTCTCTGACCCTTTGATGCTTCTACCCTTCATTGAATCGGCCTGGACGAGAAGGACCAGTGTGCTCCGAGTTTGAGGCAGTTCATCACAGGCTATGAGAAGGCGCAGAGCGCCATCACGCGGTATGTAATATCCGTAGTCTCGCCCAAATTCTACCGGGTTTTCCTCCTTATGGAATACTGTGCTTTTGCTGGGGTAAGGCCCGACTGCCCTGATGTTGACTGATACTCTTTTTCCTTCATTGATCAAGAGACACGAAGAGGGTGGTGAACCAGGGAAACCTCCCACGCCCTCTGCTATACGAGATGAATCGGGGAGGAGATGGCTAAGCGGATTTCCTGGTGCGGTTTTGTTGCATACTTGGGCTGGCGTTTCTCTTTTTTCGTCTTTCTTGCCCAGGAAGCCCCGCGCCATTCCGCCGGCAGCTGTTATTGCCACTGCGATGGCAATAACAGCGACAGTGGCACTGAATTTTGTGTGTCGAATCTTCACGCTTCGCTCCGTGCCGGCTTAACCAGGGTTGTTACGTTGAGAAGGGTCAATTACCTCGTCTGCCGCATCTTGTGCTGCTCCCTCGACCGCATTATCATCTCGGTCGTAACCCAGTTTTTCAGCAGCGGCATACACGGCCTCGGCCATAGCGTCCGCGGACCTTGCCTTCCCTGTTTCGAGGAAGTCCTCTCGATTGTTCTTCACGGTCAGAGCGATCTCTTCTGGGTCTTTCTGAGCACCGGAGAATACAGCCTCGGTCAGGTCTTCGACGGCCCATGAGGTTATTTCACCTCCAACCGGTATCAGACCGAGCGCTCGCCCCACCCATTTCTCCCCTGTAGCAAGATTATCGTTGTAATCTTTGCTGCGTCCGACTGCGTCATCCGATTCTTCTATGCTGGTTGCCATACCCTGATCCGCCAGTTCGGCAACGCGCGCCCCCGGACGGCTTGCCCGCTCAGCGAGATCGTCTAGTTCGCTGGGGTCTTGAGCTTTCGACATCGCCTCTTCCAGCGTCATCGCCGAGACAGCTTCTTGTGCGTGGAGGATGCTTGAGTAGGCGCCAGGGTCCTCGGCAGTGGTTCGCAAGAACCTCTTCACTTCCGGTGTGTCCGCACTATTCAGCGCATCGACTCCGGTTTCCGGAATGTTGTTGGCATGGTCACCGGAGCTTAGGGCGCGCTGGATATCCGGCATGTACTCGGCAGCCATGTTTCCAAGACTTGGTGCCAGTGCGTGCAGGTCGCCCTCAGGTTTGACGAGTTGATAGGGGTTCCCGGTACCTGTCCCGCCTTCTCCAAAATGGTTGAGGACTTTGGAAAAGAGTTGTGCCTGGTCGCGCGTATGCTTTGTCACTGGGCCTTCGTCGTCGTAGGGGCGCCCGGAGACTCCCGCCTCCAGTGCGTGCCCCAGCGCTTTCTGGCCGAACACCTTGTCCTCGGCGTCCGGAGAGATCATGTTGGCGGCATCCGGGTACCAAGTGCGTGCGCCCTCGCCTTGTTGATCACCCAGAAAATAGGCGAAGTTCGACTTACGGTCGACCCCCGTCTGTCCGCCGCCGGTGGTGTCGTTGAAGAAGTCGGTGGCGGCTTCCGGGCTGTGGCCGAGGGCCTCCATGAGCCCGGTCATCGGGTCGTACCCGGCGTCGCCGTTCTTGCCGAGGAAGAGGCGATCGTCTGGGTGCAATGGCCCGGGGCGGGCCCACGGACCGGCCCCTCCTTCGTTCTGGCGCTCGAAGGTGAGCATGTCCTTTCCGACCGTATTGAGAAACGCGGGATCGTATCGACCGTGCCGCAGGATGTTGCCGAGGACCTGATAACCGAGTTGGCCGCTTCTAGGCATCTCAGGGTTCCCGTACTTCAGGTCGAGTTCACTCCGCCCCACCTTCTGGAGTTGGTCGACCCAAGCTTTACTGAGGTGCGGTTGCCCCTCCTTCTCCCGCGTAGCCGCGGCCAGGGCCGTCCCCATATGCGTCTGGATGCTGTCCGCTGTTCTGGCGTTGGTGCCGTCGCCCGCGGAGGCGTCCAGGGCGAGTTGGGCCTGGAAGCGGAGGGCCGCCTCGGGGCCGAGCTTTCTGTAGAAGGTCGTGGCGAACTCTGGGTCCTTGGCGTGGTACTTGATCGTGTCGTTGAGTTCGTTGAGCTTGGTCGGGGAGAGTTCCTCGCCGCGTGCTTGTTTCGCCATGCTTTCCTCGGCGAGGGAGGCGGCCTTCTTGCCTTCTGCGTCGCTGAGGGAGTTGTAGGTCTTGTGGCCGGCGTCGTACGGATCGTCGCCGTGGGCGTCCGCGAGGAATTCGGAGACGTCGTGGTCGATACTGGCCGCCCTCGCGAGCAGGGAGTTGACCGTTGTCTCGATGTCCTGCTTAGCGAGGTGCTCCGCCGCTGTGTGCCTGGACGAGTCCAGGTACTCGGGGGCGGTGACGCCGTCGTCCTGGCGTGGGGCCAACGGGCCTCCGCCGCTTCCGTCGGTGAACTGGCAGTAGACGGTTCCGTCCCCGACGTCGACTATTTCCACCTTGTGTTTGGCGGCCTTGCGGTGTTGCTCCTCCACTTTTTCCTGGAGATCGGAGAGTTGCTCTGCCGCCCCCTGGAGGAGTTGGGCGATGGTGCCGGACTCCTTGCGGAGGTCTCCCACCTCGTCTGCGATCTTCCGCACGAAGGGGCGCGTGACGTCCGCGTTGACGCCGGACCAGCCGGCGGCTTCGGACTTCGCCTTGAGGCCGTCCCGGGCGTCGCCCGCCAGCCTGGCCAGGTCGCGTGCAGCGGTTTTCCAGTCGTCGCCCGCCCCGGTGAGGCGCGTGAGGTCGACGCCCCTCAGCTCCGTGTAACTGATCTTCGCCATGTCGTCCCCGTCCAAGTTCTATGCGCTGTTGCTTATTTGAGGTGCGACGAGATCTCGTCGGTGGTCATCGGGTGCTTCATGGTGGCGCCGATCTTGTCGTCGTCTTTGTGGTGGGACGACTTGGTGTAGTCGAGGTGGTTGGATATGTGCGCGCAGCCCTGGAGTACGGTGCGAAGTTTGCTGGTCCAGAGGCTGTTGGTCTTCTTCAGGGCTTTGCCCAACTCGAAGGAGTGACCGGTGAGTTCGCTCGCCGCTCTCACCGTGTCCGCCTTGTCGGTGTTGCCGAAGCTGCCCGTGACGTCCGCGTCCTTGCGCAGTTGACGGTGGAGAACGAAGGCTTCGTGTCCCACGGCACCGAGGTCGTCCTGGCGGACGCGGAGCCCTGGTTTGTCCGGCGGTAGAACCTGGTTGAGCCGGAGGCGTTCGGTCTGTTCACCCTCGGCTTTCGCTTTGAGCTCGGCCCACTCCCGTTCGAAGCTCATGTCAACCACCGTTTCTGTACGGGCGATTCTGGGACGCAGAAGCGCATACGAAAGACGGCGTCACCCTAGCAACCCAGGGTGACGCCGTATGACTGTTCGCAGTGGTCGCCTACAACTCCTCGGGGAGCCAGCCGACTTGCACCAGCGGGTTCCCCCGTTTCCGCGAGACGAAGACCCCGCGCCCGGTCGGCATCGGCCGTGGCCTGACCTTGCCGAGGAGTTCTCCCTCGCCGGGGTCCCCGGAGAGGACGATGCCCTGTGCGCCGAGTTCCTTGATGCGCGTCATGAACGTCTCGAACATGGAGCGCGAGGCACCGCCGGTGGAGCGCGCGATGATGAAGCGGACGCCGATGTCGCGGGCGAACGGCAGGTTCTCGGTGAGGACGGAGAGCGGGTTGCCGCTGGAGGTCGCGACGAGTTCGTAGTCGTCGACGAGGATGAAGATCTGCGGCCCGGTCCACCAACTCCGGTCGCGGAGCTGCTGCTGCGTGACGTCGGATGGCGGCTGGCGGCGCTCCATCAGGTCCTGGAGGGCGTTCATGTGCACCTCCATGGCGTTGGACATCGCCGCGTACTCGATGAGGTGACTCTGGGGAACGGCGCCGAGGAGCGAGCGCCGGTAGTCGCCGACGACGATCTTCGCCTCCTCCGGACCGTACCGCTTGGTGATCTGCCGGGTGAGGAGCCGCAGCAGCGCCGTCTTCCCCGACTCGCTCTCGCCGAAGACGAGGAAGAACGGGTCGGTCTCGAAGTCGACGAAGACGGGTTCGAGGTTGTTCTCGTCGATGGCGAAGGCGACGCCGCGCTCGGGCGCCGCGTCGCCGGGGGGCAGTTGGGCCGCGGGCAGCTCGCGGGGGAGGAGCCGGACCGCGGGGGCGGGGCTGCCGGTCCAGGCGTCGGTGACGGCCTTGGTGAGTTCGGCGGTCGCGTCGGAGAGGACGGAGTCGGACTCGACGCCGTCGATCCGCGGGACGGCGCCCATGAAGTGCAGCTTCTCCGGCGTCTGGCCGCGCCCGGGTACGCCCGCGGGGACGTTGGCCGCGACCTTCCGGTCGAATTCGGAGTCCATGGTGTCGCCGAGGCGCAGCTCCAGGCGGTTGCCGAGCTGGTCCTTGAGGGCGGCCCGGATCTCCATGGCGCGCGAGCCGGTGATCACGACGTGGACGCCGTAGCCGAGCCCGCGCGCGGCGATGTCGGTGATGACCTGATCGAGCCCGTCGTACTCGGCGCGGAAGTTGGCCCAGCCGTCGACGACGATGAAGACGTCGCCCCACGCCTGGTCGGTGATCTCGCCGCGGGCGCGGCGCCTGCGGTAGGTGGCGATGGAGTCGATGCCGTTGGCGCGGAAGTACTCCTCGCGCCTGTTGAGGATGGAGTAGACCTCGGCGACGGTACGGCGCACGCGCTCGGGGTCGAGGCGCGAGGCGACACCGCCCACGTGCGGCAGGTGCTGTACGGCCGACATTCCGCCACCGCCGAAGTCGAGCCCGTAGAACTGGACTTCGGCCGGCGTGTGGGTGAGGGCGAAGGCCGAGATGAGGGTGCGCACGAGCGTCGACTTGCCGGACTGCGGCCCGCCGATGATCTGCATGTGCCCCGCGGCCCCGGAGAAGTCCCGGTAGAGCGGGTCGCGGCGCTGCTCGAACGGCTTGTCCACGAGGCCGAGCGGGACGACGAGTTCGCCCTTGCGCGGGTAGTCGGGCTGGGTGAGCCCCCGTTCCGGGACCGTGGAGAGGCCGGGGAGGAGCTGGTCGAGGGAGGGCGGGGCGTCGAGCGGCGGCAGCCACACCTGGTGCGCCGGCGACCCCTGCCCTTCCAGCCGTCGGACGACGACGTCGAGGACGGTGTCGGCGAGCGCGTCGTCGTCCGCGGAGCTGCGCGGGCTCGGCATCGCGACGGGCGCGGGCTCGTGCTCCGGCACCTCGACGGGCGCCGCGGTGAAGAGGACGGAACGCCGCCCCGCGGGCAGCGGCCCTGACGGTACGGGCTCGTGGTCGGAGTCGGCGGAGCGGTAGACGCCGGAGACGTACGCCGCCTTGAACCGCACCATCTCGTCCGTGCCGAACTTCAGGTAGCCGGAGCCCGGCACCGAGGGCAGGTGGTACGCGTCGACGACGCCGAGCGCCGCCCTGGACTCGGCGGCCGAGAAGGTGCGGAGCCCGATCCGGTAGGAGAGGTACGTCTCCAGACCGCGCAGCCTCCCCTCCTCCAGCCGCTGCGATGCGAGGAGCAGGTGCACCCCGAGCGAGCGGCCGATGCGCCCGATCTGGATGAACATGTCGATGAAGTCGGGCTTGGCGGTGAGGAGTTCGCTGAACTCGTCGATGACGAGGACGAGCGACGGAATGGGGGAGAGGGGAGCGCCCGCGGCGCGCGCCTTCTCGTAGTCGTGGATGTTGGCGTAGTTGCCGGCGTCGCGGAGCATCTCCTGGCGGCGGTTGAGCTCGCCGCGGATGGAGTCGCCCATGCGGTCGACGAGGGTCAGGTCGTCGGCGAGGTTGGTGATGACGGCGGCGACGTGCGGCATATGGGCCATGCCGGCGAAGGTGGCGCCGCCCTTGAAGTCCGCGAGGACGAAGTTGAGCGTCTCGGAGGAGTGGGTGACCGCCAGCCCGAGGACGAGCGTGCGCAGCAGCTCGGACTTGCCGGAGCCGGTCGCGCCGACGCAGAGCCCGTGCGGCCCCATGCCGTCCTGCGCCGCCTCTTTCAGGTCGAGCATCACCGGCTGCCCGTCGACGCCGACGCCGATCGGCACGCGCAGCCGCTCGGCCTGCGACCGCGGACGCCAGGTGCGCGTCGGGTCGATCGAGGCGGCGTCGCCGAGGTTGAGGAGGTCGGTGAAGTCGAGCTTGGCGAGGAGGGGTTCGTCGTCGTCGGCGCCGGAGGCGGCGACGCGCAGCGGCGCGAGCTGCCGGGCGAGGGCCTCGGCCGCGGGGGCCGAAAGCTGGTCGGGGACGCCGTCGTAGACGAGCCCGTGGCCGGACTCCAACTGCAGCTCCCCGGCGTGGACGACGGCGGAGAGCCCACCGCGCGGGGCCTCCAACTCGCCCGCCACGACCTCCAGTACGGTCACGCCCTGGAGCCCCTCGGGCGCGGCGAGGACGGAGGTCGGCGGCACCTGCACCCCGTCGAGTACGACGACGACGTGCGGCTGCTCGGGGACGGGCTCCGCGTCGAGGTTGAACCGCGGCCGGCCCTCCAGCTTCACCGCGAGGTAGTCCTCGAGCTCCAGCGCGTCGTCGAGGACGAGACGCCGCTGTCCCGCCCCGTCGGTGTTCTCGCGGTCCTGGACGTGCGGCAGCCACTTCGCCCACTCCCACTCCTTGCGCGCGGGCCCCGAGGCAGCGACGACGACCACCAGGTCCGTCGGCGAGTGGAGCGCGGCGAGGCCGCCGACCATGGCGCGCGCCGTGCCGTAGACGGAGGCGGCCTCGCCGCTCACCGTCATGTGGTAAAAGGCGCGGAGCGAGACCGCGATCGGCAGCCCGCCGAGCGTGCTGTGGGTGTTGAGGAACTGGTGCATGGCGCCGGCCGTGAGCGGCTCTAGCTCGTCGACGGGCGCGGTCTCCGGGGCCACCAGGGGCGTGGCGAGCTGCTGTTCGCCGAGGCCGACGCGGACCTGACCAAAGTCCTCGTCCGTGTACCGGCGTTCCCAGACCCGGCTGCCCTCGGCGACGAGCGACCAGAGCTGGTCGGGCTCCGGGTGGAGGTAGAACTGCGCGTCGCGCTGCTTCGTCGCCGTCCTGCGGACCTTGCGCCGGGTCTGGGCGAGGTACTTGAGGTAGTCGCGGCGCATCTGCGCCAACTGGCCCTGCGTGCCCCTGCGGTAGCGGATCACCATCGCGACGGCCATGCCGACCGTCGAGGCGAGCATCAGCATGCCCATGATCCGCATGAACGGGTGCGCGCCGGGCATGAAGAAGAAGACGACCGAGCCGCCCATGCCGAGCATCGGCATGATCTGCATCAGCATGCCCTCCTGCTGCCCGCGGGGCAGTTCGGGCGGCGGCTCCAACTGAAGCGTGTCGCTCGGCACTTCGGTGGGCAGTGCCCGCGACGGACGCTTCACGACGATCTGGGTCACGGTCGCACCACTTCCTGGTTCCCCCTCGATTTCCCTCGCGGACCCGTGCCCTCACCCGCCGCAACTGCGGCCGACGGCCGACGCGTTGACGGAGACGTGCGGTCGTTCGCCCCGGCACGCGCGGCGCGTACGGCAAGGGCCGGTCCGTCCGGCTGCGGGGTGCGACGCGGTCGGGCATCCACTGCGCGAAGTGATCCTACTGGCCGCGGGAGTTGCGGGGGAGCTGTAGGGTGTCGCGCGGTGAGCGCAGCGGCGGAGACCGGCGCACATCTGCCGGACCGCCCGCCGGGCCGAGGCCCGCGCCGCGGCCCGCCGCCCGCGCGCCCGCGCAGCGCAGCCGCAGACACCGAAGCAGTCCGAACAAGGGGGACCCGCAGGTGAGTACGACGACCCCGGCGCCCGCCGGCCAGGGACAGGGGCGCAGCCGCGCGGCCGCCTCCCGCACCTCGGGGCACGGCCCGGCGACCGCCGCGGAGACGGGGTTCTGTCGCGTCACCATCGTCGCGCCCGACAGCAGGATCGACGTCGCGCTCCCCGAGGACATCCCCGTCGCCGACATCTATCCGGAGATCCTCCGCCTCTCGGGCCAGGCCCCGGGCGAAGGCGCCCCGGTCGGCTACCACCTCGTACGGCGCGACGGCACCGTGCTCGACGCGTCCCGCTCCTTCTTCGCGCAACGCATCCTCGACGGCGAGGTGCTCAGCCTCCGCCCGTTCGCCGAATCCCTCCCGCCGGCGGTCTTCGACGACGTCTCCGACGCGGTGGCCACCGGCGTCACGCGCGAGCGGCGCATGTGGAACGACGGGCAGATGCGCGCCGCAGGGCTGACGGGCGGAGCCGTGCTGCTGCTCGCCATGGCCTTCGTGCTCTGGTTCGCCGATCCGGTCGGCCACGACATGCACGGCCTCGCCGGCATCCTCGCGTCCGTCACGGGAGTGCTGCTCGTCGCCCTCTCCGCCGTGCGCGCACGCGTCTACGAGGACCGCGCGTCCGCCGTCGCGCTCGGGCTCGGCGCCCTGCCGATGGTCATGATCGCCGGTTCCGGGCTGCTCCCGCTCGCCGACGGGCAGGGCGTCGGACGGCTCCAGTTCCTGCTCGGCTGCGTCGCGGTGCTCGTCGCCTCCTCCGTGCTGATCGCGCTGACGCCGCACGGCGACGGCCCGTTCGTCGCCGCCGCCTTCACCTCCACCGTCGGCACGCTGCTCACCTTCGTCGCGATCCTCGCCGACTTCAGCCCCGTGGAGACGGCGGCCTTCGGAGCGCCGCTCGCCGTCGGCCTCCTCGCCTTCCTGCCCGGCCTCTCGACGCGCTTCGCACGCCTGCCCATCGGCTTCGACCCGCCCCACTCCGGCGGCGGTGACTACCTCGCCGACCCGGACGCCGCCCCCGAGACCCGCGGGCCCGTCGACGGCGAGGCGATCGCGGCCCGGGCGAGGCGGGGACACGAGATGCTCGTCGGCCTCGTGGGCGGCTGCGCCGCCGTCGTCGTCGGCAGCGCGGCCGTGCTGGGCTTCTCCGACAACGGCTGGGGACAGCTCCTCGCGCTCGCCGCGGGATTGGCGATGCTGCTGCGGGCGCGGCTCTTCCGCTACACCTCGCAGGTGGCGTGCGCGCTCGTGGCGGGGCTCGGCTCCCTCGTCCTCCTCGCCGTCGGGCTCGCGCTCAACCCGCCGGTCGACGCCGTCCGCGAGATGCTCGCGGGGGACGGCGCGGCCCTCGACATCCGCACCGTCTGGCTCACCGCGAGCCTGGCAGCGGCCGCCGCGCTCGCCACCGCGGTCGCGCTGATCGTCCCGCGCAGCGGCGTCACTCCGTTCTGGGGCAGGTCGCTGGAGATCCTGGAGACCTTCGTCCTGCTGACGCTCCTCCCGCTCTGCCTCGCGGTGCTCGACGTCTACTCCTCGGCCCGCGCGCTGACCAGCGACTGAGGCGGCCGGAGCCCGGCGCCGACCGTGGACGGAGCGGTCCGGGCGCGCTGATACCCTGGATCGGCCTTCCGAGTATCGAAGTACCTCTGTGAAGAAGACCAGGGGCGCTCGGCGGCACAACCCGAGGAGTACGAGTGTCGTCTCTCGACGCCGCGACCAAGAAGCAGATCATGACCGAGTTCGCCACCAAGGAGGGTGACACCGGCTCCCCCGAGGTCCAGGTGGCTCTGCTCTCGCGTCGCATCTCCGACCTGACGGAGCACCTGAAGTTCCACAAGCACGACCACCACTCGCGCCGTGGCCTGCTGCTCCTGGTCGGCCAGCGCCGCCGGCTGCTGCAGTACCTCGCCAAGAAGGACATCCAGCGCTTCCGTGCGCTCGTCGAGCGCCTCGGCATCCGCCGCGGTGCCGCGGGCGCCCGCTAGACGCACGCAGGGGAGCGGCTCCCGGAGGGGGCCGCTCCTTCTCCGTATGCGAACGAGCCCGAAGGCGGCCCCTCTTTGTAGGCTGGTCTCCAAGGACTCACAGACGAGAACACAGTTTTGAAGGCCGGGGCGCACCCCCCGACGTCGGTCCTCGGTAGTGGCCCTCGGACACCGCAGTCCGGGTGCTTCGATCGAAGACCGGCCCGCCATGGGGGCGCTCCGCCGCAGACGGCCCCTCCGCCAGGACGGCGAGGGGCACAGACGAGGAGAAAACACTGGTGGAGAACGAGACCCACTACGCCGAGGCCGTCATCGACAACGGCTCCTTCGGCACCCGCACCGTCCGCTTCGAGACCGGCCGCCTCGCCAGGCAGGCCGCCGGCTCCGCAGTCGCGTACCTGGACGACGACACCATGGTGCTCTCGGCCACGACCGCCTCGAAGAACCCCAAGGACCAGCTGGACTTCTTCCCGCTGACCGTGGACGTCGAGGAGCGGATGTACGCGGCCGGCAAGATCCCCGGAAGCTTCTTCCGCCGCGAGGGCCGCCCCTCCGAGGACGCGATCCTCACCTGCCGGCTCATCGACCGCCCGCTGCGGCCGTCGTTCCAGCACGGCCTGCGCAACGAGATCCAGGTCGTCGAGACCGTGATGGCGCTCAACCCCGAGCACCTCTACGACGTCGTCGCGATCAACGCCGCCTCCTGCTCGACGCAGCTGGCGGGGCTCCCCTTCTCCGGCCCGATCGGCGGCACCCGCGTCGCCCTGATCCGCGGCCAGTGGGTGGCCTTCCCGACCGTCACGGAGCTGGAGGAGGCCGTCTTCGACATGGTCGTCGCCGGCCGCATGCTGCCGGACGGCGACGTCGCGATCATGATGGTCGAGGCCGAGGCGACCGAGAAGACGATCGAACTCGTCGGCGCCGGCGCCGAGGCGCCCACCGAGGAGCTCGTCGCAGCCGGCCTCGAGGCGGCCAAGCCGTTCATCAAGGCGCTCTGCACCGCGCAGGCCGACCTCGCCTCGAAGGCCGCGAAGCCGACGGGCGAGTTCCCGATCTTCCTCGACTACCAGGACGACGTCCTGGAGGCGCTCTCCTCCGCCGTCCGCGACGAGCTCGCGCAGGCGCTGACGATCGCCGGCAAGCAGGAGCGCGAGGGCGAGCTCGACCGACTCAAGGGCGTCGCCGCCGAGAAGCTGCTGCCGCAGTTCGAGGGCCGCGAGAAGGAGATCTCCGCGGCGTACCGCGCGCTCACCAAGCAGTTGGTGCGCGAGCGCGTCATCAAGGAGAAGAAGCGCATCGACGGCCGCGGCGTGACGGACATCCGCACGCTCGCCGCCGAGGTCGAGGCGATCCCGCGGGTCCACGGCTCGGCGCTCTTCGAGCGCGGCGAGACGCAGATCCTCGGCGTCACGACGCTCAACATGCTCCGCATGGAACAGCAGCTGGACACCCTCTCCCCGGTGACCCGCAAGCGCTACATGCACAACTACAACTTCCCGCCGTACTCCACCGGCGAGACGGGCCGCGTCGGCTCCCCGAAGCGCCGCGAGATCGGCCACGGCCGGCTCGCCGAGCGCGCCGTGGTGCCGGTGCTGCCGACGCGCGAGGAGTTCCCCTACGCGATCCGCCAGGTCTCCGAGGCGCTGGGCTCCAACGGCTCCACCTCGATGGGCTCCGTCTGCGCGTCGACGATGTCCCTCCTCAACGCCGGTGTGCCGCTGAAGGCCCCGGTCGCGGGCATCGCCATGGGCCTCATCTCGCAGGAGGTCGAGGGCGAGACGCACTACGTCACGCTCACCGACATCCTCGGCGCCGAGGACGCCTACGGCGACATGGACTTCAAGGTCGCCGGCACCAAGCAGTTCGTCACCGCGCTCCAGCTCGACACCAAGCTCGACGGCATCCCCGCCTCGGTGCTCGGTGCGGCGCTGAAGCAGGCCCGCGAGGCCCGGCTGCACATCCTCGACGTGATGAACGAGGCGATCGACGTTCCGGACGAGATGTCCCCGAACGCGCCCCGGATCATCACGGTCAAGATCCCGGTGGAGAAGATCGGCGAGGTCATCGGCCCCAAGGGCAAGATGATCAACCAGATCCAGGAGGACACGGGCGCCGACATCACCATCGAGGACGACGGCACCATCTACATCGGTGCCGCCGACGGTCCGGCCGCCGAGGCCGCCCGCTCCACGATCAACGGCATCGCCAACCCGACGATGCCCGAGGTCGGCGAGCGGTACCTGGGCACCGTCGTCAAGACGACCACCTTCGGCGCGTTCGTCTCGCTGCTCCCGGGCAAGGACGGTCTGCTGCACATCTCGCAGATCCGCAAGCTCGCCGGCGGAAAGCGCGTCGAGAACGTCGAGGACGTCCTCGGCGTCGGCCAGAAGGTCCAGGTCGAGATCGCCGAGATCGACCAGCGCGGCAAGCTCTCGCTCATCCCCGTCCTCGACGAGGAGGCCGAAGGCGAGGCTGCGGACGGCGAGTCGGCCGGCCAGTGACCCGCAAGCACCGTGAGACGGCCCGCTCCGCATCCGCGGGGCGGGCCGTCGCCCGTAGCCGCGCCGTCACCCGCACCGAGGTCGAGGGGGTGCGCGGCGCCGGGACCGTACGCAAGACCGTGCTGCCGAGCGGCCTGCGGATCGTCACCGAGACGGTCCCGACGGTCCGCTCGGTCACCTTCGGCATCTGGGCGCACGTCGGCTCCCGCGACGAGACCCCGGCGCTCAACGGCGCCACCCACTACCTGGAGCACCTGCTCTTCAAGGGCACCGAGCAGCGCAGTGCCCTGGAGATCTCCTCGGCGCTCGACGCCGTCGGCGGCGAGATGAACGCCTTCACCGCGAAGGAGTTCACCTGCTACTATGCCCGCGTCCTCGACACCGACCTCCCGCTCGCCGTCGACGTCGTCTGCGACATGCTCACGGGTTCCGTGATCGACGAGGAGGAGCTGGAGGCCGAACGCGGCGTCATCCTCGAAGAGATCGCGATGACCGACGACGACCCGGGCGACTGCGTCCACGACGTCTTCGCGCGCACCATGTTCGGCGACACCCCCCTGGGCCGCCCCGTCCTCGGCACGGCCGAGACGGTGAACGCCCTCACGAGGGACCGCGTCGCCCGCTTCTACCGCAAGCACTACGACCCCACGCACCTCGTCGTCGCCGCCGCGGGCAACCTCGACCACGCCGACGTCGTACGCCGCGTCCGCCGCGCCTTCGAGCGCGCCGACGCGACCCGAGAGCCGGCCGCACCCCTGCCGCCCCGCAGCGGAAGCCGCACCGTCCGCGCGCCGGGCAAGCTCGACGTGGTGGACCGTGCGACGGAGCAGGCCCACTTCGTCCTCGGGCTGCCGGGCCTCTCCCGGTACGACGAGCGCAGGTGGGCGCTCGGCGTGCTCAGTACCGCGCTCGGCGGGGGCATGAGCTCCCGACTCTTCCAGGAGATCCGCGAGCGCCGCGGCCTCGCCTACAGCACCTACTCCTTCACCTCCGGCTTCGCCGACTGCGGCCTCTTCGGCGTCTACGCGGGCTGCCGGCCGGCGCAGGTCCCCGAGGTCCTGAAGATCTGCCGGGAGGAACTCGACGACGTCGCCTCCCACGGCCTCTCCGACGACGAAGTACGCCGCGCCATCGGCCAGTTGGCCGGCTCCACCGTGCTCGGCATGGAGGACACGGGGGCGCTGATGCACCGCATCGGCAAGAGCGAACTCTGCTGGGGCGAGCAGATGTCGGTCGACGCGATGTTGGCGAAGATCTCCGCCGTCACACCGGACGACGTCCGTGCCGTCGCCTCCGAGGTGCTCACCCGGCGCCCGTCGCTCTCCCTCATCGGCCGACTGGACGGACGCCGCGCAGCCCGGCTCGAGGACGCCGTCGCCTGACCGGGCACGACCGGCCGCGACCACACCACACGCGAAGGAACCAGCACATGAGCAAGCAGCGCGTAGCGGTACTCGGCGCCCGGGGCCGGATGGGCTCCGAGGCCGTGCAGGCCGTCGAGTCGGCTCCCGACATGGAGCTCGTCGCCGCTCTCGGCAGCCAAGACCCGCTGGAGCGCCTCACCGAGTCGGGTGCCGAGGTCGCCGTCGACCTCACACGCCCCGACGCCGTCATGGCCAACGCCGAGTACTGCGTCGACCACGGCATCCACGCCGTCATCGGCACCACGGGCTGGACCGACGAGCGCCTCCGCACCCTCCGCGACCACCTCGCGGTCTCCCCGCGCACCGGCGTCCTCATCGCCCCCAACTTCGGCATCGGCGCGGTCCTCACGATGCGCTTCGCACAGCAGGCGGCGCGTTTCTTCGAGTCGGTGGAGGTCGTCGAACTGCACCACCCGAACAAGGCCGACGCCCCCAGCGGCACGGCGGTCCGCACGGCACAGGTCGTCGGCGAGGCACGGAACGCTGCGGGACTCCCGGCACAGCCGGACGCCACGGCCACGTCGCTCGACGGCGCACGCGGCGCGGACGTCGAGGGCGTCCCCGTGCACGCCGTGCGGCTGCGGGGCCTCGTCGCACACCAGGAGGTCCTCTTCGGCGGCGAGAGCGAAACCCTCACGCTGCGGCACGACTCGATGCACCGCAGCTCGTTCATGCCGGGCGTGCTCCTCGGCATCCGCCGCGTCCCCTCGACGCCGGGGCTGACGTTCGGGCTCGAGCACTTCCTCGACCTGGACTGAACACCGTGCGCGCCAAGATCACCTATTTCACGCTCGCGGCGGTCCTCGTCGCCTACTTCGTCCTCGTCGGCAGCCGCGGCTGGCTGCTCATCCAGCAGGGGACACCGGTGACGGTCGCCTTCGGCGTCGCCGTACTCGTGCTGCCGCTGATCGGCGTGTGGTTCCTGTGGAAGACGACGCGCTTCGCCTCCCGCGCGGGCAGGCTCTCACGCGAACTCGAGGCCGAAGGCGGCCTGCCCGTCGACGAGTTGGAGCGCACCCCAGCGGGGCGGATCGTCCGCGAGTCGGCCGACGCGGTCTTCGCGGCGCGGCGTGCCGAGGCGGAGGCGGAGCCGGAGAACTGGCGCGTCTGGTTCCGCCTCGCCGTCGCCTACCACGACGCGAAGGACACCCCGCGCGCACGCAAGGCGATGGAGCACGCCATCCGGCTGCACGCCCGCGAGCGGACGGGCGCGGCGCCGGGGAACCGCACGCCCGGACGCGCCTGACGCGTCAACGCCGGTACTCGGCGGCCCAGGCTTCTATCACGTCGGCGGCCGAGTCGAAGGAGTCGTGCCGCTTGAGGAAGTCGGCGTTGTGGTCGGTGAGGAGTGTCCGGTCCTCGCGGACGGCCCCGCCCTGCCGTCTGCCGTTGCGCGCCGGTGTCAGCCGCAGCGCCTCTCCCTGCACCGTCCTCGGCAACCCGAGCCACTTCACCGGCTGCTGGACCGTCTGCACGGAGTCCACCTCGCGCCACCGCAGCGTCGAGGTCCGCACCACGCCGACGTGGCGTATCCCGTGCGCGCTCACCCACACCCCGGCACGCAGCAGCCGCAGCGCGGCGACTATCACCAGTGCCGCGGCGAACGCGCAGACGAGTGCGCTCGGGTACGAACCGGCCACCGCGATCACCAGCGCGGAGAAGAGCATGTACGAGGCGAGCAGCAGGAGCAGCGCCCCGCCCCCTACGCGCCAGGGGCCCGGCCGGTACGGCCGGCGCCACATTTCGCGGTCCTCGTGCTTGAGAGACGGCAGGTCGTGGTCGGCGGCCGGTTCGCGGTCGACCGTCAGGAAGGGGAGGGGCACGGCGCATCCTCGTTCGTCGCTCGGTTCTGAGCGGTGAGATTAGCGAGACGCGCGTGACCGGGCCACCCCAGGGGTGCCGGACGGATCAGCGGTGCTCGGCCGTGGCCGCCGGACCGCCGCCGTCCTCCTGCGTGGTGTCGAGCGCCGGGCCCGCCAGCACGAGCGAGCCGACGATCCCCGCCACGACCGTCAGCCCGACGAGCGCCCCGCCGATCCGCTGACCCGTGGTGCGTCGCGGCTTGGGCGGCGGCTTGACGTTGCTGCGGAAACGCTCGGAATCGGCGAGGAAGGCGAACGGGACGGATTCTCCGCGGCGGAACATGTGGGCGCGCTCCGTAAGGTCGGTCTGGGCTGCATGAGGTGAACGTCCCGCGGTGGCCGTGAGTGCCCGACCCGGGCGTCGGATGGTGACGGATTCCGCGGACCGCGAGGGTGATTGCCCCACTTCTGTACCGCGGCGCCCTTTCCGTCACGCATACGTCGCCGCCGTTCGCACGGCCGGCGGCACCGATCGGCCCCTGCGGCGGTGTCGGCGGCGGGCCATAGGGTTGTCGCCGTTGCCCGGTACACGACGCAACAAGCACGGAGCGGAAGGACTCACGATGACCGAGACCACGGACCAGCAGGCCGAGCCGGCATTCCGCGGGGACGTCGGCGTGGAGCTGGTCAAGCACAGCGCCTCGGACACCGACGTCCTCTGGGCGGCCCGCGTCTCCACCGCAGGCGAGCAGTCCCTCGACGAGCTGCAGAAGGACCCGCAGCGTTCCAAGGGCCTCATCAACTACCTCATGCGCGACCGCCACGGCAGCCCCTTCGAGCACAACTCCATGACGTTCCTCGTGAGCGCCCCGATCTTCGTCTTCCGCGAGTTCCACCGCCACCGCACCGGATGGTCGTACAACGAGGAGTCCGGCCGCTACCGCCGCCTCGACCCGGTCTTCTACGTCCCGGCACCCGACCGCAAGCTCGTACAGCAGGGCCGCCCCGGCAAGTACGAGTTCGTCGAGGGCACCGAGGAGCAGCACGCCCTCACGGTCGACGCGATGGAGTCCGCCTACCGCAAGGCGTACGCCACCTACCGCGAGCTCCTCGACGCCGGTATCGCCCGCGAGGTCGCCCGTGCGGTCCTGCCCGTCGGCCTCTTCTCCTCGATGTACGCCACCTGCAACGCCCGCTCCCTCATGCACTTCCTAGGCCTGCGCACCCAGCACGAGGACGCCGCCGTCCCGAGCTTCCCGCAGCGCGAGATCGCGATGGTGGGCGAGCGGATGGAGGCGGAGTGGGCGAGGCTCATGCCGCTCACCCACGCCGCGTTCAACGCCAACGGCCGCGTGGCGCCCTGACTCTCGGCGCCGGGCGGCACGCCCCTGGTCGGCCCGTCCGAGTGCATCGCTCTTCGCGCCGCCGCTCTGTGCCGGGCCGCCGACTCGGGTGGCCGGGCGCAACAGGTGTCCGTATTGCGAGTTTTCTCCACGTTCCTCTAGCCTCGAAGAGCGGGTCCGGCGCTGCTTGAACCCCCGAGCATGCAGCGCCGGGCCCTCCTCGCTTCCCGGAGCGAGCCCCTAAGGCGCACGAGGTGGCGCGCTGCGAGTAGCGTGGACCCCATGGCTCCGACCTCCACACCGCAGACGCCCTTCGGGCGGGTCCTGACAGCGATGGTCACGCCGTTCGAAGAGGACGGTTCGCTCGACCTCGACGGCGCCCAGCGCCTCGCTGCTCATCTGGTGGACGCCGGCAATGACGGCCTGATCGTCAACGGCACCACCGGCGAGTCCCCGACGACGAGCAACGCGGAGAAAGGCCAGTTGGTCCAGGCAGTCGTGGAGGCCGTCGGAGACCGGGCACACGTGGTGGCGGGGGCCGGCACCAACGACACGGCACACAGCCTCGAGCTCGCCAGGGACGCCGAACGCGCCGGCGCCCACGGCCTCCTCGCGGTCACCCCGTACTACAGCAAGCCTCCGCAGGAGGGCCTCCACCAGCACTTCACGGCGATCGCCGACGCCACCGAACTCCCGGTGATGCTCTACGACATCCCGGGCCGCAGCGGCGTCCCCATCAACACCGAGACGATCGTCCGGCTCGCCGAGCATCCGCGGATCGTCGCCAACAAGGACGCCAAGGGTGACCTGGGCCGCGCCAGCTGGGCCATCGCCACCAGCGGCCTCGCCTGGTACAGCGGCGACGACATGCTCAACCTGCCGCTGCTCTCCGTCGGCGCCGTCGGCTACGTCTCCGTCGTCGGCCACCTGGTCACCCCGGAGCTCCGCGCCATGCTCGACGCGCACCTCAGCGGCGACGTCGTCAAGGCGACGGAGATCCACCAGAAGCTCCTCCCCGTCTTCACCGGGATGTTCCGCACCCAGGGCGTCATCACGACCAAGGCCGCACTCGCAGCCAAGGGTCTGCCCGCAGGCCCGCTCCGCCTCCCGCTGGTCCACCTCTCACAAGAGGAAGCCGAACAGCTCAGGCACGATCTCGCACACGGCGGGGTAGGGCTCTAACCCACAGTCTTCACAACTGCATACAGAAGAACCTGTCGTCGCACGACCTCATCCACGCATCACGCTCGACACGTACGTCCGTCGTACGCAAACGAATATCGCGCGCCACGTGCCCCTGAGGCGCGTGGCGCGTGTAGTAAGGAGAGTCTTTTGAGTCATCCGCACCCCGAGCTGGGGCCGCCGCCCGAACTCCCGGAAGGCGGCCTCCGCGTCACACCGCTCGGCGGCCTCGGCGAGATCGGCCGCAACATGACCGTCTTCGAGTACGGAGGCCGGCTCCTCATCGTCGACTGCGGCGTCCTCTTCCCCGAGGAGGAGCAGCCGGGCATCGACCTGATCCTCCCGGACTTCACCTCGATCCGGGACCGCCTCGACGACATCGAGGGGATCGTCCTCACCCACGGCCACGAGGACCACATCGGCGGCGTCCCCTACCTCCTCCGCGAGAAGCCGGACATCCCGCTCATCGGCTCCAAGCTGACGCTCGCCCTCATCGAGGCGAAGCTCCAGGAGCACCGCATCCGTCCCTACACCCTTGAGGTGGAAGAGGGGCACACGGAGCGGATCGGTCCCTTCGAGTGCGAGTTCGTCTCGGTCAACCACTCGATCCCCGACGCCCTCGCCGTCGCCGTCCGGACCCCCGCAGGTCTGGTCGTCCACACCGGCGACTTCAAGATGGACCAACTCCCGCTCGACGGGCGGCTCACGGACCTGCGCACCTTCGCCCGCATCGGCGAGGAGGGCATCGACCTCCTGCTGTCGGACTCGACCAACGCCGAGGTCCCCGGCTTCGTCCCGCCCGAGAGCGAGATCTCGGGAGTACTGCGCCAGGTCTTCGCCGGCGCGCAGAAGCGCATCATCGTGGCGAGCTTCGCCAGCCACGTCCACCGCATCCAGCAGATCCTCGACGCCGCCCACGAGTACGGCCGCCGCGTCGCGTTCGTCGGCCGCTCGATGGTCCGCAACATGGGCATCGCCAAGGAGCTCGGCTACCTCAACATCCCCGACGGCTTGCTCGTCGACGTCAAGGCGCTCGACGACCTCCCGGACGACGAGGTCGTCCTCGTCTGCACGGGTTCGCAGGGCGAGCCGATGGCGGCCCTGTCGCGGATGGCCAACCGCGAGCACCAGATCCGCATCGTCCCCGGCGACACGGTGATCCTGGCTTCCTCGCTGATCCCCGGCAACGAGAATGCCGTCTACCGCGTCATCAACGGCCTCACGCGCTGGGGCGCCAACGTAGTCCACAAGGGCAACGCCAAGGTCCACGTCTCGGGCCACGCCTCGGCCGGCGAACTACTGTACTTCTACAACATCTGCCAGCCGAACAACCTCATGCCGGTCCACGGCGAGTGGCGACACCTGCGTGCCAACGCGGAACTCGGGGCGAAGACGGGTGTGCCCCACGACCACATCGTGATCGCCGAGGACGGCGTCGTCGTCGACCTCGTCGGCGGCAAGGCGAACATCACAGGCAAGGTCCAGGCCGGCTACGTCTACGTCGACGGGCTCTCGGTGGGCGACGTCACCGAGGCGTCCCTCAAGGACCGCCGCATCCTCGGCGACGAGGGCATCATCTCGGTCTTCGTCGTCGTCGACAGCACCACGGGCAAGATCTCCGGCGGGCCCCACATCCAGTCCCGAGGCTCCGGTATCGACGACGCGGACTTCGCCAACGTGCTCCCGAAGATCGACGAGGCGCTCGCCAAGTCGGCCCAGGACGGCATCGCCGAGACCCACCAACTCCAGCAGCTCGTACGCCGGACCGTGGGCAAGTGGGTCTCCGACAACTACCGCCGACGCCCGATGATCCTCCCGGTCGTCGTCGAGGTCTGACCCCAACCGACCGCAGGGCGCCCGGATTTGCGTCCGGGCGCCCTGCTCAAGTACGTTTACATCTCCACTTCGGCGGGCACAGGGTCGCATTCAGCGACCCGGCTCGTGACCAGGCGTCAGACCGGGGGCCGGAAAAGGCACCGAAAAGATTCTGGTAATGTGGTGGACACCGAGAGGGAAGCGCCCGTAGGGCCCTGGGAGGGGTTCGATGGAAGCGTTCGTTCCTTGAGAACTC
>NZ_AJTQ01000313.1 GCF_000262345.1 Streptomyces xiaopingdaonensis | reverse complement strand
ACACCCCGAGCACTTGACGTACCGCGAGCACGTCACCCGGCCGTACCGCGCGATCCCCGGACGGTGGCTGTGAACCGGCCGGCGTCGCTCTCTACTCGCTCAGCCGACCGGGAGCCCGACGTGCCCAAGTCCCCCAAGCCGCCGCCGAATCCGGAAGGCCCACCGTGTCGCCACGACGGCGCGCTCACGCCCGACAGGAAACGGTGCGCCACCTGCAACCGGCAGCTCTACCTCTAGGAACCCCCACCATGATCCGCACCGGCTGGTACGAACTCCCCGGCGGCTTGGGCCCGTTCGACCTGCAACGCGGCGACCGCGTCCTGCACGGCGGACGCTGGGCCACCGTCGTCGACCTCTACTCCCCCGGCAGCTCAGGCCACGGCCGAGTCCTCCACCTCGACACCGGACGCCTCCAACTCCTCCGCCCACCCGAACGCATCCGCGTCCACCGCCGCACACCCCGCAGTTGAGACACCGGGCCCCGTCCCGAGCGGGCACTTCCGCACACCCGACCACCCGGAGTGGGCCCGCCGTGGCGACGCTGCGCGTGTTCCGCGGGGGAGCGCGGACCTACCGAATTCCGTCCTCCTCGGCGATACTCGGGGCACCGTTCGCCCGCGTCGTGTATCAGTCGTACGGGGGAACGGCATCGCAGGTATCAACCGGGGGGACGGCTTCGCATGAACAGGAATCGCATCTCACGCTCCCGCACGGGCTTGCGGGCCGGGACGGTGCTGCTGTCCGTCGTGGGCGTCGGGCTGACGGCGGCGCCCGCGCAGGCCGCCAAGGCGGACTGCTACGCCGGTGCGTTCTGCGCGTACAGCCAGGACGGGTTCGGGGGGACGCCGGGCAAGGTCTACGAGAACAACACGGACCTGACGGGCTACTACTCCTTCTCGCACCCGAAATCGATCTACAACAACGGCAACTCCTGCGACGTCATCATCTACACGGGCAAGAGCTACACCGGGAACAGCATGACGGTCGAACGCGGCGCCGCCCTCACCCTGGGAGCGGGCAGCACGTTCAGGACCAACGGGATCGCCTCCAACAAGTGGGTCAACTGCCGGTGACCCGCCGGAGGCACGGGCACGAAGGCACACGACCGGACGAAGCCCGCACCCCGGAGTGAGGACAGCTCGGTGAAGCCATGAGCCTCGGCGCCCGTGGAGTCCCCGCGCCACCTCGGCAACGGATTCCTCCGCCGACCCGCGTCCGCGTCCAGCGCCGGCAGACCACCGTTGAAACTCCGCTCGGGCTCGGCGCCCCGTCCGAGCGGGCCCCGGTGCCATCCCGCCGCAACGCCGCGGTGAGGGCAGTCCGCGCGGCCCCCGCAACCGACCAGGACGGGCCGGACAGGGTGCGAAGTCGGCGCCGAACACGCGCCGTTCGCCCCGCACCCTTCACGCCCCCGCGACGATGCCCGCAACAACCCCCGGCCGCGACAGAAACGGATGGTGCCCCGCCGCCACCTCGACGACCTCGTCCGCGCGGCGGGAGAACTCGCGTTGTGCCGCCGGCGGGGTGCCGCGGTCCTCGGTGCAGAGTACGTATGTCGTGGGGAGGTCGTGCCACGCCGCCGCCTGTACGGGTTGCCCGGTCACGGCGAGTGTCTGCCGGGTGAGGCGGGACAGCGCGCGGCGGGCGAGGTCCGGTGGGCAGTCGTGGACGAAGGTCTCGGCGAACAGGTCGGCGCGGGCGCCGAACGTGCCGCCGTCGGGGTCGAAGTCGAGGTGCGGGGGCGGTGGTTCGGCGCCGAAGGTCGAGAGCGACTCGCCGGGCTCGGGAAGGTAGCTCGACACCAGCACGAGGCGGCGCACCGTCCCGACGCCCGCCGCGGCCTCGGCGGCGACGATGCCGCCGTAGCTGTGCGCCACGACCACGGTCGGCTCGTCCCCCTCGGTCAGGACGGCGCGCACCGCGGCGACGTCCTCGGGCAGCCCCGGGCCTCGCGGTCCGGCCGGGCGGTCGCCCTCGCCGCAGCTCGGCAGGGCCGGGGCGACGCTGGTGACGCCGCGCTCCGTCAGTACCGCGGCGGTCGGGTGCCACCACCAGGACCCGTCGCGCACGCACGCCCCGTGCACGAAGACAACGCGCATCTCTTCCTCCTCAAGGTCTCCCGACAACGGTAGACGTACCGTCAGTTACGTGAAAACGTGCGGCGATGGGTCGACACAAGCAACCCGAGATCCGCGACCGCATCCTCGACGCCTGCGTGGACCACGCGCTCGCGCACGGGTTGCCCGACCGCCTCGAACCGTTCGCGACAGCGGCCGGCACCTCGAACCGAATGCTGATCTACCACTTCGGGACCCGGGACGCGCTGCTGCGCGAAACACTGCGCCGCGCACGGCGGCGCCAACGCGACTTCTTCGGCGCACTCGTCTCCCCACGACCGGACGAGCCCTACCCGACCACGCTGCGACGGGCGTGGCAGACCATGACGGGGCCCGCCGGCCGCCCGTACCTCAGCATGTTCGGCAGGCTCCGGGAGGACGCCGAGCAGCAGTTGTGGCCGGGCTTCCGCCGCGAGTCCACCACGGACTGGCTGCAACCCCTGGAAGACGGCATGCGAAGCATCGGCCGCCCCGAGCTCGGCACGCTCGTGCTCGCCGTCGTCCGCGGTCTCATCATGGACATCGAGGCCACGGGTGAGACGTCGCGAGCCGACCGGGCCTTCGACGACTTCCTGGCGGCGCTCGCTCCGCCGGAGCCCCGGAGTCCCGGCGCGTAGCGGCCGGTTCGGCGCGTACCGAACCCTCGCGGCGTCCGACGCCGTGGCTACGAGCCTGCCGACGCTGGGCGTCCGGACGGCACTCGGGCGGTGACAGCCAGTCCGGGGCGGCCGCCCGGCAGTGTCGGAGCGGACGCGTCAGACGGGCGCGAACGGGGAGCCGGCAGCGCGCGGCCCCTTCAGCGCCGTGACCAACTGCCGCGGCAGCGGCGTCCGTCCGTGCCCGCCGTCCGCGCAGCGTCCGACGTTCGGGCGGCGCGCGAGTCACGGCCCTCGCCGATGCCGCGAGCGGCGCCTGCGGGAGACGTCACGCCGCACGCGCAACTGCGAGTGGCCCGCGGCAGGTTGCCCGCGGCCCCGACAGCCCCCTCACACCCTCTCCGGCGGCCCCAGCACGCTCAGTTCGGGCACGGGCCCGCGCCAGGGCTCCGCCTCGACGAGGGCGTGGGCGCCCGTGGTGGCCTGCGAGAGGGTGGAGGCGGGCCGGTCGGTGGTGAGGACGTTGGGGTTGCCGTGGCGGCAGAAGGACGGGTCGTCGGGGTCGGGGTCGTACCAGGCTCCCGTGGCGAGTTGGACGACGCCGCGGCGCACGTCCTCGCTGAGGCGGACGCCGGCGAGGCAGCGTCCGCGGCCGTTGCGGAGCAGGACGAGGGCGCCGTCCTCGATGCCGCGCGCCGCCGCGTCCGCGGGGTGCATGCGGACCGGCTCCCGGCCCTGGATCTTGCTCCCCTGGCTGTGCGCGCCGACGTCGAGCTGGCTGTGGAGGCGCGTGCGGGGCTGGTTGGCGACGAGATGGAGCGGGTGGCGGACGGCGGTCGGGCTGCCGAGCCACTCGGCGGGCTCGC
>NZ_AJTQ01000312.1 GCF_000262345.1 Streptomyces xiaopingdaonensis | reverse complement strand
CGGAGCCACTCGGCGGGCTCGCGCCAGACGGGGTGTCCGGGGCAGTCGTGGTAGCCGAAGCCCTCGACGGTCTCGGAGTGGATCTCGATGCGGCCGCTCGGTGTGGGGAGCGGGTGGCGCTCGGGGTCGGCGCGGAAGTCGGCGAGGAGGATCTGCCCGGGTTCGGGGACGGGGATGGTGAGTCGGCCCTCGGCCCAGAAGGCGTCGAAGTCGGGGAGCGGGTGGCCGTCTGCGGCGAGGCGGGCGCGCCAGTCGTCGTAGAGGCTGCGCAGCCACTCGCGGCTGGTGCGTCCCCGGGTGAACTCCTCGCCGCGGCCGAGAAGTCGGGAGAGGTCGGCGAAGACGTCGTAGTCGTCCCTCGCCTCCGCGTGCGGCGCCGTGAGCGCCGGCATGGCGAGCATCGTGGGGTCGTTGCTGCCGGAGCCGAAGTCGTCGCGCTCAACGGACATCGTCGAGGGGAGGACGATGTCGGCGTGGCGCGCGGTCGCGGTCCAGAACGGGTCGTGGACGACGACGGTCTCCGGGCGGCGGAAGGCGCGGCGCAGGCGTGCGAGGTCCTGGTGGTGGTGGAAGGGGTTGCCGCCGCACCAGTAGACGAGGCGGATCTCCGGGTAGCGCAGGTGCCGCCCGTCGAACTCGTAGGCGGCGCCCGGGTTGAGGAGCATGTCGGCGATGCGGGCCACCGGTATGTACGCGGACGTGCCGCGCGCCTGCGCGCCGAAGTGCTGCGGGAGCGAGGGCGCGGACGCGACGCGGCGGGGGCGCCCGATGTCGGCGGCGGAGCCGTAGCCGTGGCCGAAGCCCCCGCCGGGCAGGCCGATCTGCCCGAGCATCGCGGCGAGGACGACGCCGAGCCAGACGGGCTGCTCTCCGTGGTGGGTGCGCTGGAGCGACCAGCTCACCGTGATCATGGTGCGGTTCCGGGCCATCTCACGGGCGAGCTCCCGAATCCGCGCCGCGTCGAGGCCCGTGAGCTGCGCTGCCCACTCGGGGGACTTGGCGACGCCGTCCGCGCTGCCGCGGAGGTACGCGGCGAACCGCGGGTAGCCGGTGGTGCAGCGGGAGAGGAAGGCGCGGTCGGCGAGGTCCTCGGCGTCGAGGACGTGCGCGAGCGCGAGCATCAGCGCGGCGTCGGTACCCGGCGCAGGGGCGAGCCACTCGGCGCCGGCCTCCTCGGGGGTGTCGTCGCGGAGCGGGCTCACCGAGACGGTGCGGCAGCCGCGCTCGCGGGCGCTGCGGAGGGTGCCGCGGAGCGTGTGGCGGGTGACGCCGCCAGGGCCGGCCTGCGAGTTCTTCCCCGAGATGCCGCCGAACGCGAGGAGGAGGCCGGTGTGTTCGGCGATCACCTCCCAGGCGGTCGAGCCCCGCATCGTCCACTCCGCGCTGGTGCCGAGGACGTGCGGAAGGATCGCGGAGGAGGCGCCGTAGCTGTAGCTGTGCACCGACTGGACGTAGCCGCCGAGCGCGTTGAGGAACCGGTGGACCTGGCTCTGCGCGTGGTGGAACCGGCCGGCGCTGCCCCACCCGTACGAGCCGCCGTAGACCGCGCCTGCGCCGTACTCGCCGTAGACGCGGGCGAGTTCGCCGGAGAGCGCCTCCAGCGCCGTCTCCCAGCTCACCGGGACGAAAGGGTCGTCGCCCCGCGGCCCGGGGCCCGGTCCGTCCTCCAGCCAGCCGCGCCTGATGTGCGGGCGGTCGATGCGGGTCGGGTGGTGCTGTGCGTCGGCGAGGTTCTCCAGCACGGGCGTGGGTTCGGGGTCGTCCGGCCTCGGGCGTACGGAGGTGAGGCGGTGGCCGTCGCTGGTGATCTCGGCCGCTCCCCAGTGGGTGAGGTGGGCGGCGCTGCGGTCTCGGTCGCTCGTGTACTGCACGTGCCGAGCATCCCCCGGGCGGGGTGTGCGGTGCACGTCGAGGTGGTGGACCTCACAACGGATGCCGCTTTTATGGCGACTTCCAATGAATGGGACCCTATGGTGGTGCCATGCCAGATTCCGCCCCTCGAACGTCCGCGCTCCCGTCGACGCTCCCCCGGCGCACGTCCTGATGTGGCACGACCTGCTCACCGCCGGCGTCCCCTACGGCGAGAAGGCGCTCCGCACGATCCTCGTCTACGTCGCCGTCATCTTCCTGCTGCGCGCCATGGGGCGGCGGGACCTCGCGCAGCTCAACACGTTCGACCTGGTCGTGATGCTGCTCCTCTCCAACGTCGTGCAGAACGCGGTGATCGGACAGGACGACTCGCTCGCCGGCGGGCTCTTCGGGGCCGCGGTGCTCCTCGCGGCCAACTCCGCGGTCGTGCACGCCGCGTCCCGGTTCGAGCGGGTGCGGCAGCTCCTGGAAGGGCGCCCGCTCGTACTCGTCGAGGACGGGCGCCCGCGCCGGCGCACGATCGCCCGACTCGGCCTGCGCACCTCGGACGTGCGCGCCGCCGTGCGCCGGCAGGGCGGCGACGACGTCAGCGAGTCGTCCCTCGTCACGCTGGAGCCCGGCGGCACGCTTCTCGTCAAACTCAAAGCGGCCGACCAGAGCGCCGACAAGGCCGACATCGACGAACTCCGCGCCGCCCTCCGACGGATCGAACGCCGCCTCGACGCGGCCGAGGCCGAAGGCCCCTGATCACCGCCGGCCGCGGGCGGCCAACTCTCGCAGCAGCAGGGCGACTTCTCCGGGTGCCGTCCGCGAGGAGCCCACACGGCATCCATGGTGCCCGCCCCTCACCGGACCCCGGGGGCGTCCGGCAAGAGGCGGGAGCTTACAAGGGGTTCCGGTAGATGAGGCTGTTGCACTTCGTGCAGTACTTGCCGTCCTTACGCTGCTCCAGCGTCGGGTGCGGACAGCCGAACGACCCCGCGGGGACGAGCGCTTCGGGCTTGCACGCTTTCTCGACGCCTCCCGCTACGGGACGCACGAACGCCGTGCGGATCGGCCGAGCGGTGCCCGGCAGCGCGGCCGGGTCCACGAAGGCGCATACGTCCTGGAGGACACCCACGACGCCCGATTCACCGTCGCGGACGAGCGTTCCGATCAGTGGTTCCGGCATGACGGGTCCTTTCGGAGGGCGTGCGCCAGTGCTTGGGCGGTCTCGGCCGAGCAGCGCCCCAGTGTGATCACGGGGTACTGGTGGGCGGGCGGAGGAAGGAGCAAGTCGACGCTCAGGAACGGCAGTTGGGTGCCGGCGCCGACGAGGGCCGTGCGAAGCTCGCCAACGGCCCGATCCGGCGCGGTGATTGCGTGTTGCCGCATACGCTGTCCTTTCACTGACTGTGTCGAGAGGAACACGCAGCGGCGTAGGATGTGACGGTGTGCTCGGCTCTGTTCACACGGCGAGCCGACCCATGACCTTGCTCAAAAACCATTGGGACTGGTCAGACATGCCGAAGCGACAACCAACATCTCCTGTTGTGAACGCCTCCGGGGACACGTTCGGCGACGACGTACGCAGAGTGCGGATCGCGCGGAAGATGTCCCAGACAGGGCTCACGGTGGCGACCGGGTACAGCCGGACCTACGTGAGCAAAGTGGAAACCGGGACGGTGATCCCGACGCCCCGTTTCGCGGAAGGGTGCGACAAAGCGTTCAACACGGGCGACCTCTTCGTCCGACAGCTTCGGCGCATCACGGAGGGAGAGCACCCGGCGTGGTTCGCTCCGTACATCGACGCCGAGCGCGAGGCGTCGGCGATTCGCGACTTCTCCACCATGTTCGTCATGGGGCTGCTTCAGACGCCGGAGTATGCACGCGCGTCGCTGAGCGGCGCACGTCCATGCCCTCCTCAGGACATCGACGCCAAGGTGACCAGCCGACTCCGCAGGCACGAGGTACTCGATGCGGTAACTCCGCCCACCGTATGGGTAGTTCTGTGCGAACCAGCCCTGTGGAACATCGTCGGATCGTCACGGACCATGGCGGATCAGATGAGTCACATACTTGCGATGATGAGGCGCCATCCCACACTCACCGTGCAGGTGCTCCCGTTCTCCTCCGCTGAAGTGGCGATCAGTGCGGCGTACGTAGTGCTGGACATCCCCGGCAGCGGACCGCAGGTCTACGTGGAGGGGCCGCAGGGTGGGCGCCCTTATCAAGCGGCTGACAGCGTCAACAACGCGGTCAGGATCTACGATCTCGTCCGGGCGGGCTCCCTGAGCGCCCGGGACTCGGCCGCGTACATCGATAACGTGAGGTCAGAACATGAGCGAAACGCAGTGGATCAAGTCCAGCTACAGCGACCACCAAGGGGGCAACTGCGTCGAGTGGGCCCCGGGACACGCGTCCGCCGGAAGCATCCCCGTCCGCGACAGTAAGGACACTCGGCGCGGACATCTCCACTTCTCTCCCTCCACCTGGTCCGCGTTCGTGGCAAACGCACAGGAACAAGCACGCTGACCAACTCCCCGCCCCTGCCCGCACGTTGATCAGGGCAGGGGCTCGTCCCCTTCGGGCGTCCACCATCCCCGCGCCCAACCTGTTCCCCACGAAGGGAAGTTGACGCCCTACTGCGCCAACCCCCACCGCCGGGTAGCCTCGTCACGCACTCGACAGGCCGACACACGGGGAGGACCGGATGACCGATCCGCACGAGCGCATCGACACGTCCAAGCCGCACTCGGCCCGGATGTACGACTACTACCTGGGCGGCAAGGACTGGTTCGAGGTCGACCGGCACGCGGCCAACGCCGTCATCGCCACCTACCCGACGGTGCTCACCGCGGCCCGCGCCAACCGCGCGTTCATGCACCGCGCGGTGCGCACCCTCGCGGCCGAGTACGGGGTGCGGCAGTTCCTCGACGTCGGCACGGGCATCCCGACCAAGCCCAACCTCCACCAGGTCGCGCAGGCGGTCGCGCCGGAGTGCCGCGTCGTCTACGCCGACAACGACCCGCTCGTCCTGGAGTACGCCGACGCGCTCCTCCGCAGCAGCCCCGAGGGCCGCACCGTCTACGTCGACGCCGACGTGCGCGAGGACGCCATCGTCGACGCTCCCGAGGTGCGCGAGGTGCTCGACCTCGACATGCCCGTCGCGCTCTCCCTCGTCGCCCTGATGCACTTCGTCCCGGACGACGCCGACCCGTACGGCCTCGTGCGGCGCCTCATGGAGCCGCTGCCCTCGGGGAGCTTCCTCGTCCTCTCGCACGTCACCGACGACTTCGCCTCACCCGAGGACACCAGCACCGCCGAGTCCCTCTACAGCCGCGGCGGCACGTCGCTGCGGATGCGCTCGCGCAAGGAGATCGGCTCCTTCTTCGACGGGCTCGACCTCCTCCCGCCCGGCCTCGTCACCACGCATCGCTGGCGCGCCGACGCCTCGGCCGAGATGGAGGACGCCGACGTCGGCTTCCTCGCGGGCGTCGCCCGCAAACCGTGAACCCCCCGGCCACGGCCCGCCTGCACCCTCGCCCGGTTCAGCGCGCCTCGTGCACCGACAGCCGCAGCGAAGCCGTCACCTCGAACCGGTCGCCGAGCGCCGCCACGCGCCGGCGCAGCTCCTCGGGCGCGACGTGATGTCCCGTCGGGCCCATCGCGGCGAGGCGGTGGAGGTCGTCGGGACCGAGGGCGAGACCGAACTCCACCCGCTCTTCGTCGACTTGGGTGAAGTCCTCCCCCAGCGCGCGCTGGAGGCGCTCCTCCTTCGCGCCGTCGACCGAGAGCATCCCGGTCCGCCGGCGCAGCTCGGCGAGGTGCCGCGGCGTGGGCGTGACGACGAGGACGGCGCCGCCGGGACGCAGCGCACGGTGGAACTCGGGGCCGTTGCGCGGTGCGAAGACGTCGAGCACGAGGTCGAAGGCTCCGGTGCGGACGGGCAGCGGACGCCAGACGTCGCCGCTCGCCGCCGCCGCTCGCGGGTGGGCCCGCGCTGCGCGGCGGAGGGCGGACTTCGAGGTGTCGAGGCCGAGTCCGACGGCGTCCGGCAGCGCGTCGAGGACGGCGGCGAGGTAGTGGCCCGTGCCGGTGCCCGCGTCGAGGACGGCCGCGTCCCGCGGCGCCCGAGCGGCCGCGGCACCGGCGAGTGCGGCCGTCAGCGGTCCGTAGTGTCCGGCTGTGAGGAACTCCTCGCGCGCCTGCACCATCGCCGAAGTGTCGGCGGCCTGCTGCGCGTTGCCGACGGGGAGGCTCAGGTACCCCTGCCGCGCGCGGTTGAAGGTGTGCCGCCGCACGCACTCGACCGCGCCGTCCACCGATTCGAGCCGCCCACCGCAGACGGGGCAGACGAGCAGGCCGAGGAGGCGCCGCTGGGGATCGGTTCGGTACTGGCTGTGCATGCTCTTCCTCGGCGGCTCGCTCCTCGGCGTCCCGGCCCCCGCCGCTCGGGCCCGGTCCGGCTCGTCGGACTACGGCCGAAACCCCGCCGTACGCCGTCGGCCAGGCTACACGCGCGCCAGGAGCGGGCGGACGCGGCCGAAAAGGCGCACGTGTGCGGCGCGCGCACGAGCCTGCCGCTCCGGCCGGGCAGCTCCGTCCGGCCCTACGGACCGCGCTCCTGCGGTGCTTCCGCCTGAACCGACCGGCCGACGTTCCGGGCCCGTTCTCCGAGGCGCGGTGGGCGCGAACCGGTCCGTTCCGGCCCGGTGCGGAGCGGGACGACCCGACCGTCGGACGAGCGCGCTCGGTGGCATGGTGCGGATCCCGGCTGCGGCCCCGGCGAGTACGGCGACGGGCCGCCGTCTGCACGGACCGCCGGACACCACCCCCGCCGGCGTCACCCCTCGGCGAACCTCGTCAGCACCTTCTCCACCCGCACCTTCGGCAGCGCCCGCCGGAAGGCCCGGTAGTAGGCGAGCTCCTCCTTGGAGCGGAGCGGGACGCCGGACTCCCGCCGTGCGGCGGTGAGTTCGTCGTCGTCGAGCTGTTCCTCCCAGTACGGCGTCAGCAGGCTTCCCGCACCGCTGCCGGTGCCGAACTGCACCTTGCGCCGCCACAGCAGGCGGTCGGGGAGGTATCCGGCGAAGGAGCGGCGCAGGTGGGCCTTCTCCATGACGTCGTCGGGGTCCTCGCCCACCTGCTCCAGGGACTTCGTCGCGAGCGGCAGCGACATCGCGTGGGCGATGACATCGGAGTCGAGGAAGGGCACGCGGGCCTCCAGGCCGTGCGCCATCGTGACGCGGTCGCAACGTTGCAGGTTGAGACCGTGCAACAGGCCGACGCTGCGCCGGAGTTCGGCGTCGAGCGCCTCGGGGTCCGCGTGCTCGCGGTGGTAGTAGCCGTAGCCGGCGAAGAGTTCGTCGGCGCCCTCCCCCGTGAGCACCGCCTTGACGTGCCGGGCGGCGAGCTGCGAGAGGAACCAGTTGGGCACGGCGCTGCGGATCAGGCCGGCGTCGAAGTTCTCCACGCCGGCGACCACCTCGTCGAGCGCGGCCGTCGCGGATTCCGCGTCGAGGAGCGCCTCGTGGTGCTCGGTGCCGAGGTGGGCGGCGGCCTCGCGGGCCGCGAGGAGGTCGGGCGAGTCGGGGGTGCCGACGGCGAACGTCTTCAGCGTGCGGCCCTGCGCCGCGTACTCCTCGGCGGCGACGGCCGCGACGAGGCTGGAGTCGAGCCCGCCGGAGAGGAAGACGCCGACCTCCACGTCGGCCCGCAGGTGCCGCCGCACGGAGTCGGCGACCACCTCGTGCGTCGCCTTCTCCTGGACCCGGGCGCTCACCCCGTCCCAGACGTCGGCCGCCGCGCGCTCGGGCACGGGCTCGGCGAACCGGTGGAGACCGTCCTCGGGGGTCCACCAGTGCCCGGGCGGGAACATCTCGGCGTACGGCTGGACGTCGGCGTCGAACGCGCGGAGCTCGGAGGCGAAGTGGACGGCCTCCGGTGTGCGTGCCCAGAAGAGCGGCTTGATCCCGATCCGGTCGCGGGCCGCGAGGAACCGCCCGTCCGGGGTCGCGGCGCAGAGCGCCCACATGCCGCCGAGCCGGGCGAGGCCTGCGGCGCCCTCGGTGCGCAGGGCGACGAGCGCCGACTCGGAGTCGGAGGTGGTCAGGTACTGGTCGTCGCCGTAGCGGGCGCGGAGCTCGGGGTCGTTGTAGATCTCGCCGTTGCAGACGAGCGTCCAGGCGGTCTCGGATTCCTCCGGCCCGGTGAGCGGCTGCCGGCCGCCTTCGAGGTCGAGGAGGGAGAGCCGGCGGTGGCCGAGCCAGGAGGCGCCGACCCGGCGCGCGTCGACGTCGTCGGGCCCGCGGTGCGCGAGCCGGTCGAGCATCCGGGCACCGCGCTGCTGCACGGTGCCCGGGCCGGGACAGGGTTCGGCGTCGGAAGCTTCGGCGCTCCGCCGGGGATGGATTGCTGCGATGCCACACATGCCTGCGACCGTACGAAGCGCGGGTGCACAC
Source organism: Streptomyces xiaopingdaonensis (assembly GCF_000262345.1). Classification (GTDB taxonomy): domain Bacteria; phylum Actinomycetota; class Actinomycetes; order Streptomycetales; family Streptomycetaceae; genus Streptomyces; species Streptomyces xiaopingdaonensis. The sequence goes on along the minus strand of NZ_AJTQ01000312.1, from coordinate 8,675 downwards.
CAGCCAACGAGAGTTGCTCCATACGCACGCCTCCGGCACCCTTGGGACACCGAGGGAAGGCGGTCGGGACGATGGCGGCTGAGTCGCTGAGCAGCGTGCAGCGGGCGCTCGACGTCCTGCGGGTCCTGGGCTCGGGACCGCAGGGCGTACAGGGGGTGGCGTCGGCGCTCGGGCGGGAGAAGACGCAGGTGTCGCGGACGCTGAAGGTGCTCGCCGAGGCCGGGTTCGTCGAGCGGGACCCGTCGAGCCTGGAGTACCGGATCGGCTGGCAGGTCTTCGCGCTCGCCGGGGCCGCCGGCGGGGAACGTCTCCGCCAGGAAGCCCCCGGCGTGCTGCGGCAGCTCGTGCAGAGTCTTCGCGAGCCCGCCTATCTGACGGTGCTCAGCGGCGCCAGCGCCGTGACCGTCCTCACCGAGCGGCCGGTGCGCGGCCTCCAGGCGCACGAATGGATCGGCCGCGCGACACCGGTCAACTGCACCTCCTCGGGGCGCGCCCTCCTGCTCGGCCTCGGCGAGGACGAGGTGCGCGGCCTCCTCGGCGACGCCGCGCAGGCCGGCTCCGACGGCCGACTCCCCGGCACCGAGCACGCCCCGCGCACGCTCCCCGCGCTGCTGGAGCGGCTGAGCGCCGAGCGCGCCGCCGGGTACGTCCTCGCCGCGGAGGAGTACGAACCGGGGCTCGTCGCCGTGGCCGCGCCGGTGCGCGACCACCGGGGCACGGTGACCGCGGCGCTCAACGTCTCCGCGCCCGTCTTCCGGCTCCCGCCCGAGGCCGTCCCCGGCGTGATCGACGAAGTCACGGGCGCGGCACGGCACTTGACGGCCGCCCTCGGCGGCCCCGCCTGACGTACGCGCATACGAGGAGGGACGCGCCCGTCCCTCCTCTCGGCCTGGCGTCCGAGCCCGCGTCAACGCGACCCTCCGAAGCTCACCCCTCACGGCGGTTTGGTCGACGTTCCGTAGCGGCCCCCGCGCCTCGGCCCCACAGTGTTCTCGGGCCGCCCGGCATCCGGGCCCCCGACCCGGTCGAGGCGATCCGGCCGCTCGATTCCGCTTCGACCCCCCTCCCGCTCCCAGGCTCATGCCCTGCGCGGTCGCCCGGGTCCAGTGCACGTAGTTCACCGATCACCGTTCGCAGCAAAGGAGTTCGCGTGTTCCACAACGCCAGGAAGTACACCGTCCCCGCCGCGCTCGCGGCCGCAGCCGTCGCGTTCACCGCCGTACCGGCCACCGCGGGTGCGCAGGCAGCGCCGAGCAGGACCCAGGCAACGGCCCAGCAGGAGCAGACCGCCCCGGCAGCGCAGCGGCCCGACCGCTGCGCCCCGCGGTACGTCTGCCTCTACCGCGACCGGCACTTCACCCACAAGACGGCGCAGTACAACCGCGTCACCGGGCGCTGGCAGCGGATCACGCCGCGCCAGTACTGGGTGCACAACAACACCCGCCGCAACGCGGTCGAGTTCCTCCTCACCAACAACCAGCGCCGGTGCATCCCGCCGCACTTCAAGGGCAAGCTGGAACTCAGGCACTACCCGAAGGCCCTGCGCATCAGCCGCACCGCCCACTGCCCGCGCTAGCACGAGAGGCGCACACAGCACACCCCTCGGGCCCGCGCTCAGCGGGCCCGAGGCCAGTACATGATCACAGCCATCCCGACGAGGCAGATCAGGGCGCCGATCACGTCGTAGCGGTCGGGCCGGTACCCGTCGGCGACCATGCCCCAGGCGAGCGACCCCGCGACGAAGACCCCGCCGTACGCCGCGAGGATGCGGCCGAACTCCGCGTCGGGTTGGAGCGTCGCGACGAAACCGTAGAGCCCGAGCGCGAGGACGCCACCACCGATCCAGACCCACCCCCGGTGCTCCCGCACGCCCTGCCAGACGAGCCACGCACCTCCGATCTCGAAGAGCGCGGCGGCGACGAAGAGCACGGCGGAACGGAGGAAGGTCACTGGAATCTCTGCGGTTCGGGGCGGGGACGAAGGCAGCCTAGCGAACGGCTGATACGCCGCACCGGACGCGGACCTCGGCCGTCGACGGCCCGCCCCGCAGCCCCTCCCGACGACGCGAACCCCGTGGCCCCGCAACCCGGTTGCCACGACCTGCCGCCCCATCCGAAGGCCACCGCCACGACAACGCGACCTCAGTGGCCACCACCGGCCCGGTAGCCGCCGAAAGCTTCTGCGTGCGGACGCCGACGACGCGTGCGTCCCGGCGAGCGCACCGTACCGAACGGCCTGCGCACCGGTTCGGGGTTCCGGACCGCCATGGCCGACGGCACCGCCCTCGTGCCCCGGGGCGCGAACCGCCCGTCGTGCGGGCGTGGTTGACCCCGCCTCCGCACGCGGAGCCACGCAACGCCGAGCACACCCGATCTCAGTGCCCGCCCGAGCCACCCGACCCCCCGGGCGCCGGCGCGTGCGCGCCGTGCCCCGCGTCGGACGGCGCCCCGCCCGAGCCGTCGACGGTGCGCAGCAGGTGCGTCATCTCGTCGATCTCCGCCTTCTGCGCGTCGAGCATGCCCTGGGCGAGACGGCGCACCACCGGCTCCTCGGCGCGCTCCACGGCTCCCTCCGCCATGTGCACGCCCCCGCGGTGGTGGCTGATCATGCGCTCGAGGAAGAGGACATCGGCCTTCTCACCCTCGGCGTCGAGGAGTTGGGCGAGTTCGCCGCGGCTGAGCATGCCGGGCATGAGGCGGCCCTCGCGGCGGTCGGCGTCGCTCGGCGGCGGCATGTCCATCCACGCCATGGGGTGCTTGGGGGAGGCACTTCGCCCCCACAGGTCGAGCCAGCCGAGCATCATGCCGCGCTGCGTCGCCTGCGTCTGCGCGATGTCGTACGCGAGCGTGCGGAGTCGCTCGGAGGCGCCGTGGCGGTAGAGGTGGAACGACATCTCCACCGCCTGCTGGTGGTGGACGGACATGTCGCGCGCGAACCCCACGTCGGCCGAGTCGTCCGCGGGCGCTCCGGCGCGCGCCGGAGCGCGTTCTGCCGCGGGGGCTCCGGCGGTGAGGAGCAGCGCGCCGAGAAGTGCGGCGAGGACGAGGCAGGGGCCCGCGGTGCGGAGGCTGCGCGCGGTCACGGAGTCTTCCGTCCGCCGGTCGCCGGCGCTCCGGCCTCGGGCGTCTGCGGTCCCTGCGTGTACGCCTCGAGGAACTGCGCGGCCCGCTTGTCCGTACCGCTGCGCAGGCTCAACTGGTGCCCCCAGGCGGTGAGTTCGAAGGGGGCGCCCTGCTTCGGCACGGGGCTCATCATTCGGTACGGCACGCCCTCCACCTGCTTGCGCAGGGCCCGGACGCCGGAAGCCGGCGCGTCGGGCGCGTAGGTGACCCACACGGTGCCGTGCTCCAGCGAGTGGACGGCGTGCTCGTTGCGGAGCGGCCGGTCGTAGACGGCGCCGTCGGCGTTCTGCCACACGGGGTTGTGGGGGCCGCCGACGGGAGGCACGGGCCGGGCCGGGTAGGCGATCCGCCCGCTGCGGTGCTCGCGCCCGAGGCCCCGATAGACCTTCTCGCCGCGGATGTTGGCCGCGTCCGGGTCGATCCGCTCCGGTGCGGCGTCGGCGCCCCGCACCCGGTCGGCGGCGCTCGTCGCGGAGGCGACGGCGCCCGCGGCGAGGACGACCACCGCCGCGGGCACCGCGAGCCACGCCGCGCGCCGGCGCGCCCCTGGCGCGCGTACGCCCGTGTGCTGGGGGTGTTGCGGGTCGCCTGCGCGCCTGCGCACTCGGAACATGCCGGAACCTTCCCGTCCGCCGTACGTGTGCCCGCGCTCGGAGATCGGCGAGCAGCGGGCGGCACACGCTAGCGGAGAACCGTCCCGATTCGACGCAGAGAACGCTGTTGCCACACTTCCGGGCATATACCGTCAACACGGCCATGACGGACGGGTGTTCACACCCGAGACCCGCGGACCACCCGGCGCCGCGCCAACGGCTGCGACACGACCTCCGAAACCACCGCGCCCACGGAATAACAGGCAAAACCTGGACACACACATAAGATCCCAGCCAGTTGCGCGCGCATCCGCCCAGCGCGGACCCGTGCCGCGCGCCTCTTCCACCCCCCACTGCGAAGGGAGCCGAGCGTGGCCGCGCACCCCACGGGGAACCCGCCCGATCAACCCGCCGGCGAGACGGAGGCCGAGGAGGAGTCGGAGAGCCCCACGAGTTCGGTGGCGCACCGGGTCTTCTGGCCCTCGGCCGTGGTCATCCTGCTCTTCGTCCTCTACGCGGTGCTCTTCCCGCACTCGGCCGCCTCGGCCGTGACGACGGTGCAGGACCACATCATCGGCTACCTCGGCTGGTACTACCAGGCGATCGTCTCGCTCTTCGTGATCTTCTCGATCTGGGTCGGCGTCAGCCGATTCGGCGACATCAAGCTCGGCAGGGACGAGGAGGAGCCGGAGTTCGGCCTCCTCTCCTGGCTCTCGATGCTCTTCGCCGCCGGCATGGGGATCGGCCTCGTCTTCTGGGGCGTCGCCGAACCGCTCACCTTCTACGACGAGCCCAAGCCCGGCATCGGCGAGAGCTCCGCGGCGCGCTCCGAGTTCGCGATGCGGCAGACGTTCCTGCACTGGGGGGTCCACCCCTGGGCGATCTACGCCGTCGTCGGCCTCGCCGTCGCCTACGCGATCCACCGCAGGGGGCGTCCCGTCTCGATCCGGTGGACGCTCGAGCCCCTGATCGGGGAGCGCGTCAAGGGCGGCTGGGGCGACCTCATCGACGTCATCGCCATCATCGGCACCCTCTTCGGCGTCGCCACCTCGCTCGGCTTCGGCGTGATGCAGGTCTCCGCGGGGATGGAGTACAGCGGCTGGGTGGACAGCACGGGCGAGGGCCTCCAGGTGCTCCTCATCGTCGTGATCACGCTGATCGCCATCGGCTCCGTGGTCTCGGGGCTGGGGCGCGGGATCAGGCTGCTCTCCAACGTCAACATCACGATCGCGGCGCTGCTCATGATCTTCGTGCTGGTGACCGGGCCGACGGAGTTCATCTTCAACACCCTCGTCCAGAGCATCGGCAACTACCTTCAGAACTTCCTCCAGATGAGCTTCGACACCGGCGTCAACTACGGGAGCGAAGGCACCGGGTGGGTGCGCCAGTGGACGCTCTTCTACTGGGGCTGGTGGATCTCCTGGGTGCCGTTCGTCGGAATCTTCATCGCGCGCATCTCACGCGGCCGTACCGTGCGGGAGTTCATCGCGGGCGTGCTGCTGGTGCCGACCGTCGTCACCTTCCTCTGGTACTCCGCGCTCGGCGGCTCCGCGCTCTGGGAGGAGATCTTCGGGAGCGGCAACCTCACCGAGGGAGGCGTCAACACCGACGCGGCGCTCTTCCAGCTCCTCCACAACCTTCCGTGGACCGGCTTCGTCTCGGGCGTCACGATCCTGCTGATCGTCCTCTTCTTCGTGACGTCCTCGGACTCCGGCTCGTTCGTCGTCGACATGCTCGCGTCGGGCGGCGACCAGAACCCGCCGATCTGGAGCCGGGTCTTCTGGTCGGTCGCGGAGGGCGCCGTCGCCATCGCGCTCCTCCTCGCCGGAGGCGCCGGCTCCGACTCGCTCACCACGCTCCAGACGACGGCGATCATCATCGCGCTGCCCTTCAGCGTCATCATGCTGATCATGTGCGTCGCGACGCTGCGCTGCCTCCGCGCCGAGCACCGCGCCTACGAGGCGGCCCGGCGCAGGGAGATGGCGCAGCGGCTCGTGCACCACACCGTCAACGCGCTGGAGGAGAACCGCCAGGACGAGGCAGCGGGTCGGACGCGGGCGTGGGGCGAGTATCCGCGCGGCTCCAGAAGGCTTCCCTGGCGCAGGCGTTGACCGCACGGCCGTGCGGCTGCCACATACACCTACTCGACTACGAGTGCCACCCGACCTCGGCAAAGACTACGTTTCCCTTTCGTTATGCATACAGGGCTGCGGCGCGGGCACGCGCTTCGCCCGGGCCGTCCACGTGCCCGGCTGATGACCACAGCCCCAGACGCGAAGGGAACGAGTGTGGCTGCGCAAGAAACGGGGAAGACGGGGGAGGCCCCGCCGGAGGCCGACGAGAACCGACCATCCGGCGGTCCGAAGAAACGGGAATCGTCGGTGGCCCCCTGGGTCTTCTGGCCCTCCGCGATCATCATCGTGGCCTTCGTGCTCTACGCGGTGATCTTCCAGGAGTCGGCCGCGAACCTGGTGACGTCGATCCAGGACAACATCGTGGGCGGGCTCGGCTGGTACTACATGGCCATCGTCTCGCTCTTCGTGATCTTCGCTTTGTGGGTCGGGATAGGGCGCTTCGGCGACATCAAGCTCGGCAAGGACCACGAGAAGGCCGAGTACAGCCTCCTCTCCTGGCTCTCGATGCTCTTCGCCGCCGGCATGGGCATCGGCCTCGTCTTCTGGGGCGTCGCCGAACCGCTCAACTTCTACGACGCGCCCAAACCGGGCGTCGGTGAAAGCGCGGCCGAGAAGGCCGAGTTCTCCATGGTGCAGACGTTCCTGCACTGGGGCATCCACCCGTGGGCGATCTACGTCGTCGTCGGACTCGCCGTCGCCTACGCGATCCACCGCAAGGGCCGCCCCGTCTCGATCCGCTGGGCGCTGGAGCCGGTCCTCGGCAACCGCGTCAAGGGTTGGCTCGGCAACGTCATCGACGTCATCGCCGTCGTCGGCACGCTCTTCGGCGTCGCCACCTCGCTCGGCTTCGGCGTGATGCAGATCTCCGCAGGGCTCGACTTCTCCGGCTGGGTGGAGAACCCCGGCACGAGCTTCCAGGTCGCCCTGATCGTCGGGATCACGGTGCTCGCGACGATTTCCGTCGTCACGGGCATCGGCAAGGGCATCAAGTGGCTCTCCAACATCAACATGGGCCTCGCCGCCGCGCTGATGCTCTTCGTCCTCGTCGCGGGGCCGACGCTCTTCATCTTCAGCGGCTTCATCCAGAACATCGGCGGCTACCTCCAGACCGTGCTCCAGATGAGCTTCGACACCGGCGCGAGCCAGGGCAGCGAGGGGACCGACTGGATCAAGGACTGGACGATCTTCTACTGGGGCTGGTGGATCTCCTGGTCGCCGTTCGTCGGCATCTTCATCGCACGCATCTCGCGCGGGCGCACCGTCCGCGAGTTCGTCTGCGGTGTGCTGCTCGTTCCGACGCTGCTGACCTTCTTCTGGTACAGCGTCCTGGGCGGTTCCGGCATCCACACCGAGGTGTTCGGTGAGGGCGGCCTCATCGGGGACGGCGTCAACAACGACACGGCGCTCTTCCAGCTGCTGGAGACCCTCCCGGCCGCCGGGATCGTCATCGGCCTGACGATCCTGCTGATCGTCCTCTTCTTCGTCACCTCGTCGGACTCCGGCTCCTACGTCGTCGACATGCTCACCTCCGGCGGCGACCCCGATCCGCCGAGGTGGAGCCGGGTCTTCTGGTCGTGCGCCGAGGGCGCCGTGGCCATCGCGCTCCTCGTCGCGGGCGGCAAGGGCGCCGATTCGCTCACCACGCTCCAGACGACGGCGATCATCATCGCCCTGCCGTTCAGCGTCGTGATGCTCTTCATGTGCGCGGCGACGATCAAGTCGCTGCGCCACGAGCGCCAGGCGTACCTCAAGGCACGCCAGGAGGCCGAGCAGGACCTCATGATCGACAAGGCGGTCTCCGCGATCGAGGAGAGCCTGGAGAACGGCACCCTGGAGACGCCGATTCCGGCGCAGCAGGACGGCGAGCAGGCGAACACCTCGCCCTCGAAGTCGAGTTCGCGCCAGGAGGACTCCCGGTAATCACCCCGGCAACGGAAGCGGGGCGGGCTTCGTGCCCGCCCCGCTCTGTGCGCTCCGGTCGTGCGCCCCTCAGCCCCGGGCCGCCAGGCCCAGCAGCGTCAGTACGCCCGACGCCGCCGCCGTCGCCGCGAGGAAGAGCGCGGTGCAGCGCGCCCTGAGCCGGTCGTAGCGGTGCTGGTACTCGAGGCGCAGTTCGCCGGCGCGCCGCATGGTCGCCTGGAGGGAGCGGCGGGTGTGGTCGAGATGGTCGCCGGCGTAGAGCGTCTCCACCTCGCGGCGCTGCTCCCCCGTGAGCCACGGGAGGCGGCGGGTGAAGGAGGCGGCCTGCACGCGGGCCTCGTCGATCGCCGAGTGCGCGAGGAGGTACCCCTCCAAGTCGACGAGCCCTTCTGCGACTTCACCGGACGCGCTGTCCACGGGCTCGGGGCGCTCGGCCGCCTGCCTCGCTGCGCGCCGGGGGCGCTTGCGGGTCGCCATGCGCCTCACACCTGGCCTTCCCCGCCGTCCGCCCCCTGCTGACCGTCCGGGCGGGCCGTGCCGGAGCCCCCGGCCGCCGCGCCGGACTCGTCGACGCGCCCGGTGGTGAAGCCGCGGGAGGTCGGCGGCGGTTCGCCGACGTGGAGTTCGTCGAGCTGGGCGACCTCGGGATGGTGGAGATCGAAGGCCGGGGACTCGGAGCGGATGCGGGGCAGGGCGTAGAAGTTGTGCGCCGGGGGCGGGCAGGAGGTCGCCCACTCCAGCGAACGTCCGTAGCCCCAGGGGTCGTCGACGTCGATCTTCTTGCCGTACTTCGCCGTCTTCCAGACGTTGTAGAAGAACGGCAGCATCGAGAGGCCGAGGAGGAAGGAGCCGATCGAGGAGACGGTGTTGAGCGCGGTGAAGCCGTCGGCCGCGAGGTAGTCCGC
>NZ_AJTQ01000311.1 GCF_000262345.1 Streptomyces xiaopingdaonensis | reverse complement strand
TAGCGGCGGGGCATGCCCTCGACGCCGAGCCAGTGCTGGACGAGGAAGGTGGTGTGGAAGCCGACGAAGAGCGTCCAGAAAGTGATCTTGCCGAGGCGCTCGTCGAGCATCTTCCCCGTGAACTTGGGCCACCAGAAATGGAATCCGGCGAAGGCGGCGAAGACGACGGTGCCGAAGACCACGTAGTGGAAGTGCGCGACGACGAAGTACGTGTCCGAGACGTGGAAGTCCATCGGCGGCGACGCGAGGAGCACCCCCGTGAGTCCGCCGAAGAGGAAGGTCACGAGGAAGCCGGTCGACCAGAGCATCGGCGTCTCGAAGCTCAGCGACCCCTTCCACATCGTGCCGATCCAGTTGAAGAACTTCACCCCCGTCGGCACCGCGATGAGGAACGACATGAGCGAGAAGAAGGGGAGCAACACCCCTCCCGTGACGAACATGTGGTGGGCCCAGACCGTCACCGAGAGGCCCGTGATCGCGACCGTCGCCCCGACGAGGCCGACGTACCCGAAGATCGGTTTGCGGCTGAAGACGGGGATGACCTCGGTGACGATCCCGAAGAACGGCAGCGCGATGATGTAGACCTCGGGATGCCCGAAGAACCAGAAGAGGTGCTGCCAGAGCAGCGGCCCGCCGTTCACCGCCTCGAAGATCATCCCGCCGAACTTGCGGTCGTACTCCAGCGCCAGCAGCGCGGCGGCGAGCACGGGGAAGGCCATGAGCACCAACACGGCGGTGAGCAGCACGTTCCAGGTGAAGATCGGCATCCGGAACAGCGTCATCCCGGGCGCCCGCATCCCGACGATGGTGGTGATGAAGTTGACGGAGCCGAGGATCGTGCCGAAGCCCTGGAAGGCGAGGCCCATGATCCACATGTCGTGGCCGACGCCCGGGCTGCGGACGGCGTCGGTGAGCGGCGAGTAGGCGAACCAGCCGAAGTCGGCCGCGCCGTTGGGCGTGAGGAAGCCGCCCATCACGATGAGCGAGCCGAAGAGGAAGAGCCAGTACGAGAGCATGTTCAGCCGCGGGAGCGCCACGTCGGGCGCCCCGATCTGGAGCGGCACGATCCAGTTGCCGAAGCCGATGAACGTCGGCGTCGCGAACATCAGCAGCATCACCGTGCCGTGCATGGTGAAGAACTGGTTGAACTGCTCGTGCGAGAGCAACTGGATGCCAGGACGGGCGAGTTCGGCGCGCATCAGCAGCGCCATCACCCCGCCGAGCAGGAAGAAGACGAAGGACGTGACGAGGTAGAGCGTGCCGATCTGCTTGTGATCGGTGGTGGTGAGCCACTGCACCACCACCGACCCCGGCCGCTTGCGCGGCGGTTCCGACTGCTCCCCTGCGACGTTGGGCGGACTCTCCGTCGACGTCATGGCCTGCTCCCTCTGCGGTGGCGGTGCGCGGAGGGCGGCCCCCTGTGCGGGCGGACGCTGTGAGCCGTCGTCCGGGTGTGGGGAGTCGCGCCGCGCGGGACGGAACCATGCATAGCGCGCAGAACACGGAGTTCGTGGAATACCACGCCGAACACCTTTACCGGACATGGATCGACGGCGCGCACCACCCGGCGCGGAGACGCGGAGACGCGCGTCGCCCGGCCCCGGCAAGCCGGGACCGGGCGACGTGACGTTCAGGCGGACTTGCGCCGCAGCAGCCGCACCGCGAGCAGCGTGACGGCGACGCTCCCCGCGACGAGCGCCGGCACCTTCGCCCGCTTCGCGAGGGCCGGCCAGACGGCGGCCCCCATGTCGAGCGCCTCGGGCTCGGCCGCGGTCGACGCCGCGGACCGGGCCGCGTCCGGCGCCGCCGTCCCGGCGTCCGGCCGGGCGCTCAGATGCTTCTGGAGGTTGCCGGCGAACTGCTGCACCAGCCGGTCCCCGACCTCGACGAGGATGCCGCGCCCGAACTGCGCCGGCTTCCCCGTGAGATCGAGGTCGGTCCGCACGCGGACGGCGGTGCCCTCGCCGTCCGGCGTCAACGTGGCGGTGACCGTAGCGGTGGCGGTGCCGCCGCCGCGGGTCTCGCTGCCGCTGAGGTCGAGGACGACGCGCCGGGCCGCCTCGTCCCTGGTGATCGTCCCCTTGCCGCGGTAACTCATCGCCACCGCACCGACCTTGACCTTCACCCGCCCCTCGAAGCTGTTCTCGTCCGCGCGGTCGAGGACGGCGCCCGGCATGCAGGGCGCTATCGCCTCGATGTCGTGGAAGAGTCGCCAGGTCTCCTCCTGCGGCACCGGCACCTGGAAGCTGTGGTCGAGTTGCATGGTCTCTCCGTACGTGCGTGCTCAGGCGGTCGGGACGGCGGGGCGCTCGGCGTCGCGCTGCTCCCCCGCGGAGTCGCGGATCAGGGCGCGGACCCGGTGCGGCGTCAGCGGGCCGCGCCGTACCACCGCACCGTACGGACGCAGCGCGTCCTCCACCGCGTTCGAGATCACAGCCTGCGGCGCGATGGCGCCGCCCTCGCCGAGGCCCTTGACGCCGAGGTCGTTGAGGGTGCTGTGGGTGTGGGTCTCGTCCAGCTCCAGGTCGGGGATCTCCGAGGAGGTGGGGAGGAGGTAGTCCATGTACGTGGTGGTGACGGGCTGGCCGTCGGGTCCGTACGCCATCTCCTCGTAGAGGGCGCCGCCGATCCCCTGTGCGACGCCGCCCGTCACCTGCGCCTCGGCGATCATCGGGTTGACGATGCGCCCCGCGTCGTGGACGACGACGTACCGCTCGATCTCCACCTCGCCCGTCCGGGTGTCGACGTCCACGACGACGGCGTGCGCCCCCGCCGCGAAGGTGAAGCCGGGCGGGCGGAAGTGCGCCGTCTCGCTGAGGTCGGCGCCGAGTCCGTCGGGCACCGTCATCGGGGAGTCGACGAGTGCGGCGAGCGGCAGGCCCTCGGGCGCCTCGCTTCCCGCGCCTTCGTCCGCGGACTTCAGCGGGAGCACGACGCCGTCGACCACGGTCAGCTCGTCGGCCGGCGTCCCGAGGCGGGCGGAGGCGGAGTCAAGGATCTTCTCGCGGAGCAGCCGCCCCGCGCGGTGCGTCGCGTTCCCCGCGGTGACGAGCGCCCGGCTGGCGATCGTGCCGACGCCGAACGGCACCGCGTCGGTGTCCCCGCCGACGACGTCGACGACGGAAGGCGAGACCCCGAGCGCGTCGGCGGCGATCTGCGCCATGCTGGTGCGGTGCCCCTGCCCCTGCGAGGGCGTGCCGAGGTAGAGGCCGACCCGCCCGTTGCGCCGCAGTCGGACGCGCGCCGACTCGAAGGGGCCGAGCCCCGTCGCCTCCAGGTAGACGGCGAAGCCGACGCCCACGCGGTGCCCCTCGCGCTCCCCCGCGCGCTGCCGCTCGCGCACGGCGGGCACGTCGATCCGGTCCACGGCGCGCCGCAGGAGTTCGGGGAAGTCGCCCGAGTCGTACTCCTGCGGGTTGCCCGCGCGGTCGACGAGTCCGGTGCGGTACGGCATCGCCTCGGGCGGTATCAGGTTCCTCGCGCGCAGCTCGGCCGGCTCGATCCCCAGCTTCGCCGCGAGACGGTCCATCGCGCGCTCCATCGCGAAGACGGCCTCGGGGCGCCCGGCGCCGCGATAGGGCGCGGTGTAGGTGGTGTTGGTGAGGACGGCCTTGACGTCGATGTGCACGTGCGGGACGCGGTACGGGCCGAGCAGGTGGCAGAGCGAGTTGTACGGGACGACGAGGCCCGTGATCGTGGTGGCGCCGAAGTTGACGAGGATCTCGTCCCGCAGGCCGAGCAGCCGCCCGTCGGCGTCGGCGGCGAGCGAGATCCGGTGGGTCTGTTCGCGCGCGTGCGCGGTGCCCGTGAGGTTCTCGTTGCGGTCCTCGCGCCAGCTCACGGGGCGCCCCAACCGGTGCGCGGCGAACGGCACGAGGAGGTCCTCGACGTAGAGGACGCCCTTCTGCCCGAACCCGCCGCCGACATCGGCGGCGATCACGTGGACCTGCTCGGGGTCGAGGCCGAGGGTACCGGCGACCGTGTCGCGCACGCGGTGCGGCGTCTGGTGGCTCGACCACACGGTGAGCCGCCCGTCGTATCCGCCGGGTGCGGCGGTGATGCCGCGCGGCTCGATCGGCGAGGCGACGTAGCGGTGCGCCCGGAACTCCTCCTCGACCACGCAGGCCGCCTCGGCGAAGGCGGCCTGCGGATCGCCGACGGTGGTGTCGAGCGCGAGCGCCACGTTGTCGTCCCAGCTCTCCTCGACGCGCGGGGAGTCGGGGCGCAGCGCCGCCTCCGGGTCGACGACGACGTCGAGCGGCTCGTACTCCGCCTCGATCAGCTCCAGCGCGTCCTCGGCGAGGTAGCGGCTGTCGGCGGCGACGAGCGCGACGGGCTGCCCGACGAAGGTGACCTTCTCCTTCGCGAGAAGTGCCATCGGGAGCGCCCGCACCAGCGGATCGAGCGCCTCCTGGAGCCCGGCGGGAACGGCGAGTTCGGCGCGGTTGAGGAGCGGCGCGAGCGCTGCCGTGTCCTCGCCGGTCCAGATCGCGTGGACGCCGGGGAGGCGTGCGGCGGCCTCCGTGTCGAGCGCGGTGATCCGGGCGTGGGCGTGCGGGCTGCGGAGGAAGGCGAGTTCGAGCGTGCCCGGGAGGCCGAGGTCGTCCGCGTAGCGCCCATTGCCGCGCAGGAGGCGGTCGTCCTCGACACGGGGCAGGCGGCGCCCGATCCACGCCTCCTGCTCCGTGCCCGCGCGCGCCGGGGTGGCCTGCTGGATGGTCACTTCTCCTCGCCTGCCTTCCCGTACCGGCCGTCGAGGACCTGCTCGACGGCGGCTCTGATGTTGCGGTAGCCAGTGCAGCGGCACAGGTGGCCGCTGAGCTGGTCGGCGACCTCGTCCTCCGTGGGGCGCTCGGGCGCCTCCACCATGGCGGTGCAGCTCATCACGAAGCCGGCCGTGCAGAAGCCGCACTGCATGGCGTGCTGTTCGTGGAAGGCGCGCTGGACGTCGGTGAGCGGCCCCTCCTCGTCCGCGAGCGACTCGACGGTGCGCAGCGAGGCGCCCTCGCAGGCGACGGCCAGCGTGAGGCAGGAGCGCACCGGTTCGCCGTCGACGAGGACGGTGCACGCACCGCAGACGCCGTGCTCGCAGCCGACGTGGGTGCCGGTGAGCGAGAGCCGTGCGCGGAGGAAGTCGCTGAGCAGCAGCCGGGACTCGACCTGCGCGCGGACGGGGCGCCCGTTGACGGTGAGGTGGAGCTCGTGCCAGGAGGACGGCTCGCTCAGCGGCGGGGCCGCGCTCGGCAGGGGCTCGCGGCTCGCTTCGGTCGTGTCAGTCACCTGTACGCTCCCAGGCTCGGTTGCAGGCGCGGACGAGGAGGGTCTCGGCGGCCTCGCGCCGCCACTCCGCGTCGGCGTGCACGTCGGACGGCGGGTCGAGGCGGGCGCGGGCCGCGGCTCCGGCCGCGGCGAAGGCGTCGTCGAGCCGTTCCGGTCCGTCGGCTGCGAGGAGCGCCTCCTCCGCCTCGGGGAGCCGCAGCGGCCGGGAGCCCGCCGCGCAGAAGACGACGCGGGCCCGTTCGACGCCGCCGGCCTCGGCGCGGGTGAGCAGGACGGCCACGCCGATGGCGGCGAAGTCGCCGCGGCGGCGGGCGAGTTCCTCGAACGCCCAGCCCGTGCGGGGCGGTTGCGCGGCGAACCGGACGGAGGTGACGATCTCGTCGGCCTCGAGCGCGGTGAGGAAGGTGCTGAGGAAGAAGTCGTCGGCGTCGACGGTGCGGGTTCCGGCGGGGCCGCTGAGGTCGAACCGCGCGTCGAGCGCGAGCGCCGCCGTCGGGAGTTCCGCGGCCGGGTCGTGGTGGACGAGGCTGCCGCAGACGGTGCCGCGGTTGCGGATCTGCGGGTGCCCGATGTGCCCGATCGCCTCGGTGAGCAGCGGCCACCCGGCGCTCACCGCGGGGTCGACGGCGACGGCGGCCTGGCGGACCCCCGCGCCTACCCGGAGCGCGCCGTCCCCTTCGACGTCCAGGGTGCGCAGCTCGGGTATGCGGGTGATGTCGACGAGCAACTCCGGTCTGGCGAGCCGCATGTTGAGCATGGGGACGAGCGACTGACCACCGGCGAGGACCTTCACCTCCCGCTCTTCGTCGGCGAGGAACCGCAGCGCTTCGGGCAGGGTGCCTGGCGCCACGTAGTCGAACGGAGCCGGTTTCACGCGACCACCTGTCTCTCCACCGGGCCGCATCAGCTCTGCCGAGTTAACTAAGCCCTAAGATTTTCAGCAACCGTAGACAGCAGAATCGCTCACCCGCCCAAGTGTCAACCCCTACCGAAGGTTTCCTCGCGGAAACATAATGACGACAGACCGGCGGGCGAAGGGAAGGCGGGCAAAGGTGCGTGACGTCCTACAGCAGGCGCTGGCCTGGCAGCGCGACGGCACCACCTTCGCCGTCGCAACCACCACGGCGACGTGGCGTTCGGCGCCGAGGCCGGTCGGCGCCGCGATGGCCGTCAGCTCCTCGGGCGAGGTCGCGGGGAGCCTCTCCGGCGGCTGCGTCGAAGGCGCCGTCCACCAACTCGCGCTCGACGTACTGGAGTCGGGCGAGCCTGCGGTCGAGCAGTACGGCATCACCGACGACGACGCCTTCGCCGTCGGCCTCACCTGCGGCGGCGTCCTCGACGTACTCGTCCGCCCGTTCCGCGCCGAAGAGGCCCCGCTGCTGGAGCAGTTGGCGGCGCAGCAGGCGGCCGGGCTCCCCGCCGCGCTCGTCACCGCCGTCGAGGGCGCCGTGCCCGTCGGGGGCACCCTCCTCGCGTGGCAGGACGCCGAAGGCGGCCGGCACACCCTCGGGGCGCTCGGGACGCCGGAGGCCGACCGCGCCGGCGCGCACGCCGCGTTCGGGGCGCTTGCGGCGGGCGGTGCGGCGCGCACGCTCGACGTCGAGGAGTGCGGCACGCGCGCGGGCGGACGGGCGGCGCTGCTCGTCGAGCCGTACGCGCCGCCGCCGCGGATGCTCGTCTTCGGCGCCACCGACTTCGCCGAGGCGCTCACCAGGATCGGCAGGTTCCTCGGCTACCACGTCGTGCTCTGCGACGCGCGCCCCGTCTTCGCCACCGCACAGCGCTTCCCGTACGCGAACGAGATCGTCGTCGACTGGCCGCACCGCTACCTCGACTCGGTGCGCGACACCCTCGACGAGCGCACCGCCGTCTGCCTCCTCACCCACGACCCCAAGTTCGACGTCCCCGCACTGACGACGGCGCTGCGCAGCCCTGCCGGCTACGTCGGCGCCATGGGCAGCCGCCGCTCGCACTCCGACCGCCTGGAACGCCTCCGCGAGGCCGGTCTCTCGGAACCCGAACTCACCCGGCTCCGCTCGCCGATCGGCCTCGACCTCGCGGGCCACACCCCCGAGGAGACCGCACTCTCCGTCGCAGCCGAACTCGTCGCCTCCCGCTCCGGCGGCAGCGGCACCCCGCTCTCCGCCACCGACGTACCGCTCCACCGGGCCACGGGGCCGGAGGGGTGACTCGTGTCCGAGGCACCGAGCCGCTTCGAGAGCCGGCGGCGGCGATCCGTCGCCCTTGCGTCTCCGGCGGTCCCGACCACCCGGATACTCGAGCGGCGCCCGCCAGCCCGACCGTTCTCCGCGACGAGCAGCGGCAGCCCCGCAGGCAACCGCCGCCCGCACCGAGGCGGTCGGCCCCGCGGCGCCCCGCGCCCTCCCGAGCGAAAGCCCCGCCGCAACGGCACCGGCGCGCAGGACAGGCAGCCATGCCGACGCCTGCAGGACGGCGGGCCGGGCCGGGGCGCGGGGAGGGACGGCCCGGACTCCGCCGAGAAGAGAAGGCTGCCCCGCCGTGGGCGGTCCTCGCAGCACGGAATGCGGCAAACCACCCGGAGTGGGGGCGCGGGCGCGCTCACTCCGCGAGAGGAAAGCGGAACGCGCCCTCGACACCGCCGAGTTGGAGCCAGAGCGCGTCGGGATGGCGTGCCAGGCGCAGGGCGATCGCCGAACACCCGGGGCAGCGCGCGGTGATGCCGGGCCGGGGGCCGTAGACATGGAGTTGGGCGAGGCTGGAGACGAGGCGGCAGTGCGGGCAGCGGCGCAGCGCGGTCGTCGGCTCGACCGCGAAGACCTCCGAGAGCGGCCCCGCGAGCATGTTCCCGTCGAGGTGCTGCACGACCATCGCCTGCTCCTCTCTCCGACCGGCGGCCCTCACCCGAACCGCTCCGTCCGCACCCGCCCGGGAGGCACGCCCTCTTCGACGAGGAGCCCCGCCGCGTGCTCGACGAACCCGGTCGGCCCGCAGACGTAGCAGAGCGGCGGGCCGCCCTCGATCTCCGCGGCGCCTGCGAGGTCCGCGGCCGTCAACCGGCCTGCGGGGCGCGGTTCTTCGGCGGGCGCCTCGCGGCTGTAGAGGAGGCGCGTCCGCACGCCGTCCGCGTCCGCGCCGGGGCGCAGCTCCTCCGCGTACCAGCGCTCGGCGGGCGAGCGGAGCGCGTACAGGAGCAGGAACGGCGACCGTGCCGCCGAACTCCGCCGGGCGCGGACCATCGCCCTCAGCGGCACGATCCCCGAGCCCCCGCCGAGCAGCAGCACCGGCTCCGTACGCTCGCCGTGCCAGACGAACCAGCCCCCGAGCGGCCCCCGCACCTCGACACAGGCGTCGAGCGGCAACTGCCCCGCGAGGTACGGCGACACCTCGCCGCCCTCGACCGGCTGCACGCCGAGTTCCAGGCGGTCCCCCTCGGCGGGCGCGGCGAGGGAGTAGCTGCGGACGGCCTGGTACCCGTCGTCGGCCGTGAGCCGTACGTCGACGTGCTGGCCCGGCAGGTGCCCCGGCCACTCCCCGACGTCGAAGAGCAGGGTGCGCGCGGTCGCGTTCTCCTCCCTGCGCTCGACGAGCCGTGCGAGGTACCAGTGCCCGCGCACCTCAGTCGCTCCGGTTGCGCTGCTCGTGCCAGGGGTCGCCGTACATGTGGTAGCCGACCGACTCCCAGAACCCCGGCTCGTCGCGGTCGAGCAGCCGGAGCCCCGACACCCACTTCGCGGACTTCCAGAAGTAGAGGTGCGGCACGAGGAGCCGCGCCGGGCCGCCGTGCTCGGGTGGGAGCGGGAGGCCGTCGAAGGTGTGCACGATCCACGCCTTTCCCCCGGTGAGGTCGGCGAGCGGCAGGTTGGTCGTGTAGCCGCCGTAGGACTCGGCCATGACGTGGCTCGCGCTCGTGTCCACGCCTTCCAGCAGGACGTCGACGGAGACGCCGCACCAGCTCGTGTCCCACTTCGTCCACCGGGTGACGCAGTGGATGTCGACGGTCGGCTCCTCCTGCGGGAGGTCGCCGAAGCCGGTCCAGTCCCAGGTGCGCAGCCGCTCGCCGTCGGTGCCCGTGAGCGCGAACTCCCATGCGGACGTGGGGATGTCGGGCGTCGGCCCGGCGGAGAGGACGGGGAACTGCTCGGTCGGGTACTGCCCGGGCGGTAGCCGGTCGCTGCGCGGGCGGGTGTGGCCGTGGAAGCCGGGGGAGAGGGTGTTCACGCTGCTCGCCTCGCTCGTGGACGTCGGGCGGGCGGCGCTCTCGTGACGCCGCCGCCCCTCCAGCGTCCTGCGGTGCACGCACGTCGCAACTCGGCGGCTCCGGGACGCCCTGGGAGTGCGGCTTGCGTACACACAGGACACAATGCCCAAATCACACTTTCAGTTATTAAGCGGCCTTACCGTGAGCGAAAGATCGTCTTCCCTGGAGTCGACCATGCCGCTCAGCCCAGCGGGGCCGTCCCACCGCGCCCGCTCCTCCCGCCGCCCACCTCGTCGCCGACGCCCCCACCGCGGCACGCTCCTCGTCGTCACCGCCCTGCTCGCCGCGCTCACCGGCACCGCGACGCCGGCGCTCACCACCACCGCACAGGGCAGCGCACCAGGAACGGTCCCCTCCCCCACGGCGACGACCTCGGTGATCACCGTCAGGACCGGCGGCGACCGGAGCGCCCCCGAGGAGGTCGCCCCGCTCGCCGGCGTGCAGCTCCAGCTCGTCGACCCCGCGACCGACCAGCCCGTCGGCGAGCCCTGGTCGACCTGCGTCTCCGACGGCGACGGCGACTGCAACTTCGTCGTCCCCGACACCCGGGACGGCGGGGCCAACGCGGGCCGCGAGTTCGTGGTCCGGCAGGTCGAGGAGGGGGTACCGCCGGGCTGGTACACCAACCCCGAACTCCGCACCGGCAGGGGCAGCGGCTCCCAGTCGGTGGCCCGCCCGTACGAGTTCGACACGCCGGCGATGGCGGCGGGCGAGACGTACCGCTCCACGGACGAGTTCATGTACAGCGACGACCGGCTGGACTGGAAGATGTCGGGCGGCATCTGGCAGCAGTCCCGGAACAACCCGGCGCTCCCCCAGAAGTGCGGTCTCGACGTGGCCCTCGTGCTCGACGTCTCCTCGTCGGTCGGCAGCCAGCTCCCCAACCTCAAGCTGGCCGCCGACCGGGCCACCGACGGCCTCACCGGCACCGCCTCGCGCATGGCCGTCTACTCCTTCTCCGGCACCTCGCCGAGCACCGGCAACCCGAACCACCCGGAGCTGCAGCCCGTCTCCACCCAGGCAGGCGCCGACGCCTTCAAGGCGAAGTACGCCGACTACCAGCTCGGCAGCGGCACCAACTGGGACCAGGGCCTCTACAAGGTGGCCGAGGCGCAGGAGCACTACGACCTCGTCGTGGTCCTCACCGACGGCAACCCCACCCGCTGGTCCACCGAGCCGCTCGGCGACGGTTCCCGCACCCACTTCCGCGACGTGGAGAACGGCATCTTCTCCGCCAACGCCGTCAAGGCGAAGGGTTCCCGCGTCGTCGCCCTCGGCGTCGGCACCGGGGTGTCGGGGGTCACCGGACTCAACCTGCGCGCGATCTCGGGGCCCGAGGCGTACAACGGCAGCAACCTCGGCACCGCGGACTACGCGCAGACCTCCAACTACGAGGCGGCGGGAGACGCCCTCCACCAGCTCGCCCTCAGCCAGTGCGACAACTCGGTGACGGTGACGAAGCAACTGGTGCCGGCGCGGAACACCGGCGAGGACGTCTCGGGGGCCCGCCCGGCAGGCGAGGGCTGGACCTTCGACGCCACCACGACCACCCCCGGCATCGGCGGCCTGCCCGACAGCCGGACCACCCGGGGCGACGGGACCGGCTCCGTGGTCTTCTCCCCCGAGTTCCCGACCGGCACCGGCTCGGCCGAGGTGACGGTCGCCGAGACCCAGAAGCCCGGGTACACCCTCGTCACCCAGGGCGGCAACAACGCCGTCTGCGTCAACAAGGACACCGGCGCCGACGTGGACGTGGCCAACGCCTCGGGCACGGGCTTCACCGTCGAGGCCCCCAACGGCGCCGCGGTCTCCTGCACCGTCTACAACAGGGAGCCGCCCGCAGCCGACATCACCGTCGAGAAGAGCTGGCGGATCGACGGCGACGAGTACGCGGAGGGCGACCAGCCCGAGGGCTTCCAGGCCCGACTCACCCTCACGGGGCCGGAGAACGACACCCCCACCGACCAGGAGTGGGGCGAGGCACGCACCGGCTACGCGCGGAACGCGACCGCCACCGTCGACGAGCGCCTGGAGCTCCCGTCCTGGTGCCGCGTCGTCTCGCAGCGGATCACGGAGGAGAACGGCGACCCCGCCGACGCACGACTCCCGTACGAGGCCCGTCTCGTCGCCGAGCACAACACCTACCGCCTCACCAACACCGTCGAGTGCGGCGCCCAGTTGACGCTCGTGAAGCAGGTCGAGGGCGGCGACGCCAAGCCGACGGACTGGGTCCTCCACGCCTCCGGGCCGACGCAGGTCGACGGTGAGAGCGGCTCGGACGAGGTCACGGACGTCCGCGTCGAGCCCGGCGGCTACGAACTCTCCGAGGAGGGCGGACCCGAGGGCTACACCACCTCCAACTGGACGTGCGAGCGCGAGGACGGCGAGGAGGCACCCGTCACGGGCGGCTCCGTCACTCTCGCCCGGGGCACCTCGACGACCTGCACGGTCACCAACACCGCCAAGGGCGACGGAGGTTGGACGGCGGAGAAGCGGAGCGACCCGCCCGACGGCTCGACCGTCGACCCCGGCTCGACCGTCACCTACACCGTCACGGTGCGCCCGGAGAAGGGCACGGCCGGCGAGGTGGCCCTCTCCGACGACCTCTCGCACGTCCTCGACCACGCGACGCTCGTCCCCGGCAGCATCCGCACGACGGCGGGCAAGGCGCAGCTCGACGGTACGGCTCTCAACTGGCACATCCCCGAACTCGGCGGCGAGGAGACGCTCACCTACCGGGTGCGGGTCGACGACGACGCCCACGGGCAGCTCCTCGCCAACGTCGTCACGCCTGGGGACGGCGGCACCTGCGGCGACTGCGAAGTGAAGCTCACCACGGCGCCCCGACCCGGCGGCGGGGCGCTTTCGCAGACCGGCTCCGGCTACCCCATGCTGGCGGCCGCCGGGGCTGTGCTCCTCCTCACCGCGGGAACCGTCTTCGTGACCCGCCGCAAGAGAAGGGCTTCGGGGACGGAGTAGCCCTCCGCTCCCCGAGTCCCGGGCCGGGCACCCGCCGCGGGCGCCCGGCCCGCCTCCGCGGGGGGGCGTTCCGAACCGGAGTGCGAGCGCGAGGAGTTGCGGCACGCAGCCGTCGCCGGACTGCGGTCCGCATGCGATCGGGTGGCCAACGTGCCGCGGTCGGCACAGAGTTCGGAGCCCGGACGACGGGGGTCGTCCGGGCTCCGATCGGGGGACCTCCCGAGGGAGGGGACAGGCTCCGGGAGCTGTCGGGGGAGCCGCTCCCGGAACCGGCCCATTCGCACGGCGCAGCACCAGCGCCGGCGAAGCCGGATCGCGCGTTGCGGCGGCCACCTTGAGCCCCACGGGGGAGTGGCTCACGCTCACGCTCCCGTGTCGACGGGCGCGGAACTCGGTCCGGCCGCCGCAACGCGGCCCGGGGGAGCTGTCGCTCGGGGGTTGCGATCCGTCGACCTGAGCGGCCTCCGGGTATCCAGCTCCACCGGGGACTCCGCGAGACGGATGCGCTCCGTGTTCGCTTCGTCACAGAGAACATTACGTGCTCCGGAGCCCAAGTGGGACCACACAGGGCCCAATTCGCCCGGTCGGAGCGTTCGCGGGCCGCACCCGTAACGCGGTTCACCAACGGGTGACGCGCGGTGCGGCAGTGCAGCTCAGGGCAGGTGCCCGGAAAGGCTCGCGAGGCGGTGCGCTGACGCTCTAGGGGGTCTCACCCGGCGTGTACGGCACCGGAGTTGGAAGTGGAGGTTGACGGATTCACCCTCCCGGGAGGCGGCGGCCGGCGGGGCGCGGGCGAGGAGCGGCGAGCGGGCCGCCTTCGGTGCGATCGTTGGAGTCCGACGTTCCGCTCGTCCGCAGCGCAGAAGGGAATCTTTATGTCCAGCACGAGTTCCGAAGTGGGTCCGACGCCGGCGATCGGCAGGTACGGCGTCTTCCGCTCCCTCGCCGACGTCGAGCCGGACGCCCGCGGCGAGGCGGTGGCCGAACTCGACGAACTCGGGTACGGCGCCGTCTGGCTCGGCCACACGACCGCGGAGGAGGCGGCGCCGCTCGTCGGCGCGGCGCCGCGGATCACCGTCGCGACCGGCATCCACTCCATCTGGCGGCAGGAGGCGGCCGATGCGGCGCGGCACTTCGGCAGGCTGGAGGAGGAGCACCCGGAGCGCTTCCTCCTGGGCCTCGGCGTGAGCCACCCGCAGATGGTGAGCGGCTACCGGCGCCCCTACACCGCGATGGCGGCGTATTTGGACGAGCTCGACGACCCGGCCACGTTCGTCCCGCCGCGCAGCCGGATGCTCGCCGCGCTCGGGCCGCGGATGGTCCGCCTCGCGCGGGAGCGCGCGGCCGGGGCCTTCCCCTACCTCGTCACCGCCGAGCAAGTGGCCGAGACGCGCGCGGCGTTGGGCGAATCCCCCGTGCTCGCCCCGGAGTTGGGCGTCGTCACCGAGGACGATCCCACGCGTGCGCGGAAGTTGGCGCGCGAGGCGCTCTCGGTCTACCTCCAGCTCACCAACTACCGGCGCAACTGGCTGCGCGCCGGGTTCACCGAGGAGGACCTCGCCGACGGCGGGAGCGACCGCCTCGTCGACGCCCTCTTCGCCTGGGGCGACGACGCGCGCGTCCGCGAGCGGTTCGCCGAGTTCCGGGCCGCGGGCGCCGACCACGTCGCGCTCCAGGTCTTCGACGGGAGCCCCACCGGCGAACTGCCGCACCGAGGTTGGCGCGAGGTCGCCCGGCTGCTCGACTGACCGGACGCTAGGCGACCTCGTCGGCGGGGACGTCCTCCACCCGGACCGCGGCGAGCCACAGCGGGAGGAGGCCCTGGAGCAGGAGCAGCCCGACGCCCGTACCCGCCAGGGCGCCGGCGAGGTCGGCGAGGGCGATGCCCGTCGCCGCGAGCCCCGCGAAGGCGACGACGGCCGCGAGCACCACGAGCCGTACGACGCGGAAGGCGAGGCCGTGCACGGCCGCGCGCTCGGCGAGTTGGCGTTCGTCGAGCATGCGGGGGCGGAGTTCGAAGAGGCCGTCCGTCATCGAGTTGAGGAGCCCCGTCAGGGGGATCCACACGAGGAGGGCCGCGGCGATGAGCGCTGCCCACCAGGCGTTGTGGGCGGTGTAGAGGACGACGAGGCCGGCGAAGCCGGCTGCGGTGGCCGCCGTGTGCGCGAGGACGAGCGCGCGGCGGCGGCCGGCGGTCGCGTGGTACGGCTTCGTCCGCGGGTCGTTCATGATGCGGTAGAGCCGCCTGTCCGAGGCGGTGGGCTGCGGTCGTCCGGGTGCGGTCATGGCGAACTCCCCCTGTGCGGTGCGCTGTCGGATTCGGTGCCCTCGTCGCTTCGGCGCGGATAGAGCTCCTCGCTGAGCGGCCGGAAGGCGGTGAGCGAGAAGAGCGCCTCGACCGGGAGGCGGAAGTACTCGGCGATGCGCAGGGCGAGGTCGAGGCTGGGGTTGTACTGCCCGCGCTCCAGGTGGCCGATGGTCTGGTAGTGCGCGCCGACCGCGTCGGCCAACTCCCGTCGGGAGACGCGGTGTTCGGCACGCACCACCGCAAGCCTGTTGTGTACTCGCTCGCTCATGTATAAGAAGTACTACAAGGTGAAGCGTAAACGCAAGGTCTGGGCGGGAAGGAGCATCGCCTCTGGGCCCCGGTTGCGCGGCTGCCCGGCACCACCCGGCGGCCTCCCTATACCGTCGGGGCATGCGGACAGACGGGGAAAAGGCGGGGACGCGGCCGAAACGGCTCGGGCGCAGGGGAGTTGCCGTGGTGGCCGGGGTGACGGCGCTGGTCGTCGTGGCCACCGCTTTCGTGGTCGGGACAGTCCGCTCGGAGGGCTGCTGGACACCGTCCGACGCCACCCTGCGCCTCGCCGAGGAGCCGGCTCGGGCGGCCGCGGCCCTCGACCCGGGCGAGACGCCGGAGATCCCCTCACCCGTGACGGCGCCGGAGACCGACCCCTCGGACACCCGCGTCGGACGGCTCCTCGCCAAGGAGCGCCGCACGACCTGCGAGGGCCCTGCGGCCTCGCACGTCGTCGGCCGGGTCCTCCTCGCGGCCACCACCGGTTCCGACAGGGCGACTTCGCGTCCTCAGCGGCACACGAAGCCGCAGGCGAGGACGGCCGCCGCGGCGCTTCTCGCGCTCGGCGAGCGCGAAGGAACCTACGCGAGCGAGGAGTTCGCGCCGTACGTCGCCAGACTCCTCGCGGAGTACGCCGGTTCGC
>NZ_AJTQ01000310.1 GCF_000262345.1 Streptomyces xiaopingdaonensis | reverse complement strand
CCTTCCCCGACGAGACCACGGGCGAGCCGAGGGCCAACCTCGCCTCGTCCGCGGCGGCGGGCGCCGCGCGCAAGGCGGTGCGCTCGGTCGCCCCCTACCCCGAGAGCTACGCGCTCCTCCACGACACCTTCCGGGCCCAGGCCGCCGAACTCCTCGACGCGCGCCCGCACTCGGAGACGCGGGACACGGGGTCCCGCAACCCCTCACGGCCGCCCTCCTACCTCCGTTTCAGCGTCGTGCCGGCGTTCCACAACCTGGCCCTCCTCCGCAACGCCAACCTGGAGGCGGTGTTGGACGGTCGCGTGGAGGACCGCGCCCGGTTCGGCCGAGAGGTGCTCCGCCACAGCCGGGGCGGATACGGCCCAGGCCGCTCCCCGAAGGAGCGCATCGACGCGGGGGCAGCGCACCGCCGCCCGACCGCGGACGTCCGCACCTGGGTCCGCGAGGGCGCCCCCGCCGCACGGACGGAGCGGCAGCGCACCGAGTGGTTCCTCGACGGCGGCCGCCAAGTCCAGCGCATGGCGACCCTCTGGGGCGAACGGCGCGGACTCCCGGAGCAGTCCCTGGCCCGGGCGCGCGCCGGAATCAGCAGCGAGTGGGCCTCGCAGACGGCACCGCACGCACGCACGGTGATCCCGAACGAGGGCTAGCAACTTCCCACTCACGCGGTCGGGTCGCCCGTCCGGCGCGCCTGGCGGCGCCACCGCACCGTCCGGTGGAAGCAGGAGGATGCGGCGCGGGACCGTCACCCGACGACGCCGGGGAATCACCGGACCCACGAGCAGCAGCCCCGCCTCGCCGACGGCACGAGCCCGCTACGCCGCCGCGGGCAGGCGCAACCCGGTGCAGCCCTGCCGACGGGCGTCGGCCCGCGCGTACACGGCAAGGGAGCGGCGCAGCACGCCGGGGGCCGGCGCCGCCTCCTGGCCCGACGTGACGAGGTAGCCGACTCGTTCACCGCCGCACCGTGCGGTGCCGTAGGCGAACGCCTTCCCGAGCGCGGGCAGCCAGCGGCCGCTCTCCCCCATGCTTCCCGCAAAGCCGATCCCCGCGTCCCGGCCCAACCTCTCCACGAGCACTTCGACGGCACGCGAGAAGCGCAGGGTGGTGCCCGACTCGCCCGACCGCGGCGGGAGTTCGACAGCGCAATGGTCCAGCGGCGCCCCCTCGGCGTCCCCCGGCACCACGTCCGCCACCCGCACCGGCGCGTTCCTCCCTCGCAGCGGAAGCCCCGCGAGCTGGGCGCACCCAGTCTCGCCGACCC
>NZ_AJTQ01000309.1 GCF_000262345.1 Streptomyces xiaopingdaonensis | reverse complement strand
GGTCCAGCGGCTCCGTCCCGCAACCGAGCCGCTCCAGCGCCGAGTTGGCGGCGCGGACCGCGCTCCGCCAGACCGCCAGAATGCCCTCGGACCGCACGTCCGCGTCCGGCCGCCACCCGCCCCGGACTTGGATCGCCGCCCGCGCCGTTTCGCCGTCGATGTCCCGCCCGGCGCCGGGGCACGGGGGCAGCAGGGTGATGTGGTGGTCGTCGCTCCAGCCCGGCACGCCTGTGGGACTCGGCGTCAGCCGGTCGGCGGACATGAGGCCGCCGACCACCTGGGAGACCCCCGCGGTGTCGACCGCCGCGTCCAGCGCGAGGACGACCTTATGCCCGTCGCCCAACTCGCAGTAGTACCTGCCCAGTTCGGCGTTGTAGCGCTCCGTCTGCTCCGTCGTCCCGGTCTCGCCGTCGTACTGCGCCACCTCGTCCGCGTGCAGCGCCCCGCCGCACGCGTCGTGGACGGCACGCGCCGAGCTGAGCGGCGTGTCGACGGCGCGGTCGAGTGCGAAGGCCGCGAGCACGCCCAGCACCACGATGCCGACCCAGACCTTGGACCGGGTCGCGCCCCGCGCCAGGTCCTCCTCGGCATCCCAGCGTGCGGCCCGCTCCTCCCTGGTGCCCGGCGACGAACGGGGCGCCGCAGCACCCTCCTCCCCGTCACGTCCCCCCACGCGGCCCCCAACTCCGTTCAGTGACCCGGCAATCGACGCCCCGAGCCTATCCGCAGTCCCCCCGGGACCGCGCGCGAAGCCCCCGCACGCACACGTGCCGCCGCCCGCGGACCGGCGGGCGGCGGCACGTGGAACTCAGCGGGCCCCCACGGCCCTCACTCCCACTCGATGGTCCCCGGCGGCTTGCTCGTCACGTCGAGGGCGACGCGGTTGACCTCGGCGACCTCGTTGGTGATCCGAGTGGAGATCCGCGCGAGGACCTCGTAGGGGAGCCGGGACCAGTCGGCCGTCATCGCGTCCTCCGAGGAGACCGGGCGCAGCACGATCGGGTGCCCGTAGGTGCGGCCGTCGCCCTGGACGCCGACGCTGCGTACGTCCCCGAGGAGGACGACGGGGCACTGCCAGATCTCGCCGTCGAGCCCGGCAGCCGTCAGCTCGGCGCGCGCGATGGCGTCGGCCTCGCGGAGGACGGCCAGCCGCTCGGCCGTCACCTCGCCGACGATGCGGATGCCGAGCCCGGGCCCCGGGAAGGGCTGCCGCTCGACGATCGCGTCGGGGAGGCCGAGCTCGCGCCCGACGGCGCGGACCTCGTCCTTGAAGAGCTTGCGCAGCGGCTCGATCAGCTCGAACTCGAGGTCCTCGGGGAGCCCGCCGACGTTGTGGTGCGACTTGATGTTGGCGGTGCCGTTGCCGCCGCCCGACTCGACGACGTCCGGGTAGAGCGTCCCCTGCACCAGGAAGGCGACGTCCTCGCCCGCGGCCCCCGCCTCGGCGACGAGTTCCGCCTGCGCCTGCTCGAAGACGCGGATGAACTCCCGCCCGATGATCTTCCGCTTCTCCTCCGGGTCCGAGACGCCGGCGAGCGCGGTGAGGAACCGCTCCGCGGCGTCGACCACCTTGAGCTGCACGCCGGTCGCCGCGACGAAGTCCTTCTCGACCTGCTCCGTCTCGCCCTTCCGCATCAGCCCGTGGTCGACGTACACGCACGTGAGCTGGGAGCCGATCGCGCGCTGCACGAGGGCCGCCGCCACCGCGGAGTCAACGCCGCCGGAGAGCCCGCAGATCGCGCGCTTCGGCCCGACGCGCGCGCGGATCTCCTCGACCTGCTCGTCGACGATCGACTCGGTCGTCCACGAGGGGGTGAGCCCGGCACCGCGGTAGAGGAAGTGCTCCAACTCCTGCTGCCCGAAGGTGGTGTGCATCACCTCGGGGTGGTGCTGGACGCCGTAGAGCTTCCGTTCGTCGTTCTCGAAGGCGGCGACGGGGACGAGGTCCGTCGAGGCGGTGACGGTGAAGCCGGCGGGGGCCGCGGAGCAGGCGTCGCCGTGCGACATCCAGACCTGCTGCCCGGCCGGGGTGCCCTCGAAGAGCGTGGAGTCCGGCTTGGCGACGGCGAGTTCGGTGCGCCCGTACTCGCGGCCGCCGGTGTTGTCCACGGTGCCGCCGAGCGTCTGCGCCATGACCTGGAAGCCGTAGCAGATGCCGAGGACGGGGACGCCGGCCTCGAAGACCTCGCGGTCCATCGACGGGGCGTCCTCGGCGTAGACGGAGGACGGGCCGCCGGAGAGGATGATCGCCTTCGGGTTCCTCGCGAGCATCTCGGCGGCGCTCGTCGTGTGCGGAACGATCTCGCTGTACACCCGCGCCTCGCGCACCCGCCGTGCGATCAACTGGGCGTACTGCGCGCCGAAGTCGACGACGAGGACGACCTCGGGCGCCTCCTCGGCGGGGCCGTTCTCGGTGGACGGATCACTGCGGCGCATCGCGCCTCCTTCGGGGGCGTGGGGTTCTCGACGGGAAGGCGCCACGAAGCTGCCTCTCGGCGGATGAGACGGGGTGTACCCACGAGTCTAACCGGGCGGTGAGCGTGCCTGTTCCGGCCTGCGGAAGCGCGAATCCGACTGCGCTCCGGAGCCTCCCGTGCACGCACCGGAGCGCCCCGGGCCGCCGCCGACTGGGACCCTGCTTGGCGGGCATCCGGTACGGGGGCATACTGGTCCGCGTGTTCACGCGAGCGACCTTCTGGTTTACCTATGGCACCGGCCGGGCCGGCTGCCACGGGAGCCACGGTCGTCTCCGCTGAACGACCACCGCAGACCTCCCAGGTGCCCCGGGCCGATCAACGCCCGGGGCATCCGCCGTCTCCGCTCCAGGCTCCGACCGGTCCGCCTCCTCGACGGGCGTCCAAGCCCGGGGGTCGACCGACGATCAGCAGGGAGCTGACCATGACCACCACCACGCGGACCCGCACCACCGACGACGCCGGCGAGAACGGGCCCACCGCGGCCCGGCCCGCACCCGGCAACCCGGAGGTGGCAGCGGGCCGGGCCGAGATCGACGCGCTCGACGAACGCATCGTCGCCCTCGTACGGGAGCGCATCGAGGTCTCCGTACGGGTGCAGCAGGAGAAGATCGCCGCCGGCGGCGGACGCGTCGACCTCGCCCGAGAGATGCAGGTCCTCGACCGCTACCGCGGCCACCTCGGCAGGCCCGGCACCGAGCTCGGCATGGTCCTGCTGAAGCTCTCGCGCGGGCGGGACTGAGCGCCCCAGCTCCTCACCCGTACGGAGCGTTACCGCCCGGGCGCGGCTTCGTTGGTCCCGGTGTCCCTGAAGCCAACCGGGCGCCCGGCGGCGAGGGGGCGGCGTCATCGGAGCGATGAGACGTCCGGGCCTTCGCGGCGCAGTTGCCCCGTGGGAGGCGGAGCGGCGTCGTGGGACTTCGCCCCGATGCGAGTGACCGGGCAGCAGGGGACAGCAGGCCGGTCACGAAAGCGGCCGGTCCCGGGGACGCTCGGGACCGGCCGCTCCGCGGACACGCCACGTACGCGGAGCCGATCCGCCGGCGTCAACTCCCCCGCGGTCCCGGGGAGTTGCACCTGGGCGGCCGTCCGCGCCGCGCTCGGTCGCAGAGGTTGCGCGGCCCCGGCCGATCGAGCACGATGCATCACAGAACGGCACGGCTCGACTTCGCGCAGTGCAGCAGGCACCGCCCCAGCACATCCCCCGGTGTACCGAGGGGCGGTACCGGCCGCTGCGAAACCGCGGCGCACCCCCCGGCGCCGCAGCTCGGCATCCGCGCTGCCCTGACGCGGGTGCTGACGGTGAAGGGCCCCGCATCGGCCGCCACTTCGGCGCCCGTGCGGGGCCCTTCACCGTCGGCCGGGACGCAACTCCGGCCCACCGGCGCGGTGTTCGCGCACCTCACTCGGCGGGCGACGACTCCTCGGCCCCCGGCCGCATCCGCGGCTGCGGCAGCGGCACGGGCGACCCGAGCCGCAGCGCACCGAACGCGCCCTCGGGGACGGCGGGTCGGCGCGGCGCCACCGGCTCCAGCCGCCGGTACTCCTCGCTCTGCGCAGGGCGCGGGTCCGCCTCGCCCTTGTTCGGCCAGAGCGACATCGCGCGCTCGGCCTGCGCCGTGATCGTCAGCGAGGGATTGACTCCGAGATTCGCCGAAACGGAGGAACCGTCGACGACGGAGATACCGGGGTGTCCCCACACCCGGTGGTACGGGTCGAGGACGCCGCGCTCCGCGCTCTCGCCGATCGGGCAGCCGCCGAGGAAGTGGGCGGTGAGCGGCGTGTTCATCAGCTCGCCGATGTTGGTCCCGGGGAAGCCCCCGATCTCGTCGGCGATCTTGCTTGCGGCCGCGGCGCTCTCCGGGATGTGGACCGGGTTCGGCGCGCCGTGCCCCTGCCGCGCCGTGAGCAGCCCCTTGCCGGGGCGCTTGCTCCGCCGGTAGGTCGTGAGGGAGTTGTCGACCGTCTGCATGACGAGCCCGATGATGGTGCGCTCCGACCACTTCCGCGCGGAGAGCGAGAAGAAGAACTGCACCGGATGGCGCAGGCATGTCCCCACGTGCGCAAGGGGCTTGGGGAGCCGCGTGTCCTGCCGCACCTGGAGGGTGGTGAGCGCGCTCATCGAGTTCGACCCCTTGCCGTAGCGGACGGGCTCGATGTGGGTGCTCTCGTCGGGGTGGACGGACGAGGTGATGGCGACGCCCTTGGTGAAGTCCGGCTCCGCGTCCTTGCCCCACTTGGCGCGGTAGCGGTACGGCAGGGTCTGGGAGCCGACGAGCGCCTCCGAGTTGGTCCGGGTCAGCTCGCCGAGCCGACCGGAGAGGCGGGGCAGGGTGCCGGTGTCGCGCATCCGGTGCAGCAGCGTCTGCGTGCCGTAGGTGCCGGCGGCGAGGACGACCCACCGGGCGCGGAGGACCCGAGCGCGGGCGCGCCGCTTGTCGGTCGGGCGCACGGCGATCTCCCAGCCGTGCTCGGGGCTCTCGGGCCCGTACGCGGGCGAGGCGCCCGCGCCCTTGCGCGGACCCGGCGCCTCGCGGACCGACACCACGGTGGTGAGCGGGTGGACGACGGCGCCGGCCTGCTGGGCGAGGTGGAGGTAGTTCTCGTTGAGGGTGTTCTTCGCGCCCCTGCGGCACCCGGTCATGCACTCGCCGCACTCGGTGCACGCGTTGCGCGCGGGGCCCGCGCCGCCGAAGTAGGGATCGGGCACCTCGGTCCCGGGGTCGACGCGGACGCCGTCCTGCTTCGACTCGTCCGCGGCGTCCTCCCCGTCGCCGAAGAAGACGCCGACGGGCGCCATGTGGAAGGTGTCCCCGTACCCCAACTCGTCGGCCGCCGCCTTGAGGTGGACGTCCGAGGGGGTCATCGTCGGGTTGAGCCGGGCGCCGAGCATGCGGCGCGCCTGGTCGTAGAAGGGGCTCAACTCCGCCTGCCAGTCGGTGATGTGGCCCCACTGCCGGTCCTCGAAGAACGCCTTGGGCGGTACGTAGAGGGTGTTGGCGTAGTTGAGCGAGCCGCCGCCGACCCCCGCGCCCGCCAGGATCATGACATTGCTGAGCAGGTGGATGCGCTGGATGCCGTAGAGGCCGAGCGCCGGCGCCCAGAGGAACTTCTTCAGGTCCCACGAGTTCTTCGGCAACGTCTCGCGTGTGAACCGCCGGCCCGCCTCCAGCACACCGACCCGGTACCCCTTCTCGGAGAGCCGCAGGGCGGAGACGGAGCCGCCGAACCCTGACCCGACGACGACCACGTCGTAGTCGAACTGCTCTTCCTCGGCGCTCTGCGACTTCTCGGACACGGGACCTCCGATGACATGCGGCTCGGTCGTAAGGGTGCGGCTCTGGTCGTGCGCGCTCACGGGGGGTCGGGCACCGCCCGCACGGGCGGCCCCGGACGGTCAGCGGAAGCGGAGCGCCTTCAGCGCCCGCAGGGAACGGGACATGAAGGCGGCGTACTGCGCGTCGTCCATGCCGAACGAGGGGGCCATCGGCACCATGCGCTGGTGCGCGACGGTCTGCGGTTCGGTGTACTTCATCAGTCCGTCGACGCCGTGCCTGCGGCCGAGCCCCGAGTCGCCCATGCCGCCCATCGGCGCCTGCGCGCTGCCGTACGCCGCCGCGTACCCCTCGTTCACGTTGACGGTGCCGGCGTGCAGCCGGGCCGCGACGTCGCGCGCGCGGCGTCCGGCGTTCGACCAGACGCTCGCGTTGAGGC
Organism: Streptomyces xiaopingdaonensis; assembly: GCF_000262345.1. Taxonomy (GTDB): domain Bacteria; phylum Actinomycetota; class Actinomycetes; order Streptomycetales; family Streptomycetaceae; genus Streptomyces; species Streptomyces xiaopingdaonensis. The sequence goes on along the minus strand of NZ_AJTQ01000309.1, from coordinate 28,145 downwards.
CGTACGGCGTCGAGTTGGCCGCCTCGATCGCCTCCTCCTCGTCGGAGAAGCGGTAGACCGAGACGACGGGCCCGAACGTCTCCTCGCAGCAGAGCGACATCGCCGGCTCGACGCCGCCGAGGACGGTCGGCTCGTAGAAGTGCGGGCCGATGTCCGGGCGTGCGCGGCCGCCGGCGAGCACCTCGGCTCCCTTCTCGACGGCCTCGCCGACGTGCCGCTCCACCGTCGCCAGCTGCCGCTCGCCGGCGAGCGATCCCATCTCGGCGCCGTAGGCGAGCGCGCTGCCGAGGCGCATCGCGCGGACGCGCGGGAGGAACCGCTCCAGGAAGGCGTCGGCCACCTTCTCGTGCACGTAGAGGCGCTCGATGGAGATGCAGAGCTGGCCCGCGGAGGAGAACGCGCCGCGTACGGCGCCGGCCGCCGCCTTGTCGAGGTCGGCGTCCTCCAGGACCAGCATCGCGTTCTTGCCGCCCAACTCCAGCGAGGAGCCGACGAGTCGGGCCGCCGCCCGCTGCGCCACGCCGCGGCCCGTCGCCGTCGAGCCCGTGAACGAGACGAAGTCCCCGCGGTCGACGACCTCGGGGCCGACGACGGACCCCTCGCCGAGCACCACCTGCCACACGGCCTCGGGCAGCCCCGCCTCGATCAGCAGCCGGCGCGCCCAGAGCGCGGTGAGCGCCGTCTCCGTGTCGGGCTTCATCACCACCGCGTTGCCCGCGACGAAGGCCGGCAGCGCGTCGCCGACGGAGAGTTCGAACGGGTAGTTCCACGGCGCGATCTGCCCGACGACACCGCGCGGGTGCCGCACCTCGGTGACCTTGGTGAGCACGGGTACGGCGCCCGTGTGCCGCTTGGGGCGCAGCAGTCCCGGCGCCTTGCGCCCGTAGTACCGCGCCGCTACGGCGACCGCCTGCACCTCCTCGTGCGCGTGCAGCCTCGCCTTGCCCGTCTCCAGTTGGACGAGGTCGAGCACCTCCTCCTGCCGGCGGAGGAGGAGGTCGTGGAAGCGGAGCAGGATCTCGGCCCGCCGACGGACCGGCACCCGCGCCCACGCGCGCTGCGCGGCACGGGCGCGCTCGAAGGCCGCCGCGACGTCGTCGGCGGCCGACTCCGGCGTGGAGGCGGGGAGTTCGGCGAGGACCTCCCCCGTGGCCGGGGCGTGGTCGACCGCGGTGCCGCTCGCCACCACGCCCTCGGTGAGGCGGCGTACCAGTTCCGGGGTGACCACGTCCGCGGCCGTCCTGGCACCGGCCGGAGCGTCCGCGACCGGGTTTCCCTCCCGGGCCGAGGTGCGGGTCCCGGTGGCCGTTGTGCTCTCCTGCGAGTCCGTCATGGGGGGAGAGTACGGCGCCGCGGCGACACTCGTATACCCAGCGGTAACCGCTTTTCACTGAATCTGCCAGCAATCGGTGGCACAACTACGTGTGCCGGACCGCTCGCGCAGGGTGTGCGGCCCCCGACGGGCCCGCGTACGGCTACGGTTCGTGGATCTCCAGGGACTCCACGGCCTGCGCGTAGACGTCGAGGCCCTCCTCCGTCGCGCTGCCCTTCTGCGGCATGTCGACCTTCAGCCGCCAGGCCACGCCGTCCTCGTTGACGTAGAAGAGCTCGTGGGCCCGCCGCTTCGTCAGCGCCTCGGGGGTCTCCTCCTCGGCCGTCGCGTCGGTGTAGCGGGTGGTGACCGAGGCGGCCTCCCGGTCCTGGTGCTCCGTCTCGCTCACCGCGCTGCGGACGTCTTCCTTCGTCGTGGTGTAGTCGTCGGGATCGCCGTCGTCGTACCGCGACTTGAACGCGTTGGCCTCCGCGAGCGCGTCCTCCTCGACGTTCTTGGTGTAGCGGGAGAGGTAGATCTCGATGAGGCCACCGGGCTCCGTGTACGTGACCGAGTGCTCGCCCGCGCTGCGCTCGTAGTCGTCCGGGACCGCGAGAGTGGCATGCACGCGCTCGTCCTCCTCCCGCGTCGACCAGCCGCTGGGCGCCCTGTCCACCGTGAGGAAGACGACGAGCGCCGCCACGGCGGCGAGCGCCGCGACCGCACCGCCCGTGCCCCACCGCCACCTGCGGCTGCCGCGCACCTTCCCCGGGTACGCGCGCAGCGCCCTGGTGAACGCGGCGGTCCGCGGCTCCGTCGCCCGCTGCGGGAGTTGCGGCGTCGGGCGGGCGACGTCGTCGAGGGTCTGGCGCACCTCGGCGGCGCCCGGGCGCAGCACCGGCTCCTTCTGGAGGAGGTTGACGACGAGCATCCCCAACGCGCCCGAGACGGCGGCTGCTTGGGCCGGGCGCTGCGGTTCGGCTGAGAGGACGGCCTGGAGCGTCGCCGGGGTGTTGGTCCGGCGGAACGGCGAGACGCCCTCGGTCGCGGCGTAGAGGACGACGCCGAGCGACCAGAGGTCGGATTCGGGCCCCGGCCGCCGGCCGAGCACGCGCTCCGGCGCGATGTACTCGGGCGACCCGACGAACGCGCCCGTCTCCGTCAGCCGTTGCTCGCCCTCGACCTGCGCGATGCCGAAGTCGGTGAGCACCACCCGCTGGTGGTCGCCGAGGAGGACGTTGTCGGGCTTCACGTCGCGGTGGAGGATGCCCTTCGCGTGCGCCGCGTCGAGCGCGCCCGCCACGGCGCAGCCGACGCGGGCCGCCTCGCGCGCGTCGAGCGTCCCCTCCTGGAGCACGTCGGCGAGGGAGCGCCCGCGGACCAACTCCATGACGATCCACGGCCGTTCCTCCTCCACCACCACGTCGTGGACGGTGACGACCGAGGGATGGTCGATCCGCGCCGCCGCACGCGCCTCACGGCGCATCCGCTGGTACATCGTCTCGCGCTCGCGGTGCGAGAGATGCTCGGGAACGCGCGGCTCCTTGACGGCCACCTCCCGGTCGACGACCTCGTCGTGCGCCCGCCAGACCGTGCCCATACCGCCGTGGCCCAGCCTCGCGAGGAGCCGGTACCTGCCGCCGACGAGGCTGCCCACCTCCGACTGCGCCCCTCCTTCGGAGCGCGGTGCCGGCACCTCCGCGGCTCCGGGCGGCTGGAGCCCGTAGCTCGTCGGCTCGCCGGAGCGCTCCCCCTCGTGCGTCATGCCTGACTCCTCGCGTGGGGCGCGGTCCCTCGTCGCTGCTGCGTCCGCGGCACGGCGGCACGCTCGCCCCCGTGGCCGTACGCACTGTACTGGGTGCGGGCCCGAGTGGCTTGTGCAAAAGGGGAGTTGCGGCGGGGTTCGATCCTGCGGACCGCGCGGTCACCGCGTCCGGGTGCCGTACGTGTCCGCCACCGCCTCGAAGGTTTCGTCGATCTCCGCGCGCTGCGACTTCGGCCCCTTCACCAGCAGGACGTGGTACTTGCCCTCGTGGAGCATCGCGCGGTTGCGTGCGTAGACCTCGCGGCCTCCGCTGTCCGGCCAGGTGAACGTGCCCTCGACCATCGCCTTGTCGCCGACGTCGATGTCCCGCAGGCCGCTCGCCGAGTTGTCGAACTCGGAGTTGCGGTAACCGGCGAGCTCCGGCTCGTGGTTGAGCTGGTACTCCATCAGGTCTCTGCCGAACTTTTCCGCGGTGTCGCGGCCGTTGGCGACTACCATCTCCACCGCGCCGCCGTTGTACCGCACTTCGCCCGACTCGCCGACGGAGCGCCGGTCCCACTTCTTCGGCACGGCGACCCGGAAGCCCGCCGGATCGTTGCTCATCTTGTAGCCCTTGGGCGCGGCCGTGCCCGGCAGCGCGCCCGAACCGCCGTCCTGCGAACGGCCGTTGCCCTTGTCGCCTTTGTCCGAGCCGGCGCCCTCGCTCCCGCCCGCGTCCTCGCCCGAGCCCTTGCCCGCGTCCTCGCCCGCGTCGTCGTCGGGCGCGGGGCGGTCCGCGTTGCCGACCGATCCCCGGCGCTGCGCGTCGTCGCCCTCGCCCGCGTCCGGCATGAACCAGGTCGCGTAGAGCACCGCCGCCGTCAGGGCCAACAGCACGGCACCGACGAGGAGGCGGCCCAGCCTCACCGGGCGGCGGCCACCGCCGCGCGCGATGCGCGGCTCACGCGGGCCCTTCGGCGGGCGCTCGGCGCGGCGCGGCTTCTCCGCCTTCGGTTTCCGCGCCGCCGAGGGCGAGAGCTGGATGTGCGGCTCCTCGGCCGCCGCCGCGCGCTGCGCCTCCGCCCGCGCGCGCTTCTCGGCACGGCGGCGCTCCTTGCGCCGCCGGACGAGCTCACCGCGGCGCCGTACGATCGGCAGCCGGTGCGGGTCGGCGGGGCCGCCCGGCTCCAGCGACGGGGGCCCCGTCACCGTCCGCCGCCCCACCTCGGGCTCGGGCGCCGAGCGGATCAGCGAGCGGAGCCAGCCGCGCAGCTCCTCGAACTCCGGCCGCTCCATGGGGTCCTGGCGGAGCAGCGACTCCACGACGGGCCGCAGCGGACCGCAGTCCTCGGCGAACGCGGGCGGCTCGGCGCAGACCATCTGCACCAGTTCGGCGGCGGAGTCCTCCGGGTACGGCGCGTGCCCCTGCACGGCGCGGAAGAGCAGCACCCCGAGCGCCCAGAGGTCGGCCGCGGCACCGACCGGCGGTGCCAGCCTCCAGTTGTCGTAGACAGGGCCTGCCTGCTCGGGCGCCCACCGCTCCGTGACGGCACCGACGACCGTCATCCGCGCCTGCCGCGCCCGCTCCGCCGCGAGCGCCGTCGTCGGCCCCCTGTACCGCTCCGGCTCGCCCCACTCCGCGGCTGCCGGCTCGGTGTATCCACCTGGCACGGCCTCCCGGCCCGGCGCGGCCTCGCCTTCCGGCGCGGCCCAGCCCGGCCCGGCCTCCCCTTCGCCGTTCACACCACCGACCGGCTCCAACTCCCCACCGGCGCCGGGCTCCGCGCCGGAGCCGCCGCGGCCGCCGTACACGGCGCCGACGCCCGACTGCGGTACGTGGCCGTACGGTTCGCCCTCGGGGCCGTACCCCTCAGCGGCCCCGTCCGCCGCGGCCGATGCGCGCCCGGTCCGCGTACCGGCCCACTCGGCGCGGACCCAGCGACCCTCCGACGGGCGGGAGCCGGGCAGCGCCGTCGGTCCCACCGGGTCCTCCGGACCCGGGTCGCGGGGCCCGGGCGGCGGCTGCGCGCCGGGGGCCAACGGTCCGTAGACGCCCTCGCGAAGCTCGTCCCTGGACAGGTCCGCCTCGGAATCCGCGGGCGCCACTCCGCCCGGCACCTCGTCGGCGCCCGACGGCAGCTCGTCGGGAGCGGACTCGCGCGACCGCGTCCACCACTCCCCCTGCTCAGCACGCCGCTCGCCCGCCTCGCTCCCACCGCGCGACTCGGCGACCGCACGCCGCGCACCCGCCCGGTACGCGGCGATCGCCCCTCGCTTGGCCGCCCTGGCCGACACCTCGGCGTCCGACGTCTGCCCCGCGTCCTCGCGAGACGCGCTTGCGGAATCCGACCCGCCCGCACCCTCACCTGGCGACCCCCGATCCCCGGGCCCGCCCGCGGCGTTGAGCATGCCCGAGGCGGGACCAGGCCCAGCACCTGCACCACGCGGCGCACCCCCGGAACCCGGCGCCGCGGACCCCGGCCCCGACGGGAGCAGGCCACGCACGCCCTCACCCGGCGCTCCCCCATCGCCGTCTCCCGGCACCACGTCGGCCCCCTCCGACGCGGAACCGGGCCGCACCGCCCCGCCACGGGCATCGCCCGGCCGTCCACCGCGCGGCGCCCCCACGGGGCCGGACGTCCGGAAACCGGGCGCCACGGGACCAGGCCCGTCGTCCGCACCCTCACCAGGCGCCCGACCACCGCGCGACGACGCCGGGTTGGCCGAGCTCGGCCACGCCAACCCACCACCGGGTTCACCCGCCCCGTCACCGCGAGGCACCCCCACGGGACCCGACGTCCGATACCCCGGCGCCACCGGACCCGGCTCAGCCCCGTCACCCGCATCCCCGCCGGGCGCCCAACCACCGCGCGACCAGGCCGCGCCGGCCGCGAGCCCCGGCCCGGCGATCCCGTCCCGGGTGTCCCCCGCCTCCTGATCGAACCCGAAGAGCGCCCCGTCCTGCTCACCACCGCGGTACGGCGAAGGGGTGCCCTCCTTCTGCGGCAGGAAGCCCTTGGGCAGCGGGTTGCCCGCGAACGTCGCGGGGACGCCGGGCGCGGTCTCCTCTTCGCGCGCGGCGGCGAGTGCGACACGTGCGCCCGTGGCGCGGTCCGTGGCGAAGTCGGTCGCGTGCGCTGGTTCCTGAGCGGGCTCGGGCGACCGCGCCTCGGGCAGGCTCCCTTCGGGCGACGCCGCCTCGGGGGCGGGCAGCGGGTCGTAGCCGCAGAGGGCCTCCTGGGCTGCGCCTTCCGCGAGCCCCGTGAGCAGCGCGCGGCCGTCCTCGCAGACGAGCACGGTGCGTGCGGTGATGTTGCGGTGCGCCCAGCCGTGCGCATGGACGTTGCGGAGGGCGGCGAGAAGGTCGGCGGCGATCTCCGCGGCGCGGTGCGCCCCGAGGGGGCGGTCGGCGAGGAGCGCGGCGAGCGGACGTGCGGGCACCGACTCGCTGACTATCCACAGCCCGTCGCCCTCGACGAAGACGTCGAAGACCTGGTCGAGCCGCGGGTGGTCGGGGATGCGCGAGGCGGCGAGTGCGGCCTCGACCGCGCGCCGCACCACCGGGTCGGCCGGCCGCCGCGTCGCCCCGCGGGCCTGCGCCCTGCGCCGGGGCCCTGCGGCGCCCGGGCCGTCCTCGAACTCGGCCTCCACCACCTCGGGCAGCGGCACCTGCCGGACGAGGACCTCCTGGCCGCTCGCTGTGTCGTAGGCGAGGGACTCCACCAACTCGTACTCGTCCGCCGGGGGTTGGGGCAGGCGGTAGCGCTCGGCGAGCAATCGTCCGGCGTAACCGGTGTAGTCGTCCACAGCACCTCCCCACAGCCCGCCGGGCCGCTCGGGCTTCCTCCACTCCCCTCGCGGCTCCGCACGGTCCACGGCCCCTCACGATACGTGCCGCAACTCCCTCTCGTCGCCCTCCTGCTGACTCGGCGTACGACAACTCACGCCTGTCCACGGCACGGTGGCACCCGGCGCCGACGCCGCCGTACACCACTCGTACGGGTCACACGCACGCGCGGTTCCCACGGGAGCCATGTGCCCCGAATCGACGCACGGGAACCAGGCCGACGGCAGTGGGTGAGCGCCGACGGCGGGACGCACGCCCCGACCCGCGTCGCAGCGCCGGGAGTTCGCAGCGGCCGCGGGGGCTCAGCCCTTCGGCTGGAAGGTACGGAACGCGGTGTCGCGGAGCGTCTTGCACTCCTCGGCGCCCCACTCGCCGGCCTTGCAGGTGACCATGATCGCGTAGCCGCGCCCGCCGTCGACCTTGAAGCCGCGGTTGAGGACGCGGACCTTGCCGCCGTCCTCCTTCCGCGTGAACTGCCAGTCGGCGACGGTCGGGTAGTCCCGCCAGTCGACCTTGTCGATGCCGATGAGGTGGTAGCCGGGGCTGCTCCCGCTCACCGCGGGCTCCAGTTCGCGCCAGGCGCCGGCGGCGTCGTCGAGCGGGCTCGCGTTGTAGTCGACCTGGACACGTGGGAGGCCGCCCTGCTTCGCCGCGTACTTGCCGCCCGAGTTGCGGCCCGCGACGCCGACGCGCTCGAAGCCCTCCGGCATCGCCATGGCGAAGTGGAAGCGCCCGTCGGAGACCTTCTCGTACCCCTCGGGCACGCCGTCCTCGTCCTGCTTCTCCTCGCCGTCCTTGCCCTCGTCGGCCTTGTCGTCCTTCGCGCCCTCGGTGCTGCCCGAGCCGTCCTTGCCCGAGGCCTTCTCGTCCTTCGCCTCCTTGCCGCCCGAGGCCGCGGCGTCGCCGCTGCTGCTCCGCGCGCTGCCCGTGGTCTCGTCGCCGCCGTCGTCGCCGCCCGTGCTGAAGAGCACCGCGCCCACCGCGACGAGCACCACGAGCACCGCGGCGGCGACGGCCAACACCCGCCGCGAAACGCCCTTCCTGAGCTCCGGCAGCTCCCGCAGGTCCCGGAGGGAGGTGATGGCGGCGCTGCCCCCGCGCTCGGGCGCCGGACGGCCGCCGCTGCCCTCGCCCGTGGCGGCAGCGCGCGACTCCGCCGGCAACTCCCCCGCCGCGGCCCGCTCGTCCTCCCCCTGTGCCGCCTCCGTCTTCGCGGCACCGGCCGCCGGCTCTTCGCCCGCAGCGGCCTCCGCACCCGAACCGGCCCCCGGGGCCCGGGAGTCGGGCCCGTCCTTCACTCCGGCACCGGCCGAGCCGTTCGACGCCGCCTGCCCCGACGCGGCAGCCGCGCCCCCGGCAGCAGCCCCCGCCGCCGCGTTCCGCACCGACTTCAGCGCGCCCCGCAGCCGCTCCCCCGACCCCGAGGACTCACCGCGCCGCTTCCGCATCCCGATGCTCCGCGCCCCGGACGACACCCCCGAAGGCCCGCCCTGCGGCGAAACCCCCGGCTCCGCCCGCGTCCTGGCGTCCAGCACTCCCTCGGCTGCCGCCGCCTTCCCGCGCTTGCGCGCGGGGCTGCCCGCCGCGACGGGCTCCAGCAGCGCCCGGGCCCCGTCGACGTCGAGGCGCTTCTCCGGGTCCTTCACGAGCAGCCCCGCGATCACCTCGGAGAGCTCGCCCGCCTTCTCCGACGACGGCACCGGCTCCGTCATCACCGCGGTGAGCGTGGAGATCGCGGAACCCTTGTCGTAGGGCGGGTGGCCCTCGACGGCCGCGTAGAGAAGGCCGCCCAGCGACCACAGGTCGGCGGGCGGCCCCGGGCGCTTGCCCCGCGCGCGCTCCGGCGAGATGTACGAGGGCGCCCCGACGAGCATGCCGGTGGAGGTCACCGAGGGGTCGCCCTCGACCTTGGCGATCCCGAAGTCGGTGAGGACGACGCGCCCCGTGCCGTCCTCCAGCAGCACGTTGGACGGCTTGACGTCGCGGTGGAGGATGCCCTCGCGGTGCGCGGCGCGCAGCACGTCGAGGATGGCGAGGCCGACCTCGGCGGCCCGGCGCGGGGTGAGCGTCCCCTCCCGCTTGATGCGGTCGGCGAGCGAGTGCCCCTCGACGAGCTCCATCACGATCCACGGACGCCCGTCCTCGTCGACGACGTCGAAGACGGTGATCGCGCTGCCGCTGCGGATACGGGCGATCGCCTTGGCCTCGCGGAGGGTTCGCGTGATGAGGCGCTGCTTCTCGTCCTCGTCGACGCTGGAGGGGAAGCGCAGCTCCTTGACGGCGACGGTCCGGCCGAGGATCTCGTCCTTGCCGCGCCAGACCGTCCCCATCCCGCCGCGGCCGAGGACATCCTCGAGCCGATAGCGTCCTCCTACCAGCCGTCCCGTGTCCTCGCTCATGAATCCCCTTGAGTCCCCTCTGCGGTGCGCCCACCCCCGGCAGAGCTTTCATTGTGAACCATCGTGATGACAAGTCGCCTACGGGGTCCGGCCCTTGCCGCCCCCGTGCGAGGCCGGCACAGCCGCTCGGGCCTGCGCTTTCCGACGTCGTCTCAGCAGCCGGAACCGGCCCGCACGGCAGTCGTACGACGGGGCGCGCCGGCCGCCCTGACCGGCGGTCAGCACGGTGCTTACGCGCGCTGGTTCGGGGAGCTCCGGGGCGCTCCTCGCCTGGCGGACCGGCGGTTGACCGCCGGCCAGGGCGACCGTATCGGACTCCGCGCCTCCGCCGGTCCGCCGGCGGCTAGAGCGGCGCGATGTCGGGGGCGCCGAGCCGTGCCGCGTCCGCCGTCCGGTCGTCGGGCTGGCGCTGGGACTCCACCTCGGCCTCGACGCGCTTCTCGTAGTGCTCCACCTCGCGTGCGATCTGGTCGCCGTCCCATCCGAGCACGGGGGCCATCAGGTCGGCGCACTCCCTGGCGCTCCGCGCACCGCGGTCGAAGGTCTCGATGGAGATGCGGGTGCGCCTCGTCAGCACGTCCTCCACATGGCGTGCCCCCTCGTGCGTACAGGCGTAGACGACCTCCGCCTTGAGGTAGTCGTCGGCCGCCGGCAGCGGCTCCCCCAACGCCGGGTCGCGTGCGACGAGTTCCAGCACCTCCTGCGCGAGCGTCCCGTACCGGCCCAGCAGGTGCTCGACGCGCGCCACGTGCAGCCCGGCGCCCGCGGCGAGCCGCGCCCGCGCGTTCCACCGCGCCGGATACCCCTCGGCGCCCACGAGCTGCACCTCCTCCGTGACGCAGGGGCCCACCTTCTCGTCGAGCCCGCGCACCGCCTCGTCGACGGCGTCCTTCGCCATCACCCGGTACGTCGTGTACTTGCCGCCCGCGATCACCACCAGCCCGGGCACGGGGTGGACGACGGTGTGCTCCCTGGAGAGCTTGCTCGTCGCGTCCGACTCCCCCGCGAGCAGCGGGCGCAGCCCCGCGTAGACACCCTCTACGTCGTCGCGCGAAAGCGGCACCGACAGCACGGAGTTGAGGTGGTCGAGGAGGTAGTCGATGTCGGCGCTGGACGCGGCCGGGTGCGCCTTGTCGAGGTCCCAGTCGGTGTCGGTGGTGCCGATGATCCAGTGCCGGCCCCAGGGGATGACGAAGAGCACCGAGGTCTCGGTGCGCAGGATCAGCCCCGACGAGGAGTTGATCCGGTCCCGCGGGACGACGAGGTGGATGCCCTTCGACGCCCGCACGTGGAACCGCCCGCGCTCGGCGATGAGCCCCTGGGTGTCGTCGGTCCACACTCCTGTCGCGTTCACCACCTGCTTCGCACGCACCTCGAACTCCCCACCGAACTCGAGGTCTTCGATCCGCGCACCGACCACGCGCTCCCCCTCGCGGAGGAAGCCGACCACTCGCGCGCCGTTGGCCGCGAGCGTCCCGTAGGACGCCGCCGTACGCACCAGCGTCTCGGTGAAGCGCGCGTCGTCGACCTGCGCGTCGTAGTACTGCAGGGCGCCGACGAGCGCGCTGCGCTTCAACCCCGGCGCCACCTGGAGCGCGTGACGGCGCGAGAGGTGCCGGTGGAGCGGAAGCCCGCGCCCGTGCCCCGAGGAGAGCGACATCGCGTCGTACAACCCGACTCCGCTGCCGACGTAGAACCGCTCCCAGCCGCGGTGCCTGAGCGGGTAGAGGAACGGGACCGGCTTCACCAGGTGCGGGGCCAGCCGCTCCAGGAGCAGCCCCCGCTCCTTCAACGCCTCCCGCACCAGGGCGAAGTCGAGCATCTCCAGGTACCGCAGTCCGCCGTGGATGAGCTTGCTCGACCTGCTGGAGGTACCGGCCGCCCAGTCCCGCGCTTCGACGATGCCGGTGCTCAGCCCCCTCGTCGCGGCGTCGAGTGCGGTGCCCGCACCGACGACCCCGCCGCCGACGACGAGCACGTCCAACTCCCGCTCGGCCATCCTCGCCAGGGCTTCGGCCCGCTGCTCGGGGCCCAGTGTCGCTGTCCTCACGCTGCCTCCCGTGCGCTTCGTACGGAAACCTGCCCCGGACCTGCCCGACCCCCACCCGCCCGACTCCTGCCCCCGATGGTCCCCCATTCCCCCGACTTTGGCCGAGCGTCTGGCATGGCTCGGCGTCCAATCCAACCGGGCTTTCATATAGGCCCTTAACCTGACATAGCGCCTCGCATCAGACCGCGAATCCCCGCCGCAGCGGCCGGGGAAGGGGAAGGGAAGTCCTCAGCCATGCCCGCAGATCTCGCCGTACTCGGACTCGCCCGATCGGGTCTTCCACTCGCGCTCGCTGCGACCGCCGCCGGTGTCGGCACCCTCGGCTACGACCCGGACGAGGCCACCGTCGACGACGTCACCGCCGGACGCCCGCCCGCCGGCGCCCCGCTCACCGCGGCCGAACTCCGCCGGATGCTTTCGCGCGGCTTCCGCGCCAGCGCCGACCCCGCCGTCCTCGCCCGCGCCCGCACCGCGGTCCTCTGCGCCCCGACGCCGCTCGCCGCCGACCGCTCCGTCGACCTGACGGCGCTGCACGCCGCCACCCGCACCCTCGCCTCCCGGCTGAGACCGCGCACCACCGTCATCGTCGAATCGACGCTCCACCCCGGCGGCACCGAGCGCGACGTACGCCCCCTCCTGGAGGAGGGCTCGGGCCTGCGCGCCGGCCGCGACTTCCACCTGGCGTGCGCCCCCACCCGCCTCGACCCCGGCAACCGCTCCTGGGGTTACGCCAACACCCCGCGCGTCATCGGCGGACTCACACCCGCCTGCACCGAGGCCGCCGCCGCCTTCTACTCCCGGCTGACGGAGAAGGTCGTCCGCGCCCGCGGGCTGCGCGAGGCCGAGGCGGCGAAGTTGCTGGAGACCAACTACCGCCAGGTCAACATCGCGTTCATGAACGAGATGGCCGTCTTCTGCCACGACCTCGGCATCGACCTGTGGGACACCATCCGCTGCGCCGAGACCAAACCCTTCGGCTACCAGGCGTTCCGCCCGGGCCCCGGCGTCGGCGGACACGGCCACGCCCTCGACCCCGACTGCCTCGACCACCGCACCCGCACGCCCGGGTACCCGCTGCGGATGGTCGGCCTCGCGCAGGAGGTCAACGCGCGCATGCCGCGGTACGTCGCACAGCGCGCCGCCGCGCTCCTCAACGAGTACGGCAAGTCCGCCAGGGGCGCGCGCATCCTGCTGCTCGGCGTCACCTACAAACCCGACCTCCCCGACCGGCAGGGCGCCCCCGCCGACGAGGTGGCGGCCCGACTCCGCGAACTCGGCGCCGAGTTGGCCTTCCACGACCCGTACGTCCCCCACTGGAGCCCGCAGGGGCTCCGCGTCCGGCGGGCCGAGGCGCTCTACGAGGCCGCCGCCGACGCCGACCTCACCCTCCTCCTCCAGCACCACCGCACGTACGACCTCCAGGGCCTCGCGGCCAAGGCCCAGCTCTTCCTCGACACCCGCGGCGCGAGCCCCACAGGCGCCGCCCACCGCCTCTGAGCCGCACCGCACGGCAGAGCGCCCGCACGCCGACAGGCGTACGGGCGCTGTGTGCGGGCGGTGTCAGCGCGAGCGCGCGACGGTGACCTCCACGCGCTGGAACTCCTTCAGTTCGGAGTACCCGGTGGTGGCCATCGCGCGGCGGAGCGCGCCGAAGAAGTTCATCGAACCGTCCGGCGTGTGCGACGGGCCGAGGAGGACCTCCTCCAGCGTTCCGACGACGCCGAGGTCGACGCGGCGGCCGCGCGGCAGCTCCTCGTGGACCGCCTCCATGCCCCAGTGGTGGCCGTGCCCCGGCGCATCGCTCGCCCGCGCCAGCGGGGAGCCCATCATCACCGCGTCGGCGCCGCAGGCGACGGCCTTGGGCAGGTCCCCGCTCCATCCGACGCCGCCGTCCGCGATGACGTGGACGTACCGGCCGCCCGACTCGTCGAGGTAGTCCCGCCGCGCCGCGGCGACGTCGGCGACCGCCGTCGCCATCGGCACCTGGATGCCGAGGACGTTCCGCGTGGTGTGCGCGGCGCCGCCGCCGAAGCCCACGAGCACGCCTGCGGCACCGGTGCGCATCAGGTGCAGGGCCGCGGTGTAGGTGGCGCAGCCGCCGACGATCACGGGGACGTCGAGCTCGTAGATGAACTGCTTGAGGTTGAGCGGCTCGGCGGCGCCGGAGACGTGCTCGGCCGAGACGGTGGTGCCGCGGATCACGAAGAGGTCCACGCCGGCGTCGACGACCGCCTTGGAGAATTCGGCCGTCCGCTGCGGCGAGAGCGCCGCTGCCGTGACGACGCCCGAGTCGCGCACCTCCTTGATGCGCCGGCCGATCAGCTCTTCCTTGATCGGCTCCGAGTAGAGCTCCTGGAGCCTGGTCTGCGCGGCCGACTCGTCGAGCTCGGCGATCTCCTCCAGCAGCGGCTCCGGGGCCTCGTACCGCGTCCAGAGGCCCTCCAGGTTGAGGACGCCGACGCCGCCGAGCTCACCGATGCGGATCGCGGTGCGCGGAGAGACGACCGAGTCCATCGGGGCCGCGAGGAAGGGCAGTTCGAAGCGGTAGGCGTCGATCTGCCACGCGATGGAGACCTCTTTCGGGTCACGGGTACGCCTGCTGGGCACCACGGCGATGTCGTCGAAGGCGTAAGCCCGCCGCCCGCGCTTGCCGCGCCCGATCTCGATCTCAGTCACGTGTGAGGCCCTTCTCTACGGTTACCGGGCCAGTATCCCCGACGCCCGCGCGCGGCGGCGCGGCCCCCACCACCGCGCACGGAAGACGCGTCAGCGGCGGTTGTAGTTGGGGGCCTCGGTCGTCATCTGGATGTCGTGCGGGTGGCTCTCCTTGAGCCCGGCCGCGGTGATGCGGACGAACTTCCCCCGCTCCTTCATCTCGGGGACGGTCCGCCCGCCGACGTAGAACATCGACTGCTTCAGCCCGCCGGCGAGCTGGTGCACGACGGCACCGAGCGGCCCGCGGTAGGGGACCTGGCCCTCGATGCCCTCGGGGACGAGCTTGTCGTCGCCCGAGACCTGCTCCTGGAAGTAGCGGTCCTTGGAGTACGAGATCTGCCCGCCGCGCGTCTGCATCGCGCCGAGGGAGCCCATGCCGCGGTAGGACTTGAACTGCTTCCCGTTGATGAAGAGCAGCTCTCCGGGCGACTCCTCGCAGCCGGCGAGCAGGCTGCCGAGCATCACGGTGTCGGCTCCCGCGACGATCGCCTTGGCGATGTCGCCGCTGTACTGGAGGCCGCCGTCCCCGATCACCGGGACGCCCGCGGACCTCGCCGCCTCCGCGGCCTCGTAGATCGCGGTGACCTGCGGCACCCCGACGCCGGCCACGACGCGCGTGGTGCAGATCGAGCCCGGGCCCACGCCCACCTTGATGCCGTCGGCACCCGCGTCGACGAGCGCCTTGGCGCCCTCCCTCGTCGCGATGTTGCCGCCGACGACGTCCACGCCAGGGGCGTTGGACTTGATCTTGGCGACCATCTCCGCGACGAGCCGCGAGTGGCCGTGCGCCGTGTCGACGACGACGAAGTCGGCACCGGCCTCGACGAGCGCCTGCGCCCGCTCGAACGAGTCCCCCGCGACGCCGACCGCGGCGCCGACGAGCAGCCGGCCCTCGGAGTCCTTCGCCGCGTTCGGGTACTGCTCCGCCTTGACGAAGTCCTTGACGGTGATGAGGCCCTTGAGCACGCCCGAGCCGTCGACGAGCGGAAGCTTCTCGATCTTGTGCCGACGCAGCAGCTCCATCGCCTCGTCCCGCGAGGTCCCCACCTCGGCGGTGACGAGCGGCATCGGCGTCATGATGTCGCGCACCTGGCGGCTGCGGTCGAGCTCGAAGGCCATGTCGCGGTTGGTGACGATGCCGAGCAGCCGCCCCGCGTCGTCGGCGACGGGGACGCCGCTGATCCGGAACCGGCCGCAGAGCTCGTCCGCCTCGGAGAGCGTCGCCTCGGGACGGATCGTGATCGGATCGGCGACCATCCCGGACTCCGAGCGCTTGACCCGGTCGACCTGGGCGGCCTGGTCCGCTATCGCGAGGTTCCGGTGGAGCACGCCCACGCCGCCCTGCCGCGCCATGGCGATCGCCATGCGGGCCTCGGTCACCTTGTCCATCGCCGCGGAGAGCAGCGGCACGTTGACCTTCACGTTGCGCGAGACGTGGGAGGCGGTGTCGATGTCCTCAGGGGCCATATCGGACTCGCCCGGCAATAGCAGGACGTCGTCGTATGTCAGCCCCAGAGTGGCGAATTTGGCGGGCACTCCGTCGACGTACTCTGTCATGACACCTTTCCCATGCTTGCCCCGGCGAGGAAATCCATGCTAACGGCCGCGGGAGGGTGCACCGCCCCCCTCCGACGTCCGCCGGCTACTGCTCGGCGAGCTCCCGAAGCCTGCTCAGTGCTCTGTGCTGTGCAACGCGCACGGCGCCCGGGGACATTCCCAGCATCTGTCCCGTCTCCTCGGCCGTGAGGCCGACGGCGACGCGCAGCAGCACCAGTTCCCGTTGGTGCTCCGGCAGGTTGGCGAGGAGTCGCTTCGCCCACTCCGCCTCGCTGCTGAGCAGCGCCCGCTCCTCCGGCCCGAGGGAGTCGTCCGGCCGCTCCGGCATCTCGTCCGAGGGGACAGCCGTGGATCCGGGACCGCGCATCGCGGCCCGCTGAAGGTCGGCGACCTTGTGCTGCGCGATGGCGACGACGAACGCCTCGAAGGGCTTCCCCGTGTCCCGGTACCGCGGCAGCGCGAGGAGCACGGCGATGCAGACCTCCTGCGCGAGGTCGTCGACCAAGTGCCGTGCGCCGCCCGGGAGTCGGGTGAGACGTGTGCGGCAGTACCGCAGCGCCAGCGGGTGCACCCGCGCGAGCAGGTCGTGGATCGCCTGCTGCTCGCCCTCGACAGCGCGGCGCACGAGGGCGCCGGCGTCCGCAGGCCCCGAGGCGGCCGACTGGGCCCCCACGCTCTCGTCGTCGCGCATCGGTCCATGGTGCACCGAAGCCGCGCGATCCGTCCCCCGGCCCCGGGAGGCGGCGCCCTCCCCGCGACGCGGCGAGACCACGCCCGCACGGCCCTCGGCCTGCAACTCGGCGGTCTGATCAGGGGCGTTCACCCGCATCTCGCACGCCCTCCCCTCACGCCCGGTCGGCCCGTCCCCGAGGAACTCCATACTCCAAGGATGCGGCACACGCCCGTTAACCGCGCCGACCCTGCCGCCCCGCCTCCCCGCAGAAGGCGCGGGCGGCGGCGGGAGGGCGGTGCTCCGGGTGGCCGGCGCCCGCACTCAGCGGACGAGCCCCCAGCGGAAGCCGAGCGCGACCGCGTGCGCGCGGTCCGAGGCGCCGAGTTTCTTGAAGAGCCTGCGTGCGTGCGTCTTGACGGTGTCCTCGGAGAGGAAGAGCTCGCGCCCGATCTCGGCGTTGGAGCGCCCGTGGCTCATGCCTTCGAGGACCTGGATCTCACGCGCCGTGAGCGTCGGGGCCGCGCCCATCTCCGCGGACCGCAACCGCCGGGGCGCGAGCCGCCAGGTCGGGTCGGCGAGGGCCTGGGTGACGGTCGCGCGCAGCTCGGCACGCGAGGCGTCCTTGTGCAGGTAACCCCTGGCGCCCGCGGCCACGGCGAGCGCGACCCCGTCGAGATCCTCCGCCACGGTGAGCATGATGATGCGCGCCCCCGGATCGGCGGAGAGCAGCCGCCGCACGGTCTCCACGCCGCCGAGCCCCGGCATCCTCACGTCCATCAGAATCAGGTCACTGCGGTCGGCGCCCCAGCGGCGGAGGACTTCCTCGCCGTTGGCCGCCGTCGTCACGCGCTCAACTCCCGGCACGGTCGCGACCGCGCGGCGGAGCGCCTCTCGGGCAAGCGGGGAGTCATCGCATACGAGGACGGAAGTCATGACCACCCTCCGCGGCTGATGCGCATCACCTTGAGCCTCCAGGCTGCTTGTGGTTCGTCACCTGTGCGATTGACAGCCTCGAACCCGCAGGTCCGAGCTGACTTCCGCCAACCGCTTCAGCCCGCTCAACGACGGTCACCCGAAAGAGTTACGGGGTCGTGCGGTCGGCTTCGACACTCTACGTGAGGGCGCGCTTACGCAGCAGCCACCTCGCAGGGCGGCGACTTCCCGGTTCCTCGATCACCTCGGCCAGGCGGTCCACCCGCTTCGCCTGCCTTCCTTTGGTTCGCGCGGATATGTGCCTAAAGTCCCGATGAGTCATATTTACGGATGAGCCTCCGACTCTCTCCGAGGGGACAGAGCAATGGCAGACTTCTCCCGGCTTCCAGGACCCAACGCCGATCTGTGGGACTGGCAGCTGCTCGCCGCCTGCCGCGGCGTAGACAGCTCGCTCTTCTTCCACCCCGAAGGAGAGCGCGGCGCCGCCCGCACCGCCCGCGAGGAGTCGGCGAAGGAGGTGTGCACGCGCTGCCCCGTCCGCTCGGAGTGCGCCGCGCACGCCCTCGCCGTCCGAGAGCCCTACGGCGTGTGGGGCGGCCTCACCGAGGACGAGCGCGAGGAGCTGCTCGGCCGGGCTCGGGGGCGGCTCGTCCCGGCCCGGCACGGCGCGGGCGAGGAGGACCCACCGCCCGAGTAGCGCCGTTCCCTCCACGCACGTCCGCAAGTACGCTCGTCCTCATGCAGCTGCTCACCGTCAACGTCGGGACCCCGGAGCGCTCCGAGCACACGGGGGCGCCCGGCAAGCTGACAGGCATCGGCAAGCAGCCGGTCACCGGTCCCGTGCGGGTCGTGGCGCCGGGGCCGCGGGGCGAGGGCGGCAGCGGACTCGTCGGGGACGCGGTCTGCGACCTGCGGCACCACGGCGGCGACGAGCAGGCCGTCTACGCGTACGCACGCGAGGACCTCGACGCGTGGGAGAAGGAGCTCGGCCGCGAACTGCCGGCGGGCGCGTTCGGTGAGAACCTCACCACCCTCGGCGTGGACGTCAACTCGGCTCTGCTCGGCGAGCGTTGGCAGGTGGGGAGCGCCGTCCTCCAGGTGAGCTCGGTGCGGGTGCCGTGCCGGACCTTCGCCGGGCACCTCGGAGAGGAGCGCTGGGTACGGCGGTTCACCGAGCGCGCGCTGCCGGGGGCCTACTTCCGAGTCGTCGAGGAAGGCGCGCTCGCGGCGGGCGACGCCGTCAAGGTGACGTGGCAGCCCGAGCACTCGGTGACGGTCGGCCTCCTCTTCCGCGCGCTGACCGGTGAGCCCGAGCTGCTTCCCCGTCTCGCGGAGGCCGAGGAGTGGCTGCCCGAGGCCGGCCTGGCGAGGCTCCGGGCTCGCGCCGGGTAGCGGCGCTCGTCGGCCGGCGGCCGGCTCGGGCGACAGAAAGGCCCGTCGACGGGCCGCGCGCATGCCCGGTTAGCGTGCTCGCCATGACGACTGCGCTGATCACCGGATCGACGGCGGGCATCGGTGCCGCCTTCGCGCGCCGCCTGGCGAGGGACGGACACGACGTGGTGCTGGTGGCGAGGGACGCCGAGCGCCTCAGCGACCAGGCGGCCGAACTCCACGACCGGCACGGCGTCGAAGCCGCCACCCTCGTCGCCGACCTCGCGGAGGAACCGGGGATCGCCGCCGTCGAGGAGCGGCTGCGGGATGCCGACCGCCCCGTCGATGTGCTCGTCAACAACGCCGGGTTCGGCAACAAGGGGCGGTACCTGGAGGTGCCGGTCTCCGACGAGTTGACGATGCTGAAGGTGCACTGCGAGGCGGTGCTGAGGCTGACGAGCGCCGCCGCCGAGGCGATGCGGGGGCGCGGGCGCGGGAGCGTGGTCAACGTCTCCTCGATGGCCGCGTTCGTGCCGCGCGGCACCTACGGGGCCTCGAAGGCGTGGGTGGTCCAGTTCACGCAGGGCGCGGCGAAGGAGCTGGCGGCGTCGGGGGTGCGGCTGATGGCGCTCTGCCCGGGGTTCGTGCGGACGGAGTTCCACCGGCGTGCGGGCATGGACACGGGGAACATCCCCGGGTGGATGTGGCTCGACGCGGACAAGCTCGTCGACTCCGCGCTGCGCGACCTGGCGCGCGGGAAGTCGCTCTGCGTTCCGGACGCCCGGTACAAGGCGCTGCTCGGTGCCTCGCGGCTGCTGCCGCGCGGTGTGCTCGCACGCGCGTCGTCCACCACCGGCAGGCGGTACGGGCCGCGTTGACGCGGCGAGGCCCGGCGCCCCTTCCGGGGTGCCGGGCCTCGACTGCGGCCGGGTGACCTCGCGTCAGTGCGCGTGGCCGTGGCCGTGGCCGGCGGCCGGCTCCTCTTCCTCGGCCGGCTTCTCGACGACGAGGGTCTCGGTCGTCAGGAGCAGCGAGGCGATGGAGGCGGCGTTCTCCAGCGCGGAGCGGGTGACCTTGACCGGGTCGATGACACCGGCCTTGACGAGGTCGCCGTACTCCTCGGTGGCGGCGTTGTAGCCCTGGCCCTTCTCCAGCTCGGCGACCTTGGAGGTGATGACGTACCCCTCCTCGCCGGCGTTCTCCGCGATCCAGCGGAGCGGCTCGACGGCGGCGCGGCGGACGACGGCGACGCCGGTGGCCTCGTCGCCCTCCCTGCCGAGGCTGTCCTCGAGCACCTTGACGGCGTGGACCAGCGCGGAGCCACCGCCCGAGACGATGCCCTCCTCGACGGCCGCGCGCGTGGCGGAGATCGCGTCCTCCAGGCGGTGCTTCTTCTCCTTGAGCTCCACCTCGGTGGCCGCGCCGACGCGGATCACGCAGACGCCGCCCGCGAGCTTCGCGAGGCGCTCCTGGAGCTTCTCGCGGTCCCAGTCGGAGTCGGTGTTCTCGATCTCGGCCTTGATCTGGGCGACCCGGGCCTTGACGTCGTCGCTGTTGCCCGCGCCGTCGACGATGGTGGTGTCGTCCTTGGTGACGGTGACGCGGCGGGCCGAGCCGAGGACGTCGAGACCGGCCTGGTCGAGCTTGAGGCCGACCTCCTCCGCGATCACGGTGCCGCCGGTAAGCGTCGCCATGTCGCCGAGCATCGCCTTGCGGCGGTCGCCGAAGCCGGGGGCCTTCACCGCGACGGCGTTGAAGGTGCCGCGGATCTTGTTGACGACGAGGGTGGAGAGCGCCTCGCCCTCGACGTCCTCGGCGACGATCAGCAGCGGCTTGGAGCTGCCCGCCTGCATGATCTTCTCGAGCAGCGGGAGCAGGTCCTGGATCGAGGAGATCTTGCCCTGGTGGATGAGGATGTACGGGTCCTCGAGGACGGCCTCCATCCGCTCCTGGTCGGTGACCATGTACGGGGAGAGGTAGCCCTTGTCGAAGGCCATGCCCTCGGTGAAGTCCAGCTCCAGGCCGAAGGTCTGCGACTCCTCGACGGTGATGACGCCGTCCTTGCCGACCTTGTCCATCGCCTCGGCGATGAGCTCGCCGACCTCCTTGTCCTGCGCGGACAGACCGGCGACGGAGGCGATGTCCTCCTTGGAGTCGATCGGCTGCGCGGTGGAGAGCAGGTCGTCGGAGACCGCCTGGACGGCGGCGTCGATGCCGCGCTTCAGGGCGGCGGGGGAGGCGCCGGCGGCGACGTTGCGCAGGCCCTCGCGGACGAGCGCCTGGGCGAGTACCGTCGCGGTGGTGGTGCCGTCACCCGCGATGTCGTTGGTCTTGGTCGCCACCTCCTTGACGAGCTGGGCGCCGAGGTTCTCGTAGGAGTCCTCCACCTCGACCTCACGGGCGATGGTGACGCCGTCGTTGGTGATCGTCGGGGCGCCGAACTTCTTGTCGATGACGACGTTGCGGCCGCGGGGGCCGATCGTCACCTTCACGGTGTCGGCGAGGTTGTTGACGCCGCGCTCAAGGGCGCGACGGGCGTCCTCGTCGAACTTCAGGATCTTCGCCATGGAACTCTCAGGTCCTCTCGAACGAACCGCGCCCCGGCCCCGGCTCCATCGGAAGCGGGCACCAGGGCGCGGATCAGGCAGAATTCGGTGTCGGTGCGGCCGGGGGCGTCAGCGGCGCTGACGTCCTGCCCACTCCTCGACCACTCGACGTTCGCTGTCGGCTGATTACTTCTCGACGACGGCGAGGACGTCGCGGGCCGAGAGGACGAGGTACTCCTCGCCGCTGTACTTGACCTCGGTGCCGCCGTACTTGCTGTACAGAACGACGTCGCCGACCTTGACGTCGAGCGGCAGACGGTCGCCGTTCTCGAAGCGGCCCGGGCCGACGGCCAGGACGGTGCCCTCCTGGGGCTTCTCCTTGGCGGTGTCCGGGATGACCAGGCCGGAGGCCGTGGTCTCCTCAGCGTCGAGCGGCTGGACCACGATGCGGTCCTCAAGCGGCTTGATGGCAACCTTGCTGGCCTTGCTGGCGGTCGTCACGATCCGACCTCCCCCTTCGGAGATCTCAACACGGGGTTCTTATGTGTGCGGTGGCGACCTGGAGATCCGTCGTCGCGGGTGCCGGATCTGCCCGTCGCTGGTGCGTGTGCAACGGCGGCCTGCGGGCAGGGTGTTGCCACACCGTGCCTGCGCGGGTCGCGCATGCTCACGCGGTTGGCACTCCCTGGGCGAGAGTGCCAACGCCGACATTATGCGGCGGTTAGCACTCCGTCAACCAGAGTGCCAGCGAGCCCTGCGGCCGTATCCTCCGGGACGCCTTCCGAACCCGCGGAGGACGCCCGCCGACGCCGGCGGGCGAGAATGACCCGGTGGATGCCGAGACCTTCTCCCGACTGCTCGAACCCGAGGGCCAGGCGCTCCTCGACCGACTCCGCGACCACGCGCCGGGCGACGAACTCGCCACCGCCACACGGCTGCGCCGCGAGCACCCGGCCGAGCTCGTCTCGGCCGCGCTGACGCAGGCGCGGCTGCGGCAGCGCGCGGTGGCGAAGTTCGGCGCACACGACGCGGCGCGCATGTACTTCACCCCCGAGGGTGTCGAGCAGTCCACCCGTTCCGAGCTCGCCGACCACCGCGCCGCGCGGTTCGTACGGCTCGGCGTCCGCACCGCCGCCGACCTCTGCTGCGGCATCGGCGGCGACGCGCTGGCCCTCGCCCGCGCCGGCATCCGCGTGCTCGCCGTCGACTCGTCCCCGCTCGCCTGCGCCGCGGCCCGTGCCAACGCGGAGGCGCTGGGCGTCTCGGACCTCGTCGAGGTGCGGTGCGCCGACGTCACCGAGGTGCCGCTCGGCGGGGCGTTCGACGCCGTCTTCGTCGACCCCGGGCGGCGGGGCGCGAAGGGCCGCACTTTCGACCCCGAGTCGTATGCGCCGCCCCTGAGTTGGACCGTCGAGGCAGCGCGGCGCGCGCCGTGCGCGGCGCTGAAGATCGCGCCGGGCGTCCCGCACGAGGCGGTCCCCGCGGACGCGGAGGCGGAGTGGGTCTCCTACCGCGGCGACGTCAAGGAGGCCGTGCTCTGGTTCGGTGCGGGGCAGGCCGGGTCGAAGCGGGCGACGCTGCTGCCCGCGGGGGACGCGCTCACCGGCGGGGCGGCGCCGGCGCCGCCCGTCGGCGCGGTGGGTGCCTACCTCTACGAGCCGGACGGCGCCGTGGTGCGGGCGCATCTCGTCGCGGAGGCAGCGGAGTTGCTCGGCGGGCGGCTGATCGATCCGACGATCGCCTACGTCACCGCCGACCACCGCGGCACGAGTCCCTTCGCCACCGGGTACGAGATCGGCGACGTCCTGCCGTTCAACCTCAAGCGGCTCCGGGCCCTCCTCCGCGAGCGGGACGTCGGGAACGTGACGGTGAAGAAGCGCGGCTCGGCCGTCGAACCGGAGGAACTGCGGCGGAAGTTGAAGCTCCGGGGCAGCGCCTCGGCGACCGTCTTCCTCACCCGGGTCGACGGCGCGCCCTCGATGCTCGTGGGGCGGCCGCTGCGGTGACGGTCACCCCGGAGCCGGGACCGGGACGGCGGTGAGGACGGCGGAGACGGCCATCACCCCTGCGAGGAGCGCGAGTTCGGCGCGAACGGGGCCGCGCGCCGGGTCCGCGCCCCGCAGGCGCCGCAGCCGCCGGCGTGCGAGGAACGCGAGCAGCGCGACCGCGGCGATGAGCGCCAGCTTGATCAGGAACGTCCGCCCGTAAGCGGAGTCGAGGAGACGGTCGAGGGGGAGGCGTCGCAGGGCGCTGAAAGTGCCCGTGACGACGACGACGGTGAACGCGACGGCCGCCACCCGCGTGTACCGGTGCAGCAGCACGCGCGCGGGCCCGGGAGCGCGACGCCAGGCGTGCATCGTGTGGAGGACGCAGAGGAGGCCGCCCGTCCACACGGTCGCCGCGGTGAGGTGGACGAAGGTGAGGAGCGACCCGACGAGCGGAGTGTCCGCCTCCGGGTGGGCGCGGAACGCCTCGGCGACGATCACGGCGAGCAGCAGGAGGGGCGTCCACGAGGTCCAGGGCGCACGGCGTGCCCCGGCGCAGAGCGCGGCGGCGGCGA
The DNA here is from genome assembly GCF_000262345.1 of Streptomyces xiaopingdaonensis. GTDB lineage: Bacteria > Actinomycetota > Actinomycetes > Streptomycetales > Streptomycetaceae > Streptomyces > Streptomyces xiaopingdaonensis. Next base: position 4,438 of record NZ_AJTQ01000309.1, on the reverse strand, counting down.
AGGCGTTCGCCTCGAGCAGCACGAGCGCGCCGTCCCGCGTCCCGTAGGCGGCTACGAGATCGAGTTCGGCGAGGCGGTGGCCGAGCGAGCCCGTCCCCGCGAGGACGAAGAGCTGCACGGCGGCCGCGACCGCACCCACGAGCGCCCCGTTCACCGCCCACCGCCTCGCCGGCGACCCGGGCGCCTCGGGCACGGAGTGCGCGAGCCGTGCGGCCGTCACCTCGCCGACGGCGAGCGCCAGCCCGCAGAAAGCGGCGGTACGCAGCACGGAGAGCGCCCAACCGCCCGGGATTCCCAGCTCGTTGGTGCCGTCGAGGGCCAGCCGGGGGCCGAGCACCGCGACGAGCACGAGGGCCGCGGCGAGCAGCAGGAGGGGCGGCAACCGTTTGCCGGGGGCACGGTGGGTGGCGGGCTTCCGGGGGGCGTCGGCTGGTCCGGGGCGGTCGGGGTGAAGGGCGGCGGCCGGACGCGGTGCGGTGCGGGACTCGGGTGGCAGGGGGCCGGGGAGGTGGCTGCCGGGGGACGGTTTCGGGGGTGCTTCGTGCGGGAGGGCGCCGGGGGGCTGCGGGGTGCGCGGTGGGGCGTCCTCGTACGGGGTGCGTGCGGGCGGGGTGGCGTGCGGGAGGGCTTGCGGTGCGGGGGGACGGCGCAACTCGGGTATGTGCGCGTCGGAACGCTCGGGCGGCAGGGCGGCGGGCGGGCGGATGTCCGCGGGGGATGAGCCGGCGTGCGGGGCGTCGGCGTGCGGGGCGTCGGCGGATGCGGGCTGCTGCGGGGGGAGTCGGGCGCCGCCGGACATCTCCTGCGTCGGGGCTTCCGGTGGCGAAGAGGCGGCGTCCGCGGTCGCAGGGAGGTGCGCGGGCGGGTTCCCGCGGTCGTCGCGGGGCGCGGGGGACGGGTCCGGACGTTTCACCGCTGACTCCTTGGTCGTGCTGGCTCGTGGCGCGCTCCCGGGCGCCTGGATGCTGCACCGGACGGGCCGTCGCGGCAGAAGTGCCCTGCCGGGGACGGGCGTTGCGGGGCCGCGCGCGGGGATTCACTGGTGGCGCGGGGCGGGCGGCGCGTGCGGGCCGACTCCGTGCGTCTGACGCAGGCGTCCATTCGCGCCGGGCGCACGGGAGTGTGCGGAGGCGCCGGGGAGGAGACACGCTCCGCGGTGGCGCGCTGCTCGGCGTGCGGTCGGGGCGAGTCGCCCCGTCGGCGCACGGCCGGCGGAAGAGCGGGGGCGCAAATTGGCAGCGCGGACGCACCGGTTCGCGCGCCCGGCTCGTTCGGCACCGCTCATCGAGACCCCCCACAACTGCATGCGCACTCCATCCTGCCCCCTGCCCGGGCCGCCGCCCGCCCCGGGACCCAACCTGGGACAAACCGCGTAGCCGGTGGTCAATACACTGGCCACCATGTCCGCATCCGCCCCACCCGTCCCGCACGCGCCCGACCTGGACCTCGACGCCTACCTCGCACGCGTCGGCCGGCAAGGCAGCACGGAGCCGAGCGCGGACGTACTCCGCAGACTGCAACGCGCGCACATCCTCGCCATCCCCTTCGAGAACACCGAGCCGCTCCTCGCCCGCCGCACCGCCGCCCCCTCGCTCCAACTCCCCGACCTGGAGGCGAAGTTGGTCCGCGGCCGCCGAGGCGGCTACTGCTACGAGCAGAACACGCTCTTCACCGCCGCACTGCGCACCCTCGGCTTCGAGGTGCGCCTCCTGGCGGCGCGCGTCCTCGTCGGCGCGCGCCCCGGCACCGTCCGCCCGCGCACCCACATGTGCCTGCTCGTACACGTACCGGGCGAGACGACGGGCCACCTCGCCGACGTCGGCTTCGGAACACCCGGCATACCGCTCACCTCCGTGCCGCTCGCAGAGGGCGAGTACGAGCAGGAGGGCGGCCACCGCGTCCGCCTGCTGCGCGAGCACACTGCCGACCGCCCGCTCGCCGACTGGGAGCTGCACTCCCTCACGCCCCAGGGCTGGAACCGCCTCTACGGCTTCACCATCGAGCCCTTCGAGGCCCCCGACTTCGACGTCGCCAACTGGCAGATCGCCACCAACCCGCGCTCCCCCTTCTCCCAGGCCCCCTGGATCGTCCGCACCCTCCCGGGCGGCGCCCACCGCAAGCTCTCCGGACGCACCGCCCTCACCCTCACCGAATCCCTCGCCGACGGGACCCGACGCGAACGCGCCGTCGCCGACGGGGCGGAGGCGGTGCGCGTCCTCGACGAGGAGTTCGGGATCGGGCTGCCGTCGGGGAGTCGGTTGCTGGCGGGTGAAGGCTGAACTGTCCTTTGGGTGGCGGCGGGTTGGCCTTTTGACGGGGGTGCCTGTAGGCCCTCGTCAAGCACGCGTGGGGTAGGCAGCTTGTCCGAGTATCGGACCGAGTCAGGGGACCATTCCCGCGTGCGCACGGGGAGCAGTCGGCGACCCCGCGCCGCAGGGACATGAAGGTGGGTCCATCCCCGCGTGCGCGGGGAGCAGTGCCTCCGCTCTCCTTGGTGATCGCCTTCAAGACGGGTCCACCCCCGCGTGCGCAGGGAGCAGTTCAGCCCGTACATCATTTTCTGGAGTGGTTCGGGTCCATCCCCGCGTGCGCAGGGAGCAGACGCGCGGGTCCAGCCCGAGGCCGCAGATCAGGGGTCCATCCCCGCGTGCGCGGGGAGCAGCGCGGCATGGAGTTCGAGGACTTCGTCCCCGAGGGTCCATCCCCGCGTGCGCAGGGAGCAGTCGTCGAAGCTCGCGCCGCGGCCGGGGCCGTGGGGTCCATCCCCGCGTGCGCGGGGAGCAGATGACGAACCAGCGGACCAGGGTACAGGCGGAGGGTCCATCCCCGCGTGCGCGGGGAGCAGGGGGAACCGCAGCCACAGGTGCTCCAGCTCGTGGGTCCATCCCCGCGTGCGCGGGGAGCAGGAGCGGCACGAGCCCGGCCGCATCCTCCACGCGGGTCCATCCCCGCGTGCGCGGGGAGCAGCCGGGGAGTAGCACCCCCGGAAAGAGCCGCCCGGGTCCATCCCCGCGTGCGCGGGGAGCAGGATGACTGGACCCTCGTCCCCGGGATCACGGAGGGTCCATCCCCGCGTGCGCGGGGAGCAGCCGTCACCGGCTTTCTTCGGAGCCCATACCTTGGGTCCATCCCCGCGTGCGCGGGGAGCAGAGCGCTTCCCACAGCCGTTGCCCCTCGGGGGAGGGTCCATCCCCGCGTGCGCGGGGAGCAGCTGGAGACCCACCAGCGACTGCTGGCACGGGAGGGTCCATCCCCGCGTGCGCGGGGAGCAGAGCAACGGCGCGAGCTTGGTCCGCTGCCGGGAGGGTCCATCCCCGCGTGCGCGGGGAGCAGGAGGCGACCGTGAACGGCGGGTAACCGATCTGGGGTCCATCCCCGCGTGCGCGGGGAGCAGTCTCGTTGACCTGCATGTTTATCCGGGGCTCGGGCCCTGTGAAGCAACTTTCTTCGAAAGCGACAAATCGGACTCCCACTCTGACGGTCAACGTGCCTTGCAGTGAGGGCCACTCCCCCGGCGGCTCGGTGTCATGCCCGCTTGCCACTCTCGCACCTCGGACCGGTCAGCACCACGCAGACGCAAGCGGCAGGAAGCGTGAGCGAGCAAGTACCCCGAGCACACCCGTCGTTCGGCGTCAGCCTTCGCTCCGACCCGACCCCGAAGCTCTGCCAAGGCGAAGCGCCCGGCCACGCAACTCCCCGACGCGAGCAAGGTGTTCGGAGCGAAGGGCACTCCTGGAGACACCGCTCCACGTCGCGTGAGCGTCCCCGGCACCCATCCCACCGTCAGTGAGCACACCCCCGCACGCCTGCCCGAGCCCCTATCAAACCCGCTCGAACCGCCACCGATGCACCCCCCGCGCCACCAACTCCCCCGGCGGCTCCGGTATCTCCGGCAACTCGGCGTCATAGGCGGCGTCCCACCAGATGATGACGAGCACCCGGTCCCCGGGGGCCGTGAAGTGCTCCCTGCGGACCGCGAGGGCCTCGCCGAGTGCGTGTTGGGACCTGGCCCAGGCCAGCAGTTCGGGGGCGCGGCCCGGTGCGGCCTTGGCCTCCCACATGAGTGCCACAGTCATGGGGCGTAGAGGTTCTTCCTGCTCAGCTCGTGCACGTGGTCGTGGTGCGAACCGCCCTCGTGGGCGTGGTCCGGCCCGTGAGCGTAGCCCCTCGGGGACGGGGCGCTCTGCTCGGGCCGTCCCTGTGCCGACGCGGTGGGGACGTACGGCTCGGTGACCGGGAGGGAGGAGTCGGCGGGGAGGTCCCAGTCGGAGGTGGAGCGGTTCTTCGCGACCATCTCGGCGCCGAGTGCGGCGACCATCGCACCGTTGTCGGTGCACAACTTGGGGCGGGGGACGCGGAGTCGGACGCCGGCGTCGGCGCAGCGCTCCTCGGCCATCGCGCGCAGGCGGGAGTTGGCCGCGACGCCGCCGCCGATCAT
>NZ_AJTQ01000308.1 GCF_000262345.1 Streptomyces xiaopingdaonensis | reverse complement strand
GAGGACGTCGACGACGGCCTCCTGGAACGAGGCCGATACGTCGGCGACCGGCACGTCCTCGCCGGCCTTCCGCTTCGCCTCGACCCACCGAGCGACGGCCGTCTTCAGGCCGGAGAAGGAGAAGTCGTAGGCGGCGTCCCGCGGTCCCGTGAGGCCGCGGGGGAACGCGATCGCCGCCGGGTCGCCCTCGCGCGCGTACCTGTCGATGACGGGGCCGCCGGGGAAGCCCAGATCGAGGACGCGGGCCACCTTGTCGAACGCCTCGCCTGCCGCGTCGTCGATGGTTGCGCCGAGCGGACGCACGTCGCTGGTGATGTCGGGCGCGAGGAGGAGCGAGGAGTGGCCGCCGCTGACGAGCAGCGCCATCGTCGGCTCGGGGAGGGCGCCGTGTTCGAGCTGGTCGACGCAGATGTGCGAGGCGAGGTGGTTGACGCCGTAGAGCGGCTTTCCGAGCGCGTACGCGTACGCCTTCGCCGCCGAGACCCCGACGAGCAGCGCACCCGCGAGCCCCGGCCCCGCGGTGACCGCGACGCCGTCGAGATCGGAGGCGGCGACGCCGGCCTCGGCGAGCGCGCGCTCGATCGTCGGGACCATCGCCTCCAGGTGCGCCCTGCTGGCGATCTCCGGTACGACGCCGCCGAACCGCGCGTGAGTGTCGACGCTGGAGGCGACGGCGTCGGCGAGGAGGGTGTGTCCGCGGACGATGCCGACGCCGGTCTCGTCGCAGGAGGTCTCGATGCCGAGGACGAGGGGTTCGTCAGCCATGGTTGCCTGTCCCTTGGGTGGTGCCTTCGGTGTGGTCGGTGGTGCGCGGGGCGTGCGCCGCGGCGTGGGCGGCCGGGTCGGCGAGGCGCATCACGAGTGCGTCGACGTTGCCCGGCTGGTAGTAGCCGCGTCTCGTGCCGACGGGTTCGAAGCCGAAGCGCTCGTAGAGGCGCTGCGCCGGCGCGTTGTCGACCCGGACCTCCAACAGCGCCTCGTCCGCCTCCAGTTCGGTGGCCGCGGCGAGGAGCCCCGCGAGCAGCCTCGCCCCGAGCCCGGTGCCGCGGTGCCCCGGCAGCACGCCGATCGTCTGCACGTCAGCGGTGCCGGCGACGACGGCGACGCCGCCGTACCCGACGAGCCCCCGGTACTCCGAAGTACCGGCCCCCGCCTCGGCGACGAGGTACCGCCGGGTCGCGAACGGGCCGCGTGCGTGGGCCAGTTCGGACCAGAACATGCCGGCCGTCCACGCGTCCTCGGGGAAGAGCTCCGCCTCGAGACCGAGTACCGGCGCAATGTCCCACCAGCGCATCTCCCGCAGCGCCACGGCGGGCGGGGGCGCCGTCATCCCCGCCCCCTGCGGCGTGCGGGACGCCGGGCGGCAGCCACCGGGGTCACTGCGGCGTGACCACCTTGTAGTTCGCCGGGACCTTGGCGTCGGGCCGACGGAGGTAGAGCGGCCGGGGCGGGAGCAACTCCGCGCCCGCTGCGAGGCGTTCGGCCGCCAACCGCGCGAGCGCCTCGGCCGACTGCTCGGCCGGGAGGTCCTTGCGGACGTCGGGGAAGGACTCCGGGTACAGCCGGGCTCCCGCGCCCACGGCGGGCAGCGCGGCGACGTCCGCCGGCAGGTCGCCGGGGCGGTCGACGGCGGGGTCGCCTTCGCGGGTGCGGGCGTCGGCGTAGCGGGCCCAGTAGACCTCCTTGCGGCGCGCGTCCGTGGCGACGACGAAGGGCTCCCTGAGGCCGGAGGCGTACGCGAGCCCGTCGAGCGTGCAGACGCCGTGCACCGGCAGGTTGAGCGCCGCGCCGAACGCGGCGGCCGTCGCGAGACCGACGCGCAGCCCCGTGTAGGGGCCGGGGCCGACGCCGACGACGAGCGCGTCGACCTCGCTCAGGGCCCGGTCGGCCTCGGCGAGGACGCGGTCCACGGCGGGGAGGAGGAGTTCGCCGTGGCGCCGGGCGTCGACCTGGTGGGAGGCGGCGAGGGTGCGGCCGCCGGCGCCGTCGGCCTCGCGGAGGGCGACCGTGACGGCGGGGGTTGCGGTGTCGAGGGCGAGCAGTAGCACGCTCTCCAGCGTACGGCGCCCGGCGGGGTGCCCTCGCCGCGGGCGCTCAAAGGGGCGTGCGCGGAGGCTGCGCACCCCCGCTGGGTCTGCCACGGATCAGCGGCGCGGACGTCCGGAACGCGCCCGGCGCGCACACCCCCCGGTGCCCGCCCGGGGCGCCGCCCGTCAGTCGTCCTTCTGCGCCGCCTGCTTCTTCGCCGCGTCGCCGAACGGCATATCGGTGCCGGTGAGCTTCGCCCTGATCCCTTCCTTCTCGACGGAGATATGCCGCAGCCGCACATCCCCCGGGATCTCGGGGAGCTTCATCGAGAGCGACAGCTTCTCCGCCAGCTTCGGCTCCTCGATCTTCTTCAGCGCGTCCACGAGCGACGGGTCTACGCCGATCTTCTGCAGAACCCCCGGGTTCTGGACGGCGAGGTCGACAAGGTTCAGCTTCATCACCTTGTCGAGGAACTTCGGCGTCCCCGTGACGCGGTTCAGCTCGGCCTCGCTCTCCCGCACCCGCTGCGCCCGCTCCTCGGAGAGCCCGAAGCGCTCCGCGATCGCCTCCACTCCGAAGAGCGCCTTCGCCTTCGCCGCGTCCCGTTGGACGCGCTTGGCCATGGGCTCGGCCAGGCGCAGGCCGCCGTCGGGGCCCGGTGTGAAGCTGAAGAGCCCCGGGACGACGAGCCGCATGTCGTCGACGGTGGTCCCCACCCCGTGGTCGCTCGTGCGCTGCAGCTGCGCCCGCGCCTTGACCTTGACCTTCGTCCCGGCCACGGGGAGCTCTCCGTCGGCGAGCACCGTGCTGGCGCCGCCCGCTGTGAACTGCACCTGGGAGGTGCCGAGTTCGCGGTCGAGGTCGTCGAAGGCGAGGAGGACGTCGCCCTCCATGCGGCCGAGGACCGCGCCCTTGATCGAGGTGGGGGCGTCCCCGACGATCTTCACATCCTCGACGTTGCCGTTGATCTGCGCGAGCGAGATCCGACCGGCGGGGACGTCGGGGATCGTCACGTCGACGTCGTCCATCCGCTCACCGAGGAGCTGGGTGAGGAAGGGGAAGCCGCGGATGTGCACCTCGGGTGCCGCGTGCAGGTTCATCGCCTCCTGCACCTTCTTCTCCGCCTGCTGCTCGGCGTAGAGGGCGGCCCAGCGGTCGCCGACGACGGCGAAGGCGAGGAGGACGCAGCAGGCGATGGCGATCTTGATCGTCATCCGCAGCCGGGACCTGCGCCTGCGGCGCACGGCGCGGAGGTACGGCATGTCGTCCGTGTATGCGGGCTCGTCGTGGTCCGAGCGCAAGCGGAATCCGAGTGGGCCGTCGGCATGCGGGTCGCCGTACGAGTCGTCGTAGGGGTCCGCGTCGGGCGAGAGCGCCTCGTACGGGTTGGAGCTGCTGTTCGCGGGGGGCGGCGGGGCGTCCGAGGAGGCGAGCTCGGACAGCTCGTCGTAAGGGTTCCGGCTGCTGCCGTCGGAAGAACCGGAACCCGTCGATATCGATGAGCCGGAGCCTGTCGATGATCCGTGGGGGGTCATCGCCTCATGCGAACACAGGCGTGGCCGTTACTCCAAGTCCCGGTATACGGCCTGCGGAGAACATGTGTATAAGAGGTGCCTGCGGTATCTGCACCGGCTCCGGGCCGGAGCGTGTCGGTACCGGCTGCTACCGTCAACGCCGGCACGGAGTACGGCGTAACGGCGTAACGCAGCGGTCGCGAAGCCCGCGCGCGCCCCGTCCCGTGCACTCGGGAGAGCAGGAGGAAGGCGGCAGACCATGGCACGCAACAGCGCGGGTTTCGTCGTCGCTGGGCTCACCGCGGCGGCGCTCGCCGGTGTGGGATTCCTCGCGCTCCAGGCCGACGCCGCGCAGGACCGCGCGGAGCGGAGCAAGCCCTCCCCCTCCCCCACGCGGTCGGCGAACGACCGCGAAGGCGGCAAGCAGGCGGACAAGCCGTCCAAGTCCGAGGCGGTGCCGCCGCGTTCCGGCAAGGGCATGCGCGTCGTCTACGCACTGGAGCGCAAGCGGGTGTGGCTCGTGGAGAAGGGCGGCGAGGTCGAGCGCACCTTCCGCGTGATGCCGAGTCCGGTCAGCCCGCCGCCCGGCGAGTACCGCGTGGAGTCGCGCGCCTCGCACGTCACCGGCTCGGACAACGTCCCGGTGGAGAACGTCGTGCGGTTCGCCACGGTGCGCGGCACCACGATCGGCTTCAGCGCCGCGCTCGACGGCTCCACCCCCGACCCCGAGTCCCGGCAGCAGACGGGCGGGGTGCGCGAGACCCGCGAGGACGGCGAGGCGATGTGGCTCTTCGCGACGATCGGCACCAAGGTCGTCGTCGTCCGCTGACGCGCGGCCGGACCTGCTGCCGACGGGCCTTCAGGCCGCGTCGCACTCGCTTCTCTCTCCCGGCGCCTCGGGCGGCGTCGACACCGTGCGGGCCGCGGCGCACGAGGCGAGCAGCTCGCCCATCGACGGAGTCGCCCTGCGCGGGGCGCTCTCGGCGGCGGGCCGGGAGCGCCTGACTGCCACCGCGGGGGTGCGCGCCTGGGGCGCGCGCTCTGCTGCCGTCATCCCGACTCCCTGGGCTCCCCGCCCACCACGAAGGCCCGGAGGTCCGCGGCGGGCGAGGCTACTGAGGTTTACCTAACCTGGCGTACATTGCCCATGGGACCACGGCCGCGGAGTGCGATGCAACATCTTCCCGACGTGCTGTCGGGAACGCGGAGGTGCGCGGAAGGTCCGCACGCCGGAGAACACGCGCCCCAAAAGATCAGCGCGCTTCGCGCCCCAGCGCGTGCCCCGTGGTGGCGTCGACGTGCGCGGGGAGGTCGGGGCCGTGGTCGCCGACCGAGGAGGTTCCGCGCGGCTCCAGCAGCAGGATCGCGGCTCCGCTCGGCGCGGAGGGCCGGTGCTCCACGCCGCGCGGCACCGTGAAGACGCTGCCCTGCGAGAGGTGCACGCTGCGCTCGCCCGCAGGCTCCCGGAGCGCGATCTCCAACTCGCCGTCGAGCACGAGGAAGAACTCGTCCGTCTCCGCGTGCGCGTGCCACACGTGGTCGCCCCGCACCTTGGCGATGCGGACGTCGTGGTCGTTGACCCTGGTCACGATGCGGGGGCTCCACAGCTCGTCGAAGGAGGCGAGGGCTTTGCCGAGAGAGATCGGGATGTCGTCCATGCGGCCATCGTCCATGCGCAGGCCAGTCGGCGGGAGTGCCCGGAACGACGGATGACGGAAGGATCGTCGCAACACCGCGTCGTCGCTCTCGTGGACGCGGGGTCGAACCCCTTCGAACTCGGCCGCGTCACCGAGGTGTTCGGGCCCGGAAATCGGCGGCCGTCTCCACGGCTTCGCCCTCTGCTCGGCCGAGCCGGACACGGCGATGCGCGACGGCTTCTTCAGCCTCACGGGCGTCGCAGGCCCCTCGGCGGCCGAAGGGCGCAGACGCTGGTGGTGCCCAACCGCCCGAACGTCGAGGCCCCGTGCCACCCCGCGGTGCTCGATGCCGTCCGCGGGGCGCACGCCTCGTCGGCCTGTGCAGCGGCGCCTTCGCACTCGCCGAGGCCGGCGTCCTCGACGGCCGCCGCGCCACCCGCCCACCGGCAGTGGTCCGACGCCTTCCGCCGCCGTTTCCCCCGGGTGCGGTTCGAGGAGGACGTCCTCTTCGTCGACGACGGCGAGATCTTCACCTCCGCCGGCAGTGCCGCCGCCCTCGCCCCTCGGGCTCCACCTCGTCCGCCGCGACCACGGCGCCGAGGCCGCGGCGGCGATGAGCCGACGGCTCGGCTTCGCCGCCCACCGCGACGGCGGGCAGCGGCAGTTCGTCGTCCGGCCGCTCCCCGAGCCCCCGGACGAGCCGCTCGGACCGCTCCTCGCCCGGGCGCTGGAGCACCTCGCCGAACCGCTGGGCGTAGCGGAGCCGGCGGCGCGCGCCGCGGTGAGCCCCAGTGAGGTGCGGAAGGGCGCCACACCCGGTGGGTGCGGCGACCGTGGGCGGGGTCGCTCGTGGTCCGAGTCAGTCGGCAGAGTGGCGGATCAGCCCTGCATCACCGCACCCTCCGGCACTCCGAACCACTCCCCCAGCGCCTCCGCCAGCCCGGCCGTCGACGTCGGCGCCCGCACCCCCGCGTCTGCCGCCCAGGCCGTGAAGCCGTCCGGACGGACGAGGACCGCCGCCAGGTCCGGGCGGGACGGGCAGCCGGCCGTCAGGGTGTCGACGCGGCCGGCATATCCCGCAGCGAGGGCCCGGAGCTCCGGGTCGTCGGTGAGGTCGAGCAGGAGCGCCCGGCCGCTGTGGAGGTGGTCCGCGAGGCGGCCGCCGTCGGTGAGTTCGAGGTCCGGCGCGCTGCGGCCGATCAGCGGGTGCTCGCCCGGCAGCTCGTACCGCACCCCGCCACCGTTGAGCCGCGCGGTGAGGTACGTGGTGCCCACTGCCGTCCCCGCCAGGTCGCTGACGATCTCGCGCAGGGCCCGGGACTGGGGGTCCGGACGCATGGCCGCGACCTGGGACCGAGTCCAGTCCAGGACCCACGCACCGACCGGGTGCCGCTCGGCGGTGTACGTGTCCAGCAGCCCTTCCGGCACCCGGCCGCCGATCACCGCAGCGAGCTTCCAGCCGAGGTTCATCGCGTCCCCGATTCCCAGGCTCAGCCCCTGGCTCCCGAACGCGGAGTGCACGTGCGCCGCATCACCCGCCAGCAGCACCCGGCCCTTGCGGTACTCGGTGGCCTGGCGGGCGTGGTCGGTGAAGCGGGTCGCGGTCCGCACCGCGGTGATCGTGACGTCCACGCCGGATACCCGGCGCAGCCGCGCCTGGAGGTCCTCGGCGGTGACCGGCGCGTCCCGGTCGGCCGGCGGGCCGTCGAACTCCACGGTGACGACGCGTCCCGGCATCGGCCCGTAGGCGTACACCCCGGTGTCCGTGGCGGTCCAGCCGACCTTCAGGTCCTCGGTGCCGGTCATCTTCACGACCGCCTGGTGACAGGTGATCTCCGGGTCCGTCCCGGGAAATGCGAACCCCGCGAGCTTGCGGACCGCACTGCGGCCGCCGTCGCAGCCCACGAGCCAGCCGGCGCGTACGGCCCCGTGGCTGGTCCGCACGGTGACGGCCTCGTCGTCCGCTTCGAGGCCGGTCAGCTCCACTCCCCGGCGCACGTCGACGCCGAGCTCGTCCGCCCGACCGCCGAGCAGCCGCTCGATGTCCTGCTGCGCCACGAAGGCGATCTCGGCGGCGGGTCCGGCGTCGCCGAGGCCCGGCTCCGTACGGTCGACCAGGTCGGCGCGCAGCAGGATGCCGGCGAAGTGCCCGACGATCCCGAGCCCTTGGCCCGCGGCCCTGCCTCCGTCGCCGCCGTTCCGCTCGCCCACGAACGCGTGGAAGCGGTCCATCGCCTGCCGCTGCACCTCGGCCAGCGCGGGCAGCATGCCCCGGCGGTAGAGCGCCTCGGCGCTGGGCGTGGTGATCGCCCCGCCCTTGATCGTCGGGTCCACTTCGGTGAGGCGCTCCAGAACAGCCACCCGCGCGCCTCCGAGCCGGAGCTCGCAGGCCAGCATCAGTCCGACCGGGCCGCCTCCGGCCACCACTACGTCATAGTCCATGGCGCCGACTATGACCGAGGGCCAAGAAGGCCAAAAAGGCGATGTGGTGTCAAGGGACCGGCTCCGCAAGGAAGATGAGGAGGGCACAAACGCCGGAGGCCCCGGCGATCGACGGAAGACATCGCCTCGGGCGCACCAAACTCCACGAAGCTGTCAATGACGCATGCCGACGGTTTCAAGGAGTCGGCACGAGCGGATGTTGGCCTCTTGAGTGACGGCGATGACCGTCGGGTTGCCTTAGGGGACGGTTTCCAAGGCCCGGTCGACGACGGCGGCCACGGCTCCGCGAGCGTATCCACGTCCCCAGCAATCAGGCAGGAAGAAGTAGGACACTCGGATCGGCCGCGGAGCGGACGGGTCGTGGTGAGGACTCATGCGGCGCTCCAGGCCGCCGTCGCCGCCGAGTCCACGCTCCACCGGCGCTTCCGCGCGCAGCTCGGCACGACGCCGCACGCCTGGCTCGCCCGCCGACGCGCCGCCCTCGCCCGCCGCTTGCCGGAGCGCTCCGGGGAGGGCCTCGACGCGGTGGCCCGGCGCAGCGGCCCCAGCACCCCCGCCAACCTGCGCACGGTGGTGCGCCGTACGACAGGGCTCACGCCCGGCGCATACCGGGCGCGCTTCGGGGAGGAGCGGACGGTCCCGTGACTACCCGAGCGCGGAGAGAGCGCACCCGGCCCAGCGTGCGCCGACGCCCGTCACCTCCACGCTCCGCGGGTCGTCGTCGGGCGCCGCGCCGTCGTCCTCCCCGAGGCTGCGCCCCAGCCGGACGTGGAGCCGGTCCTCGGTGAGCTCCTCGACGCGGCCCTCTCCCCACTCGACGACGACCACCGACTCGGGCAGCGTCACGTCCAGGTCGAGGTCCTCCATCTCGTCGAGGCCGCCGCCGAGCCGGTAGGCGTCGACGTGGACGAGCGGCGGCCCCTCGACGAGCGAGGGGTGGACCCGGGCGATGACGAACGTCGGAGAGGTGACGGCGCCGCGGACGCCGAGGCCCTCGCCCAGACCGCGAGTGAGCGTGGTCTTGCCCGCGCCCAACTCACCGGTGAGCAGCACGAGATCGCCGGCGCGCAACAGGGGCGCGAGCGCTCTGCCGAGCTCCTGCATCCGCTCCGGCGTCTCGACTCTTCCCGACCAGTGGGCGGTGGGCTCAGCGGCCTCGTGCGGTGCGGTCGTCGCGGGGTCCCCGGTCTGGCGGTGCGGTGCTTCCATGGCTCCGGATGGTACGCGTCAGCAGCGCGGCGAGTTCCTCGTTGACCTCCTCCGGACGCTCCAGCATCGCCAGGTGCCCCGTGCGTTCCAGCACCGCGAGCTGCGCCTGCGGGAGGGCGGCCGCGATCTCCTCGCTGTGCTGCACCGGCGTGATCAGGTCGCGGTCCGCCGCGAGGACGAGTACCTCCGCGCCGCTCAGGGCCCGGAGCTCCTCGCGCTTGTCGTGGACGCCGAAGGCGGGCAGGAACTCGGCGACGACGTCGATCGGCACCGACTCCAACAGCCGCTCGGCGAACCGCGCGACACCCGGGTCGACCTCGCGCGGGCTGCCGAAGGAGTAGCGCTTCACCAGCCCGGCGAAGACGTCGGCCGCCGCCCGCCGCCCGCGCTCCACGAGCTCGGTCTGCGCGACGAGCGCGCGCAGCACCCCGGGCAGCACCCGGCGCGCGGCGCGCACGCCGGCGGCCGGCAGCCCGTACGTCACCTCGGCGAGCCGACCGGCGCTCGTCCCCAACAGCGCGACCCCGACGACGCGTTCGGCGACGTACTCCGGGTACTGCGCGGCGAGCGCCATCACCGTCATGCCGCCCATCGAGTGGCCGACGAGCACCACGGGGCCGCTCGGCACGGCCGCGTCGAGCACGGCCTTCAGGTCCCGGCCGAGCAGGTCGATGGAGACCTCCCCGCCGACGGGGCCGCGGCCCGAGCGCCCGTGGCTGCGCTGGTCCCACCAGACGGTGCGCACCGCGCCGCGGAGCGCGGCGCGCTGGAAGTGCCAGACGTCCTGGTCGAGGCAGTAGCCGTGGGAGAAGACGAGCGTCGGCGGCTCGGGCGCGGGCCCGCCGGGCGTACGCCGGAGCAGGCCCGACAGGCGGTCGCGGTACGGGCGCACGGGCGGCCCGGTCCCTTCGAGCCGCACGGAGGGGACGCTCGGACCGCCGAACCCGTCGCCTGCGACGGCCGATCGGGCGGAGTCCGCGACGGCGCCGCCCGCGGCGGGGACTCCGGAAGCGGCGCGCTCGCCCGCCTCCTCGACCTCGTAGTGCAGCGCCGTGCCGTCCTCCGCGTACGCCGTCCCCCGCGCGCCCCGCAGCGTCCCGTACGGGCCCTCCGCGTCGAGCGCGAGGCGGGCCCTGCGCCGCACCCCGCGGTGGACGGTGAGCCGCTCGACGGCGACCCCGGCCGCGACGGCCCCTATCGCGGCCCCGGCGATCCCCGCCTTGCGGGCGGCGCCGCGCACGCCGCCGCCTTCCGACTCGGCCATGGACGCTCGACCCCCTGCGACTCCGTGCCTGGACGCTCCCTCACTGCCCCGCCGCGCGCGCCCGGTCCCCCGGGCTCCCGATACCCGCGTGCCCCTCGCCGAACTCCCGCCGGCGTGCGCCGGCTTGGCCCTGCTCCTCACGCGCGGGGCGCACCTCGGCGAGATCGGCGGCGGCCCGTGCGCCGTACCTGTGCTCCGGTGTGCGCTCGTGCACGCCGACGTAGACCCGCGGGACGCGGGCCCCGATCCGGGTGACGATCTCGTACCCGATGGTCTCCGCGGCCCGCGCCCACTCCTCGGCGGTGGGCTCGCCCGAGTCCCCGGGACCGAAGAGGACGACGGGGTCGCCCTCGCGCACGCGGCGGTCGCCTTCGGGACCGAGGTCCACGACGAACTGGTCCATGGCGACGCGCCCCGCGACCGTCCCGCGCTCGCCCCCGACGAGCACGGGACCGCGCCCCGAGGCGTGCCGCGGGACGCCGTCGGCGTAGCCGAGCGGCACGAGCGCGAGCGCCGTCTCCCGCTGCGTGCGGTAGTGGTGCCCGTAGCTGACGCCCTGGTCCACGGGCACGCGCTTGACGAGCGCGAGCGAGGCGGCGAGCGTCATCGCGGGACGCAGCCCCCACTCGGCGGCCGTGCCCACCTCGGGCGAGGGCGAGAGGCCGTAGACGGAGACGCCGGGGCGCACGAGGTCGAAGTGGGACTCGGGAAGGGTGAGCGTCGCGGGGGAGTTGGCGAGGTGGCGCACCTCGGGGTGCACGCCGGCGCGTTCGGCCACGTCGAGCGCCTCCCGGAAGGCGTCGAGCTGCGGCGCGATCGACGGGTGCCCCGGCTCGTCGGCGCACGCGAAGTGCGACCAGATCCCGGCGACGCGGACCGTGCCCTCCGCCTCCGCCGCGCGGGCCTCGCGCACCAGCCGCGGCCAGTCGGCGGGCTGGCAGCCGTTGCGTCCGAGACCGGTGTCGGCCTTGAGGTGCACCCGCGCGGTGCGCCCGGCCTCGCGCGCCGCGGCACGCGCCTCGGCGAGCGCCCAACCCCCGCTGACGGAGACGTCGACGTCCTCCTCGATCGCCCGCCGCCACGGTCCGCCCGGCGTCCACAACCAGCAGAGCAGCGGCCCCGCGTCACCCGCCGCGCGGAGCGCGAACGCCTCCTGCGGCGTCGCCACACCGAGCCAGCTCGCGCCCGCCTCGCGAGCCGCGCGGGCGCACGGCACCATCCCGTGCCCGTACGCGTCGGCCTTGACGACGGCCATCAGCCCGGCGGACGAGGCCCGCGCGCGCAGGGTGCGGACGTTGGCGCGGATCGCCTCCAGGTCGACCTGCGCGCGGGCCCGCTCGTCCCCGGGGATCTCCACTCCGGCACCCGCCGGACGCTCCACGTTCACCCGGCAAGTCTCGCAGGTCGCCCCCGCGGACGGCGCTCCGACCGATCCCGCACGCCCGCGTGCGGTGCCGAACTCCGGTGCCGATCTACGGATTCGGGCGCCGGCGGCCTCGGGGAGCGGGCAGAATGCCGGGTATGACATGGATCATCTCGCCCGAGCCGGCCGCCTCCCAGGAGGCAGACGACGTCCTCTACGCCTTCACCCACGAGGTGGCGAGCCGCTACTACGGCAGGGACGCGACCGACGCCGAGGTACGCGTGGCGCTCGGCCCCGACGAGATGCTCGCGCCGCCCCGCGCCATGCTCCTCGTCGCCCGCTCCCTCTTCGGCCCCGAGCCCGAGGAGGTCGCCTCGCGCACCGGACCGGCCGCGCAGCTCGCACCCGAGTTCTCCGGGTGCGTCGGTGTGCGGCTCCTGCAGCCCGGCATCGCCGAGCTGAAGCGGCTGTGGGTCGTCCCCGACCAGCGCGGGGGCGGGCTGGGCTCGCTCCTCGTCACGCGCGCCGAGCAGGTGGCGAGGGAGCAGTGGGGCGCCGAGCGCGTCCGCCTCGACACCCGGAGCGATCTCGTCGAGTCCCGCAAGCTCTACGCGAAGCTGGGGTACGGGGAGATCGACAGGTACAACTCGGCGCAGTACGCGGAGCATTGGCTGGAGAAGCGGTTCGGCTGAACCGCCGCGCTCAGGGGCGCAGCACCTCGCGCCACGCGTCGTGCAGCGCCGCCGCGACCTCCGAAGCCCCCGGCGGCACGGGCGCGTACCGGCCGGCAAGACCGTGCAGGTACGCGCCGGCCGACGCCGCCTCGCGGGCCGGGAGCCCCGTCGCGAGGAGCGAGCCGGCGAGCCCCGAGAGGACGTCCCCCGTACCGGCGGTGGCGAGCCAGCCGGTGCCGGTGGCGTTGACGCGCACAGGACCGCCCTCCGGGTCGGCGACGAGCGTCGACGACCCCTTGAGCAGCACCGTCGCGCGGGTCTCGGCGGCCAACCGGCGGGCGGCTCCGAGGCGTTCGGCCTCGACGCGCTCGCGCTGCTCACCGAGGAGCGCGGCGGCCTCGCCGGCGTGCGGCGTGAGCAGGGTCGCGAGGCCCCTGCCCGCGCGGTCCCGCAGCGCGTCGCGGTCCATCAGCCGCAGGCCGTCCGCGTCGACGAGCACGGGCACGTCCGAGTCGAGCACCTCGCCGACGCGCTGCCGCACCTCGCGGTCCTCCCCCAGCCCGGGCCCCACGGCCCAGGACTGCACCCGCCCCGCCCTGTGCGGCGGCCCGGCGGAGACGAGCGTCTCGGGGAAGCGCGCGATCACCGCGTCCGCCGCGGCGCCGACGTACCGCACGGCCCCCGCGCCGCCGCGCAGCGCACCGGCGACGGCGAGGACCGCGGCGCCCGGGTACCGCTCGGAGCCGGCGACGACGCCGACCACTCCCCTGCGGTACTTGTCGCTCTCCGCCGCCGGCTGCGGCAACAGCCCCGCCACGTCCGCGTGTTGGACGGCCTCGACCTCGGGCTCCTCCGGCAGGTACGGGTCGAGGCCGATGTCCACGAGGCGGAGCGCGCCCGCGCGGTCCGCGCCGGGGTCGACGAGCAGTCCGGGCTTGTACGTCCCGAAGGTGACCGTCGCGTCGGCGCTGACGGCGGCGCCCGGGATCTCGCCGGTGTCGGCGTCCACGCCGCTCGGCAGATCGACGGAGACGACCGGCACCCCTGCCGCCTCCACCAGGTCGACCAACTCGACGGCGGCGGGCCGCAGTCCGCCCTTCCCACCGATACCGACGATGCCGTCGACGGCGAGG
>NZ_AJTQ01000307.1 GCF_000262345.1 Streptomyces xiaopingdaonensis | reverse complement strand
CTCGCCCTCGACGGCGGCGCCCGGCGCCGGCACGGCGCGCCCGCCGGCGGCGTGGAGCGCGCGGAGTCCGCCCTCGTGCACGCGCTCGGGTGCGAGGAGCACCGCCGTCACGCCGGCGCCCCGGCGGGCGAGACGCGCTCCGGCGCAGAGCGCGTCGCCGCCGTTGTCGCCGCTGCCGACGAGGAGGACGACGCGCGCCCCCGACGTCCGCCCGAGCAGCCCTGCGCACGCCGCCGCGAGCCCGGCGGCGGCTCGCTCCATCAGCGCCCCCTCGGGCAGCCGCGCCTTCAGGGCCTCTTCGGCCGCCCGTACCGTCTCCACCGTGTGCGCAGTCCTCATGCCCCCAGTCTCACCGGCGTGGGGCCGGAGCGCAGGCGGTCACCCCTCCGCGAGCACCACGGCGGAGGCGACACCGGCGTCGTGGCTGAGCGACAGGTGCCAGTGGCGCACGCCGAGCTCCTCCGCGCGCGCCAGCACCGTGCCCGTCACCACCAGGTAAGGGCGCCCCGACTCGGCGACCCGCACCTCGGCGTCCTGCCAGCGCAGGCCGCGGGGGGCACCGAGCGACTTGGCGAGCGCCTCCTTCGCCGCGAACCGTGCGGCGAGCGACGCGGGTCCGCGGCGCGCCCCGTCGGGGAGGCGCAGCTCGCTCTCGGTGAAGAGCCGTGGGGCGAGGCTCGGCGTCCGCGCGAGCGCGGCCCCGAAGCGCTCGATCCCCGCCACGTCGATCCCCACTCCGACGATCATGAGCCCCCGCCCTCGCACTCCGCTCCCGCTGACCCCCGTACGCTACCGCCCGTCGCAGCGCCCCCGGGGATGAGCGTCCCGGAGGGGCCGCGCAGAATGGCAGCGTGTCGACCAAGCCGTACATCGACTTCCCGAGGAACGAGTGGAGCGCCCTCCGCGAGCGCACCCCGCTGCCGCTGACGGCGGCGGAGGTGGAGCAGCTCCGCGGCCTCGGCGACGTCGTCGACCTCGACGAGGTCAGGGACGTCTACCTGCCGCTCTCCCGCCTCCTCAACCTCTACGTGGGCGCCTCCCACGAGCTGCGCTCCGCGGCGCGCACCTTCCTCTCCGGCACGGGCCACGAGCCGACGAGCCGCACCCCGTACGTGATCGGCGTCGCGGGCAGCGTCGCGGTAGGCAAGTCGACGGTCGCGCGGCTGCTCCAGGCGCTGCTCGCGCGGTGGCCCGAGCACCCGCGGGTGGAGCTCGTCACCACGGACGGGTTCCTGCTGCCCGGGTCCGAGCTGCGGGAGCGGGGGCTGATGGCACGCAAGGGGTTCCCCGAGTCGTACGACAGGCGGGCGCTGACGCGGTTCGTCGCCGATGTCAAGGCCGGGAAACCGGAGGTGGGTTGCCCCGTCTACTCGCACCTCGTCTACGACATCGTCCCCGGCGAGGTCCACACGGTCCACCAGCCCGACATACTCGTCGTCGAGGGCCTCAACGTCCTCCAGCCCGCGCTGCCGGGCCGGGACGGCCGCACCCGTCTCGCCGTCTCCGACTACTTCGACTTCTCCGTCTACGTCGACGCCCGCACCGAGGACATCGAGGGCTGGTACCTCGACCGCTTCCGCCGGCTGCGGGAGACGGCGTTCCGGAACCCGCGCTCCTACTTCCACACCTACACGTCCGTCTCCGAGGAGGAGGCCCTGGAGTACGCGCGCGGGATCTGGCAGACCGTGAACAGGCCGAACCTGGAGGAGAACATCGCGCCCACCCGGGGCCGCGCCACCCTCCAGCTCCACAAGGGGCACGACCACAAGGTGCGCCGGCTCTCCCTCCGGAAGATGTGACGCGCGCTCAGCCCGGTGGCCCGAGCAGGCCGTGGGCCTGCGCTCGGAGGACGGTCTCCATGCGGTCCCTGGTGCCGAGCTTGCGGTAGAGGTTCTCCACGTGCTTGTGGACCGTCCGCCGGGAGATCCCCAACCTGCGCCCGATCGCTGCGGCCGTCAACGCCTCGGCGAGCAGCGCGAGTACGGCGGTCTCCCGCGGCGTCAGCCCGTGCGCCGCGGCGCGTTCCGCCGGTTCCGCGCCGGCGCGCGACGCCGACGCACGCCAGCCGTCGAGCACCTCCCGCTGCCCCGCGACGCCGGCGACGAGCGGTTGGAGCCGGCGCGCGCACTCCAGGTGCGCGTCGTCGAAGCCGCCGGCGCGGAAGAGGAGGAAGCCGGTGACGGGGCCGGTCGGGACGGGCAGCGGGAGGCCCATGACGTCCCCGGCGCCGAACGCCCGGCGGACGAGCCGGGCCGTCTCGCTCCGCCGCCATCCCGCCGGCGCGATACCGCGGGCGGTCGCCGGCATGCGGTCGCGCGTCGCGACATAGTGGTCGGCGAGCGGGTAGCAGCGGCGGATCGCGGCGCCGGTCTCCTCGTCGATCCCGGCGCCCGGTCCTTCGGCCGTCGCGACGAGAAGGGCGCCGGCTTCGGCGCTCCACTCGCCCGCCTTGCGGATGAGGACGTCGCCCCCGCAGACGCGCGGGAGCTGGGCGGCGAGGAGGGGCCAGAGCCGGTCGGGATCCCTCTCGTGGAGCACCGCGACGGCGAGATCGAGCATCCGCTCCCACTCGGGTGCCGCTACGGCCGACGCGGTGACCACGGCACTGTTCCCCCTGTCGATACGCACTCTTGCCCATACCGCCTGCCCGGTGATCGTCGCAGGCTGGTGGACGTGCACGGACCTCGGGGTCGTATGCGGTTCTCGGGGGGCGCATGCGGCTCCGGGGTCGAGCGCCGTCCGGAGAGGGCAGCAGGCACGGGCGCCAAGTACGCGGCAACAGCGGGGTGTTGCGACGTCCCGTGCGCGCGGCGGCGACCGCCGTCGAGGCAGCCCCGCGGAGGGGCCGGCGGCTCCCGTACCGAAGGTGACCCGAACGTCGGCAAGGAGGGGCACTGCCCCCGGTCGGCTCCGTGCGCAGCGCCTTCCTCGTCGGGAACTGCTGGGGCCGGACGCAGCTCGGGCGGCCCGCCGCGCTCCGGCGGGCCGCCCGACTCCGCGCGCTGTGCCGCGCGTTCAGCCCAGTACGCTCTTGACGACGTCCGCGAGCCGCCCCGCGACCGTCTGCGCCTGCCCCGCGTCCGCGGCCTCCACCATCACGCGGACCAGCGGCTCCGTGCCCGAGGGCCGCAGCAGCACCCGGCCCGTCGCGCCGAGCGCCCCCTCCGCCTCGCCGACGGCGGTGACGAGCTCGGGGGCCGTCTCCACGCGGGACTTGTCGACGTCGGGGACGTTGACGAGGACCTGCGGCAACCGCTCCATGACGGAGGCGAGTTCGGCGAGCGGCCGACCCGTCGCGGCCGCACGGGCGGCGAGCATGAGCCCGGTGAGCGTGCCGTCGCCGGTCGTCGCGTGGTCGAGCGCGATGACGTGCCCCGACTGCTCGCCGCCGAGCGAGTAGCCGCCGCGCTTCATCTCCTCCAGCACGTACCGGTCGCCGACCGCCGTACGCAGCAGCCGGATTCCCTCGCGCTCCATCGCCAGCGTGAACCCGAGGTTGGACATGACCGTCGCGACGACGGTGTCGTGCCGCAGCGTGCCCGCCTCCTTCATCGCGACGGCGAGGACGGCGAGGATCTGGTCCCCGTCGATCTCCTCGCCCGCCGCGTCGACGGCGAGGCAGCGGTCGGCGTCCCCGTCGTGGGCGACGCCGAGGTCGGCGCCGTGCTCGAGGACGGCGGCGCGCAGCCCTTCGATGTGGGTCGAGCCGCAGCCGTCGTTGATGTTGAGGCCGTCGGGCTCCGCCGCGATGGTGACGACGTCGGCGCCGGCGCGCGCGAACGCCTCGGGCGAGACCCGGGACGCGGCACCGTGCGCGGCGTCGATGACGACCCTGAGCCCGTCGAGGCGGTTGGGCAGGACGCCGACGAGGTGGGCCACGTAGTTGTCGAACCCCTCGTCGTAGTCGCGGACGCGGCCGACACCGTCGCCGGTCGGCCTCGACCACGGCTCGCCCGACGCGTGCTCGCGGTACCGCGCCTCGATGCGGTCCTCCAGCTCGTCCGCGAGCTTGTGCCCGCCGCGTGCGAAGAACTTGACGCCGTTGTCGGGCATCGGGTTGTGGCTCGCGGAGAGCATCACGCCGAGGTCGGCGCCGAGCGACCCCGTCAGGTAGGCGACGGCGGGCGTCGGCAGCACGCCGACGCGCAGCACGTCGATCCCCGCGCTGGCGAGGCCCGCGACGACGGCCGCCTCCAGGAACTCCCCCGAGGCACGCGGATCGCGGCCGACCACCGCGACGGGCTTCGCGGCACGGCCCTCGCGCGCCTCTTCCGGGTCGGCGACGATGCCGCTCTCGGCGAGTACATGGGCGGCGGCGACGGAGAGACCCATCGCCAGCTCCGCCGTGAGTCCTTCGTTGGCGACGCCGCGTACACCGTCCGTACCGAAGAGTCGTCCCACTTGTGGTTCCTCCGAGTTCACCAGGGCCGGAGCCCGTCTCGCGCCCGGCGCCTCCCAGGTATACGCGCCGCGCGCGTCCGGCCGCGGCGCGGGCCCCCGCCCGGCGCGTCAGCGTACGCGCGCACGCCCGTCCCCTGCCCGCAGCGCCACGGGTGGACCCGCGCGCGGGGACGGGCCGGGAGCGACGAACGCCCCGCGGCCGGGATGCCGTCGGGGCGTTCGAACAGGGCGTGCCCGGGTCAGCGCTTGCTGTACTGGGTGCCCTTGCGTGCCTTCTTGAGACCGGCCTTCTTCCGCTCCACCGCACGGGCGTCACGGGTGAGGAAGCCGGCCTTCTTCAGCGGGCCGCGGTTGTTGTCGACGTCCGCCTCGTTGAGCGCACGGGCGACGCCGAGGCGCAGGGCGCCCGCCTGGCCCGAGATGCCGCCGCCCGCGATGCGGGCGACGACGTCGTAGCGCTCGTCGAGCTCCAGGACCTTGAAGGGCTCGTTGACTTCCTGCTGGTGCACCTTGTTGGGGAAGTACCCCTCCAGGGTGCGGCCGTTGATCTTCCACTTGCCGCTGCCCGGGATGATCCGGACCCGCGCCACGGCGTTCTTGCGGCGGCCGGTGCCGGCGGCCGGCTGCGGCTCGCCGAAACGGCTTGCGAGGGACTCGGAGGTGAACTCCTCCGGGGCCTGCGGGGTCTCGCTGGTGTACTCCTCGACGCCCTCGACGGGGGTCTCGGGGGTGGTCTCGGCCACGATTCTCCTCAGCTTCTCTTCTTCAGACGGTGGTGGCCGGACTTACTGCGCGACCTGGCTGAACTCGAAAGGAACCGGCTGCTGAGCAGCGTGCGGGTGCTCGGGGCCCGCGTAGACCTTCAGCTTCGAGAGCATCTGACGGCCCAGGGTGTTCTTCGGGATCATGCCCTTGACGGCCTTCTCCACGGCACGGGCCGGGTTCTTCTCCAGCAGCTCGTCATAGCGGACGGAACGCAGACCACCCGGGTATCCCGAGTGGCGGTAAGCCATCTTCTGGGTCCGCTTGTTGCCGGACAGGTGCACCTTGTCGGCGTTGACGATGATGACGTAGTCACCCGTGTCGACGTGAGGCGCGTACACCGGCTTGTGCTTGCCCCGGAGAAGAATGGCGGCCTGGGAGGCCAGACGGCCCAGGACGACGTCACGGGCGTCGATGACGTGCCACTGGCGCTGGACGTCGCCGGGCTTGGGGCTGTACGTACGCACGGTCGTAGCCTTCGCTTCTTCAGTGGGTGGAGTCGCCTCGGACCCGGAGGGCCTGAGGTGACGGTCCTGACAAGGCCACCTGGCTGATCACGACAGCCTGAGCGCAGGCGGTGACGCATCCGCGCGCGCTCGCTGGTCATCGGCCGGCTGGCCGGTGTGCGGCCTCCCACGTGAGAACAGGCAAGCCAATACACACAACGATCCGACAGCCTACCGACCTGCACCCGCACGGGTCAAAACCGCTCCACCGCCCCTCACCGGGCCCTGGCCACCCGCTCCTCGTCCCAGACGGGCTCGGGCACCTCGCGCACCCGGCCGTCGGCGCCGAAGACGAGGAAGCGGTCGAAGCTCCGCGCGAACCAGCGGTCGTGCGTCACGGCGAGGACGGTGCCCTGGTAGGACTCCAGCCCTTCCTGGAGTGCCTCCGCCGACTCCAGGTCGAGGTTGTCGGTCGGCTCGTCGAGGAGGAGCGCGGTGGTGCCGGCGAGTTCGAGGAGGAGGATCTGGAAGCGCGCCTGCTGCCCGCCGGAGAGGCGGCCGAAGGGCTGCTCGGCCTGCCGGGTCAGCTCGTAGCGGTTGAGCGCGGGCATCGCGGCGCCGCGGTCCTGCGCGTGGTCCTTCCAGAGGATCTCCAGCAGGGTGCGGTCCTGCAGCTCGGGACGCAGGTGCGTCTGCGCGAAGTGCCCCGGGACGACGCGGGCGCCCAGCTTCCAGCTTCCGGTGTGCGCCACGGGGCCGCCCTCCGCCTCCGTCGACGGCCCCGTCTCGCCCGGTGCGCCGCTCGCCAGGAGCCGGAGGAAGTGCGACTTGCCCGAGCCGTTGGAGCCGAGCACGGCGACCCGCTCGCCGTAGAAGACCTCCAGGTCGAACGGCCGCATGAGCCCCGTGAGTTCGAGCCGCTCGCAGGTGACGGCGCGGACGCCCGTGCGCCCGCCGCGCAGCCGCATCCGGATGTCCTGCTCGCGCGGCGGCTGCATCGGGGGACCGGCCTCCTCGAACTTCTGGAGCCGGGTGCGGGCCGCCTGGAGACGGGAGGCCATGTCCGAGTTGAAGGCGGCCTTCTGCTTGTACATCGTGACGAGACGCTTCAGCTTGTCGTGCTCCTCGTCCCAGCGGCGGCGCAGCTCCTCGAACCTGGCGAACCGCTCCCGCCTGGCCGCGTGGTACGTCGCGAACCCGCCGCCGTGCACCCAGACGTCGCTGCCGGCGGCGCCGGGCTCGAAGCTGACGAGCTTCTCCGCCGCGTTGGCGAGGAGTTCGCGGTCGTGCGAGATGAAGAGGACGGTCTTGCCCGTCTCGCGGAGCTGCCCCTCCAGCCACCGCTTCCCCGGTACGTCCAGGTAGTTGTCCGGCTCGTCGAGGAGGAGGACCTGCTCCTGGCCGCGGAGCAGCGCCTCCAGTACGAGGCGCTTCTGCTCGCCGCCGGAGAGCGTCCGCACCGCGCGCCAGCGCGCTCGCGCGTAAGGGACGCCGAGGGCGGCGACCGTGCACATGTCCCAGACGGTCTCGGCCTCGTAGCCGCGGGCCTCGGCCCAGTCGGCCAGGGCCTGCGCGTACCGGAGTTGGGCGCGCTCGTCGTCCCGCTCCATGAGCGCCTCCTCGGCCGCCTCCACGTCGGCGGCGGCGCGGCGGATGCGGGGCGGTGCGACGGAGACGAGGAGGTCGGCGACGGTCGAGTCGTCCCGCACCGAGCCGACGAACTGCGGCATCACGCCGAGCCCCCCGCTGCTGGTGACCGAGCCGGCATCGGGGGCGAGTTCGCCGGCGACCAGGCGCAGCAGCGTCGTCTTGCCCGCACCGTTGGCGCCGACGAGGCCGACCGTCGCGCCCTCGCCGACGCGGAAGGAGACGTCGTCCAGGAGCGGGCGGCCGTCGGGCAGGAGGTAGTGCAGGTGCGCGACTTCGACGTGACCCATGGGGCGATTCTCGCCCGGCGGGGCCGCCCGGGGCGAACGGATTATTCCCCTTCCGTCCGCCTCCGCCGGGCTGCGGAGGCGCGTGCGGGCTGCACCACGGCGCGCGGGCGTCTATAGGATGCGCGGCATGAGCTTTGGGCAGGGGGGACCCGAGTGGGGTCCAGGGGGTTCGTCCACGCCGGACTGGACGGCGCTTGCCGAGGAGGCCGAGCGGGCCAAGGCCCGGCGCCGGCGGTGGATGGTGGTGGGCGGCGGGGTGCTCGCAACGGCCGCCGTCGCGGGGATCGTTGCCGTCGCCGTCGTCAACGAGGGCTCCGGCGGAAGCGCTTCGGACGCGCCGTCGAGCTCGCTCCCCTCGCCCGAGGAGCTGCCGACGGACCCCGACACCCAGCCGGAGCCGACGTTCAAGGACGAGCCCCCGCCGCCGCCTCCGCCGCTCGACTTCATCAAGGACGCCGAACACGACAAGGCGCCGCTCGGCACGGAGACCCTCTTCCCCACGAAGAAGGTCACCATCAACGGCCGCGGCTACCAGCGCGCCGAGACCCAGGCGACCACAGAGTGCGCGAAGGCGACCCACTCCGACCTCGGCAAGGTCCTCGACAGGCACGGTTGCAAGGAGCTCTACCGCGCGACGTTCACCCGGCAGGGCCTCGCCGTCACCGTCGGGATAGCGGTCTTCGACAAGAGCCGTACGGCGGCGGCCGTGAAGAAGGAGTACGAGCCCAACCTCAACGCGCTGCCCGGCAGCGGCGTCCCCGACTTCTGCCGCACGGTGACGTGCCGCACCACCGCCAACTCCCTCGGCAGGTACGCCTTCTTCACGATCGCGGGCCGCACCGACGGCAAGCCCTCGACGAGCGAGGACAAGACAGCCGCACGCGTGAGCCTCGACGGCTCGGACTACGCGTACGCACGCGTACTCCAGCGCGGCAAGGTGCAGTCCTCGAAGGCAGCGGCGGCGCCCGGGGAGTGATGGGCCGAGGGGCCCAACGTCCGTCGCGGCCGGGCGGCTTGACGCCGGACGCGGACACACGGCCACCGTGCACGGCGGCGGTCCGGACGACCGGCCACGCGGGGCGGCCGGCCCTCAACGCCTCTGGCAAACGGAGCAGTTGCAGCGCTCATCGGCCACCTGCCCCGCCGCCGGGGCCCGATCCGCACAGGGGCCCACGACCTCCGCAGCGATGAGCTCGTCCAACTCCGGTCGGCCCACGCACCGACCGCCCAGCCCCGACCGCCTCCGCACCCGGGGCGCACACCGAACGCGCCGGCCGCGCGGCCTCCCAACGGAGCGGCGGCCGGGGCGGCCGCACGCCTCCGTACGCCCGTCTCAGCGTCGAGCCCCTGACCTCCTTCCGTGATATAGATGCACTATGAAACATTCGCCCGAGCGGACCCGCACACCGCGTGGTGCACGCCACACGGGCCCGCCTCGCGTACGTCGCCTCTGACCGACACCCGCTCCCCGGAGCCGCCGGCCTCGGGGAGCCGTGCCGCGCGCGGTCCCACGTGCAGGCGCTCGCGCGGTACCACCCGTCGCACCTTCGTCGAAAGGGGAGCACGCCGATGGCCGGCCGCACCGCGGGCCCAGCAGCGAACCCGCTCAAGCAGCCGAAGGCGGTCTTCGCCGTCGCCTTCGCCTGCGTCGTCTCGTTCATGGGGATCGGCCTGGTCGACCCGATCCTCCCGGCGATCTCCGAGGACCTCGACGCCTCGCCGAGCCAGGTCACCCTGCTCTTCACCAGCTACCTCGTCGTCACCGCCGTCGCGATGCTGATAACCGGCTGGGTCTCCAGCCGGATAGGCGCCAAGCGGACGCTCCTCGTCGGCCTCGCGATCATCGTCGTCTTCAGCGCGCTCGCCGGGGCGAGCGGCTCGATCGACGGGATCGTCGGCTTCCGCGCAGGCTGGGGCGTCGGCAACGCGCTCTTCATCGCGACCTCGCTCGCCGTCATCGTCGCCTCCGCCAGCGGCGGGTTCGCCGGCGCGATCATCCTCTACGAGACGGCGCTCGGCCTCGGCATCGCGATGGGACCGCTCGTCGGCGGACTGCTCGGGCACATCAGCTGGCGCGGGCCCTTCTTCGGCGTCGCCGCGCTGATGGCGATCGCGATGATCGCCACGTGGGTGCTCGTCGAACCGCTCCCGAAGCCGGAGCGCAAGGGGCGGCTCACCGACCCGCTGCGCGCTCTGCGCCACCGCGGGCTGCTCACCATGTCGCTCACCGCGCTCTGCTACAACTGGGCGTTCTTCACCGTCCTCGGCTACGCGCCCTTCCCGATGGAACTCGGCGCCATCCAGTTGGGCTTCGTCTTCACCGGCTGGGGGCTGCTGGTGGCGCTCTTCTCCGTGGTCGGCGCCCCGTGGCTGCAGAGCCGGCTCGGCCTCGCGCGGACCCTCTACGCCAACCTGGCGCTCTTCGCCGTCGTCGTGCTCGTCATCGCCGTCTGGACGACGACGAAGCCGGTGCTCATCTGCGCCGTGATCGTCGCCGGCGTCTTCATCGGCATCAACAACACCGTGACGACGCAGGCCGTGATGACGGTCGCGCCCGTCGAGCGTCCCGTCGCCTCGGCCGCGTACGGGTTCGTACGGTTCATCGGCGGTGGGCTCGCGCCCTTCGCCGCGGGCAAGCTCGTCGAGGCGAGCAACGTGCACGTGCCGTTCTACGTCGGCTCCGGCGCCCTGGTGCTCGGCATCGCCATCCTCGCGACCGGACACCGCTTCCTGGAGAACGCGGAGCGCACACAGGCGGCCGAGGCCGCCGGGCACGAAGTCCCCGCGCCCGAGGCCGAGTCGGCGCCCGACGCAGCGCCCGGCACGGAGCCGGGCGAGCACCAGGCGACGGTACCGGCGGACCGCGCCACCGAGTGAGCGAGGGCGCGAGCGGCGCCCCTGCGGCCCCGCTCGCGCCCTCGCCCTCGGCTCAGCCGCGTTGCTCCGCGGTGGGGCTCGACGAGAGGACCGAGACGCGCACCACGGCCCTGCGAAGCAGGCCGTCGAGCAGCCCTTGCAGTGAAACCCGCTCGACTTGGCCACCTTTTGGAGGGACCTTTGAGCATGGAGTTCCTCTGCCACCACCGCGACCGGTCCGCCTCCCTGCCACTCCGCTACACGCTGCGGGAAGAGCACTGGACCTACATGGACCAGTACGCGAAGGAGATGATCGCCCGCGGCCCGACCCTCGCCGACGACGGCACACCCACCGGAAGCGTGCACATCGTCGACCTGCCCGACCCCGCCGCTGCCCGCGCATTCGCCTTCGACGAGCCGAACTACCAGGCCGGCGTCTACCGGGACGTGCTGTTACGACGGTGGCGCAACACGCTGGGGCGCACCATGCGGGACTTCCCCGCCGACCGGAGAGGCGGCAACCTGTACCTGGTGATCGGCCTCGGCGCAGGGCGAGCCGCGGACCTCGCGGTGCCGCCCGACCGCGACGAACTGATCGCCTACGGACCGTTGCTCTCCGACAACGGTGCCCGCTGGGTGGGCACGGCGGCACTGCTCCAGGCGCCGACCCCGATCACGGCGCGCGCCATCCTGACCCCGGACGAGTACACCGACATCGAGGTGCACAACTGGCAGTTCGGGGGCCGCCCGTCTTAGCCCGGATCGTCCCGTGGGCGCGCCGGCCTGACGCACGCCGCCGGTCCCCGTGGGTTCACGCCGAACGTCTGTCGGCTTATGCCGACTGACGGGCCTCCACGACCTCGGAAACGTCCGAGCAAGCGGTACCCCGCCTTCCCCGCCGTCCCGGTACGCCTGGTGGATTGCCGCGCCGCCGTGGCACACGTCCCATGCCGGCGACGGCTGTCAACCCGCCCCGCACCCCGACGAGTTCACCCGCAGCACCCCGAACCCCCGGGCAACGTCCGCCGGTTGCGCGCCTCGCGGTTCCGCTCGGCGAGGCGGCCGTCGGCCGGGTAGCCGACCTCCTCCAACGTCAGCCCGTGCGGGCGCACCACGTGCACGGCCGAGTCCCGCACCCCGGCGGCGAGCACCTTCGCGGGCCAGTGCGGACCGCGGTGTCCGTCGCCGACGAAGAGCAACGCGCCCACCAGCGCGCGCACCATGTTGTGGCAGAACGCGTCGGCGCGGACGGTCCCCTCCAGGACGCCGTCCTCCCGCCGCACCCAGTGGAGCTGCTGGAGGGTGCGGATGGTCGTGGCACCCTCGCGCTTCTTGCAGTACGCGGCGAAATCGTGCTCGCCCAGCAGCCCGGCCGCCGCCTCGTTCATCGCGTCGGCGTCCAACGGCCTGTTGTGCCAGAGGACATGGCCCCGCTGCAGGGGATCGACGCCTCCCGGATGATCGGCGACGCGGTACGCGTACCGCCGCCAGATCGCGGAGAACCGCGCGTCGAAGTGCGGGGCCGCCTCGGCCACCCGCCAGACGCGGACGTCCATCGGGAGCCGTCCCGCGAGACGCCGCAGCAACTGCGCGCCCTGCTCCTCCCAAAGCGCGGCCGGCAGGTCCACGTGCGCCACCTGCCCCCGCGCGTGCACGCCGGAGTCCGTACGGCCCGCAACGGTCAGCTCGGGCGCCGCGGCGCTGCGCGTCACCACCCGGAGCGCCTCCTCGATCTCCCCCTGCACCGTCCGCTGGCCCCGCTGCTTCGCCCAGCCCGCGAACTCCCGCCCGTCGTAGGCGAGATCGAGCCGCACCCGGACCCGCTCCCCCACTGCCGGGACCGCCCCGGCCGTACCGCTCAGCTCACTCACCCGTCGCTCCTCCCACCGACCGAAGAACCCCCGCGGACGGCGAACGGGCCCGCCCCCGAAGGAGCGGACCCGTCAGCCGGAAGTGCCGGAGGCTCAGGCGTCCTTGGACTCCTCGGCCTCGGTGTCCTCGGACTTCGCCTCGGCGTCCCCCTCGGACTTCGCCTCGGCGTCCTTGGCCGTGCGCTTCGTCGCCGCCTCGGCCTCGCCGACAGCGGCCTGCTGCACGGTGAGCGCCTCGACGAGCTCGATCACGGCCATCGGCGCGTTGTCGCCGCGACGCGGGCCGATCTTGGTGATGCGGGTATAACCGCCGGGGCGGTTCTCGTACCGCGGGCCGATCTCGGTGAAGAGGGTGTGCACCACGCCCTTGTCGGTGATGGTGCGCATGACCTGGCGACGGTTGTGCAGGTCGCCCTTCTTCGCCTTGGTGATCAGCCGCTCGGCGACCGGCCGCAGCTTCCGGGCCCGCGACTCCGTGGTGGTGATACGGCCGTACTCGAAGAGGTCCGTGGCGAGGTTCGCCAGCATGGCCTTCTGGTGCGCGGCACTGCCACCGAGACGGGGACCCTTGGTGGGCTTCGGCATCTTCTCTCTCCTTGAACTCTGCACCGGCCGTGTCAGGTACCGGTGTCAGGCCGACGAGGCGGGCGCCCCGCCGGTATCCGTACGCGCCACCGGCGCCTACGGCGCTCGGCCCGCGCACCGGGCGGACGCCGGGTGCGCGGGCCGAGAACGGCTCAGTACTGCTCGGTCTCCACGAAGCCCGCGTCCGCGTCGTCGTCGGCGCCGAAGGCGTCGGCGGCGGCGGTCGGGTCGAATCCGGGCGGGGAGTCCTTCAGCGCGAGGCCCATGCCGGCGAGCTTCGCCTTGACCTCGTCGATCGACTTCGCACCGAAGTTGCGGATGTCCAGCAGGTCCGCCTCGGAGCGCGCGACGAGCTCGCCCACGGAGTGGATGCCCTCGCGCTTGAGGCAGTTGTAGGAGCGGACGGTGAGCTCCAACTCCTCGATTGGCAGCGCCAGATCGGCGGCGAGCGCGGCGTCCGTCGGCGACGGGCCCATGTCGATGCCCTCGGCGTCGACGTTGAGCTCGCGCGCCAGGCCGAAGAGCTCGACGAGGGTCTTGCCCGCCGAGGCCATCGCGTCGCGCGGACGCATCGCCTGCTTCGTCTCGACGTCGACGATCAGCTTGTCGAAGTCGGTCCGCTGCTCGACACGGGTGGCCTCGACCTTGTAGGTCACCTTCAGCACCGGCGAGTAGATCGAGTCGACCGGGACGCGCCCGATCTCCTGGCCCACCTGCTTGTTCTGCACGGCGGAGACGTAGCCGCGGCCGCGCTCGACCGTGAGCTCCATCTCCAGCTTGCCCTTGCCGTTGAGGGTGGCGAGGACGAGGTCCGGGTTGTGCACCTCGACGCCGGCCGGCGGCGCGATGTCCGCGGCCGTCACGTGGCCGGGGCCCTGCTTGCGCAGGTACATCACGACCGGCTCGTCGTGCTCCGAGGAGACGACGAGGCTCTTGATGTTGAGGATCAGGTCGGTGACGTCCTCCTTGACGCCCGGCACGGTCGAGAACTCGTGCAGGACGCCGTCGATCCGGATGCTCGTCACGGCGGCACCGGGGATCGAGGAAAGGAGCGTACGACGCAGGGAGTTACCGAGGGTGTAGCCGAACCCCGGCTCCAGCGGCTCGATCACGAACCGCGAGCGGAACTCGTCGACGACCTCTTCGGTGAGAGAGGGGCGCTGAGCGATCAGCATGGGGTGTGTCCTCCAGTCTTCGGCAACCGCTATTTGATGCCGATCACCGGGCCGCATCCGACACGGCACGGTGTTCTTGCAAGGGTACGGGCGCCGCGGCGGAACCGGACCGCGAAGTCCGGCCACCGCGGGCCCGTACCGGTGCGAGCTGCTACTTGGAGTAGAGCTCGACGATGAGCTGCTCCTGCACCTGGGTGTCGATCACCTGGCGCTCGGGCAGCGAGTGGACGAGGATGCGCAGCTGCGACGGGACCGCCTCGAGCCATGCCGGCACCGTCCGCTCGCCGGCCTCCGCCTGAGCCACCTGGAAGGGAACCAGGTTCCTGGCGCCCTGGCGGACCTCGACGATGTCGTTGACGCTGACCCGCGCCGACGGGATGTCGGTCTTGCGGCCGTTGAGCTGGATGTGACCGTGCTTCACCAACTGGCGAGCGTGGTCACGGGACTTCGCGAAGCCCGCCCGGTAGACCACGTTGTCCAGACGGGTCTCCAGGATGCGCAGCAGGTTCTCGCCTGTCTTGCCCTGCTGGCGGTTGGCCTCGGTGAAGTACCCGCGGAACTGCTTCTCCAGAACGCCGTAGATGCGCGCGGCCTTCTGCTTCTCGCGCTTCTGCAGCAGGTACTCGGAGTCCTTGGTGCGCCCGCGCCCGTGCTCACCCGGGGGGTAAGGACGGATCTCGATCGGGCACTTCGCGCTCTCGCACTTGCTCCCCTTGAGGAAGAGCTTCTGCTTCTCCCGACGGCAACGCTTGCAGTCGGCCCCGGTGTAACGCGCCATTGTCTTGTTGATCTCCTATTTTCTTCTGGAGTCCGCGGAATCAGACCCGGCGGCGCTTGGGCGGGCGGCAGCCGTTGTGCGGGGTCGGGGTGACGTCCTGGATCGAACCCACCTCGAGGCCGGTGGCCTGGAGCGAGCGGATCGCGGTCTCACGGCCGGAGCCGGGGCCCTTGACGAAGACGTCGACCTTGCGCATGCCGTGCTCCTGCGCGCGACGAGCGGCGTTCTCCGCGGCCATCTGCGCAGCGAACGGCGTCGACTTCCGCGAGCCCTTGAAGCCGACGTGGCCGGCCGAGGCCCAGGAGATCACGTTGCCGGTCGGGTCAGTGATCGAAACGATGGTGTTGTTGAACGTGCTCTTGATGTGAGCGTGCCCGTGGGCAACGTTCTTCTTTTCCTTGCGGCGCACCTTCTTGGCGGCGGCCGCACGGCCCTTCGGAGGCATAGCTGAAAACTCCCGTGGAGGTGGTCGGTCCTGCAACGCGGACCGCGTGTACGTCCGCGGCGGCCGGGCGGTGGTTCAGACCCGTGCGCCTCGACGGCCGCGGCAGCGTCCGGTGCGGACTACTTCTTGCCCGGCTTCTTCTTGCCGGCGATCGCGCGACGCGGCCCCTTGCGGGTGCGGGCGTTGGTCTTCGTGCGCTGACCGTGGACCGGGAGCCCGCGCCTGTGGCGCAGGCCCTCGTAGCAGCCGATCTCGACCTTGCGGCGGATGTCGGCCTGGATCTCGCGGCGGAGGTCACCCTCCACCTGGAGGTTGTTGTCCACGTACTCGCGCAGCTTGACCAGGTCCTCCTCGGCGAGGTCCCGGACGCGGACGTCGGGGCTGACCCCGGTCTCGGTCACGGTCTGCCGGGCGAGGGTGCGCCCGATGCCGAAGACGTAGGTGAGGGCGACCTCGATGCGCTTCTCACGCGGGAGGTCGACGCCTGCGAGGCGTGCCATGGGATGTGGCTCCTGTTGTGTTCGTAGGAGGTCTGCCGCAGCGCCGTCCCCCGGTTTGACGTGCCCGGCCGCCGGAGCGGTACGGACCCGAGGCACACGAGGTCCCCGGCCTCCTGCCGGGGGTGTCGTCCCCTGCTGGGCAGGGGGGTCGGGCGCTGCGTATGTACTTGTGATTCGCGTCGCGCGAAGAACCGCGAGGGTGCGAAGGGGTCGGCTGCGGTCAGCCCTGGCGCTGCTTGTGGCGCAGGTTGTCGCAGATGACCATGACCCGGCCGTGGCGGCGGATCACCTTGCACTTGTCGCAGATCTTCTTGACGCTCGGCTTGACCTTCATGGGTGTGAGGTTCTCCGGGTCAGTCCGCCACCCCACGGGACGTGGGATCGCGGCTCGATCTGTCGCTCTACTTGTAGCGGTAGACGATCCGTCCGCGCGTCAGGTCGTAGGGGGAGAGTTCCACCACGACCCTGTCGTCGGGGAGGATACGGATGTAGTGCATCCGCATCTTGCCGCTGATGTGCGCGAGGACCTGGTGTCCGTTCTGGAGCTCCACCTTGAACATCGCGTTCGGGAGAGACTCGACGACGGTGCCCTCGATCTCGATGGCCCCTTGTTTTTTGGCCATGCTTGAGCGCTTCACCTTCCGGGATCGGCTACCTACCTTCTGATCGACTCGGGACGCTCGGCAGTCCGTCGCTGGGCACACGGGCCCCGGGCCGGAGAAACCGGAACCGGGGAGTCGGTGAACAGCGCAGGGCATACCGCTAGACCTGGGCCGACGAGCCATCCTACGGCAGTGACCCCGGAAAGACGAATCCCGGATTCTCCCCAACGAACCGGCTCCTTATGTCAGGTAGCCCGGAATCGGAGCGCCCCGCGGGGTTCAGGCGATCGGATCGGGTGCCGTCTCGACGCCGTGCTCCGCGAGCTTCGCCTTCCCGCCGTCCGGCGCCGTCAGCACGATGGGCCCCTCCTCGGTGAGCGCCACCGAGTGCTCCCAGTGGCTCGACCACGTACCGTCGTTGGTCTTCACCGTCCAGTCGTCGGAGAGGACGTGCGTCTTCGGGGTGCCGAGGCTCACCATCGGCTCGATCGCCAGGCACATGCCGGGCACCAGCTTCGGGCCGCGGCCGCGGCGGCGGTCGACGTAGTTGAGCAGGTGCGGGTCCATGTGCATCTGCGAGCCGATGCCGTGGCCCCCGTAGTCCTCGACGATCCCGTACTTGCCGGACGCCGGGAGGGGCTGCCTGCGGATGTACCCCTCGATCGCCTTCGAGACGTCGACGAGCCGGTTCCCCTTGCGGACGGCCGCGATCCCCGCCCACATCGACTCCTCGGTCACCCGGCTCAGTTCGCGGAGCTCAGCCGAGTGCCCCTCCCCCACGAAGACGGTGAGCGCCGCGTCGCCGTGCCAGCCGTCGACGATCGCGCCGGCGTCGATCGAGAGCAGGTCGCCGGCCTTCAGCACCGTCCCGCGGTCCGGGATGCCGTGCACGACGATGTCGTTGACCGAGGTGCAGATGTTGCCGGGAAACCCGCCGTAGCCGAGGAAGTTGGGCTTGGCGCCGTGGTCGGCGAGGACCTTCGCCGCGACCTCGTCGAGGTCCTTGGTGGTCGCCCCGGGGACGGCGGCCTCGGCGCAGGCGCGGTGGATCGCGGCGACCACCAGCCCCGCCTCGCGCATCTTCGCGATCTGCTCCGGGGTCTTGATCTCCACCATGGCGAACGTCGCCTTCCTGCACCGAGGGTTGCTGTCGATTGCTCGCGGTCGCTGACGGGCCGCACCCGGCACCGCGGAGCGCGGTGCCGGCGAGGGCGCCGCGGTACCGCCCGACAAGTCTGCCACCCGCGGCCGTGGAAGGAGACCCCGCAGGACGTCTCGCGGCCCGTGCCCCCGCGGCGGGGGCACGGGCCGCGTGAGCCGCTGCGCCGCTGGCTCAGCCCCTGCCGAGGGCCGCCATCGCGCGGCCCGTCACCTCGGTGACGGAGCCGAGCGCGGAGATGGTCGTCACCAGCCCCTGCTCGCGGTAGTGCTCGATGATCGGCTCGGTCTCCTCGTGGTAGACGGCGAGGCGCTTTCGCACCGTCTCCTCGCGGTCGTCGTCCCGCTGGTAGAGCTCGCCGCCGCAGATGTCGCAGACGCCCTCCTGCTTCGGGGCGCTGTACTCCACGTGGAAGACGTGGCTGCTGTCGCTGCGGCAGATGCGGCGGCCGGCGATCCTCTTGACGATCTCCTCCTCGGGGACCTCCAGATCGAGGACGGCGTCGAGCTCCTCGCCGTCCTCTTTGAGGATGCCGTCGAGCGACTCGGCCTGCGCGATGTTCCGCGGGAATCCGTCGAGCAGGAATCCGTTCGCCGCGTCGGGCTCGGACATGCGGTCCTTCGCCATGCCGATGGTGACCTCGTCGGGTACCAACTGCCCTGCCCGCATGTACTCCTGTG
Source organism: Streptomyces xiaopingdaonensis (assembly GCF_000262345.1). Lineage (GTDB taxonomy): Bacteria > Actinomycetota > Actinomycetes > Streptomycetales > Streptomycetaceae > Streptomyces > Streptomyces xiaopingdaonensis. The sequence continues at coordinate 8,283 of NZ_AJTQ01000307.1, read as the reverse complement.
CCTTCTGCCCGAGCTCGGTGCCCTGGCTGATGTTGGCGCGGAAGAGATCTCCGGTGGAGATGTGCGGAATGGAGAGTTTCTCGGCGAGGACAGTGGCCTGCGTGCCCTTACCCGCGCCAGGCGGTCCGACGAGGACGATTCGCATCAGCGGAGGAACCCTTCGTAATGGCGCTGCTGGAGCTGGCTCTCGATCTGCTTCACAGTTTCGAGTCCGACGCCCACGATGATCAGGATGCTCGTCCCGCCGAAGGGGAAGTCCTGCTGAGCGTTGAACAAGATCAGCGCGACGGTCGGCACCAGGGCGATCAGCCCCAGGTACAGAGAGCCCGGCCACGTGATGCGGTTCAGTACGTAGCTCAGGTACTCCGCGGTGGGACGACCGGCCCGGATGCCCGGGATGAAGCCACCATACTTCTTCATGTTGTCGGCAACTTCCTCGGGGTTGAAGGAGATGGCGACGTAGAAGAAGGCGAAGAAGACGATGAGTACGAAGTACGTCACGATGTAGAGCGGGTGGTCACCCTTGACGAAGTGCGCCTGAATCCATTCCGCCCATCCTGCTTGCGAACCGCTGAACTGAACGATCAGCGCCGGAATGTAGAGGAGGGAGGAGGCGAAGATGACCGGGATCACACCGGCTTGGTTGACCTTCAGCGGAATGTAGGTCGAGGTGCCGCCGTAACTCCTGCGCCCGATCATGCGCTTCGCGTACTGGACGGGGATGCGCCGCTGCGCCTGCTCGACGAAGACGACGAGCGCGACCATCGCGAGACCGCAGAGGATCACCGCACCGAACTCGATCCAACCGTCGGCGAGCTTGCCCTGCTTCTTGATCGACCAGAGCGCACCGGGGAACCCGGCCGAGATGGAGACGAACATCAGGATGGACATGCCGTTGCCGATGCCGCGGTCGGTGATGAGCTCACCGAGCCACATGATCAGCGCCGTGCCGGCCGTCATCGTGAGCACCATCGTGATCGTGGTGAAGATCGAGCTGTTCGGCACGATTTCGTTGGCGACCGAGCAGTTCTGGAAGAGGCTGCCGCTGCGCGCGGTGGCGACGAGGCCCGTCGCCTGCAGGACCGCGAGCGCGACCGTCAGATAACGGGTGTACTGGGTGATCTTCGCCTGTCCTGCCTGCCCCTCCTTCTTCAGCGCCTCGAGCCGCGGGATGACCACGACGAGGAGCTGGAGGATGATGCTGGCCGTGATGTACGGCATGATGCCGAGCGCGAAGATGGTGATCTGGAGCAGCGCACCGCCGCTGAACATGTTGACGAGCCCGAAGAGCCCGGACTGGTTCTGCGCTTCGTCCATGCACTGCTGGACGTTCTGGTAACTCACGCCCGGCACGGGGATGTGGGCTCCCACCCGGAAGAGCACCATGATGCCGAGCGTGAAGAGCAGCTTCTTACGCAGGTCGGGCGTCTGAAACGCTCGGGCGAACGCGGTGAGCACGGTGCCTCCTGCGCCCCCCGCGATCAACCACGCGAGAGGTGACGGTCTTGAGGATCGACGGATATTCGACTACGCGACCGCGAGACGACCCCACGGTCACAAGCAACAGCGCACGACACCTTACCGGCGACTGCACCGCCCTAGAAACGACCGGCTGAGAAACAACCGCCGGGGACGCCCCGTTGGGGCGCCCCCGGCGAAGTTGAGTCAACCGCCCAACGAACTCAGGAGAGTTCGGTGACGGTTCCGCCCGCGGCGGTGATCTTCTCCTTCGCCGAGCTGGAGACCTTGTCGACGGTCACCTGCACTGCGACGGGAATGTCGCCGGAGCCGAGCACCTTCACGAGCTCGTTCTTGCGTACCGCGCCCTTGGCGACCAGGTCGTCCTTGGTCACCTCGCCGCCCTGCGGGTAGAGGGCGGCCAGCTTCTCCAGGTTGACGACCTGGAAGTGCTTGTGACCCGGGTTGTTGAAGCCCCGACGCTTGGGCAGCCGCATCTGGAGCGGCAGTTGCCCGCCCTCGAAGCCGGCGGGGACCTGGTAGCGGGCCTTGGTGCCCTTGGTGCCACGTCCGGCCGTCTTGCCCTTGGAAGCCTCACCGCGACCCACACGGGTCTTGGCGGTCTTCGCGCCGGGCGCCGGCCGGAGGTTGTGGACCTTCAGCGGCTTGCTCTCGGAAGAGTCAGCCATCTCAGTCGACCTCCTCGACCGTGATGAGGTGCTGTACGGAATGCACCATTCCGCGCACCTCGGGACGGTCCTCCTTGACGGCCACGTCGTTGACGCGCTTGAGACCGAGAGTCCGCAGCGTGTCTCGGTGGTTCTGCTTCGTCCCGATGACGGACTTGTTCTGCGTGATCTTCAGGCGAGCCATTACGCGCTCACCCCGGCACGGGCGCGCAGCAGGGCCGCGGGCGCCACGTCCTCGAGCGGCAGACCGCGGCGGGCCGCGATCTCCTCCGGGCGCTGGAGGCCGCGCAGGGCGGCCACCGTGCCGTGGACGATGTTGATCGGGTTCGACGAGCCGAGCGACTTGCTCAGCACGTCGTGGATGCCCGCGCACTCCAGCACGGCGCGCACCGGGCCGCCGGCGATCACACCGGTACCGGGGGAAGCCGGCTTCAGCAGCACGACGCCCGCGGCCTCCTCACCCTGGATCGGGTGCGGGATGGTGCCCTGGATACGCGGGACCTTGAAGAAGTGCTTCTTGGCCTCCTCGACGCCCTTGGCGATGGCGGCCGGCACCTCCTTGGCCTTGCCGTACCCGACACCCACGGTGCCGTCGCCGTCGCCCACCACGACGAGCGCGGTGAAGCTGAAGCGACGACCACCCTTGACAACCTTGGCGACACGGTTGATCGCGACAACGCGCTCAACGTACGCGGTCTTCTCGGCAGCAGCGCCGCCGTCCCGGCCCTTCCGGTCCCGCCGCTCGCCGCCACCGGCGCCGCCACCGCGGCGCTGGGGTCCAGCCATTGGATTTACCTCTCTCATCTACGCCCGCGGGCGCCGAAGCGCCCACGGGGCCCATAGCTCTTCGGCCGGCTCAGAAGTTGAGACCGGCCTCGCGAGCGGCGTCAGCCAGGGCGGCGATCCGCCCCGCGTACTTGTTTCCACCACGGTCGAAGACGACGGCCTCGATGCCGGCGGCCTTCGCGCGCTCGGCGACGAGCGCGCCGACCTGCCTGGCCGCCTCGCTCTTGTCGCCCTCGCCGCCGCGGATGGACGGGTCGAGGGACGAGGCCGAGGCGACGGTGTGGCCGATGGTGTCGTCGATGACCTGAGCGGTCATGTTCCGGTTGGAGCGAGTGACCACGAGCCTGGGGCGCTCGGGAGTGCCCGAGACCTTCTTCCGGATGCGCAGGTGCCGGCGCTTGGCGGCAGCCCGCTTGTAAGCGTCGCCCTTAGCGATCTTCACGCCGTATGTCATGGCTTACTTACCAGCCTTTCCGACCTTGCGGCGGATGGTCTCGCCGGCGTACTTCACGCCCTTGGCCTTGTACGGGTCGGGCCTCCGCAGCTTGCGGATGTTGGCGGCGACCTCGCCGACCTTCTGCTTGTCGATCCCCTCGACCGTCAGCTTGGTCGGCGACTCGACCTTGAAGGAGATGCCCTCGGGCGCCTCCACCACGATCGGGTGGCTGTAGCCAAGCGAGAACTCCAGGTCGGAGCCCTTCGCCTGGACGCGGTAACCGACACCGCTGATCTCAAGGTCCTTGGTGAATCCCGTGGTCACGCCAGTGATCATGTTCGCCACCAGCGTCCGGGACAGACCGTGCAGGGCCTTGTTCCGAGTCTCGTCGTTGGGACGGGTGACGAGGATCTCGCCCTCCTCGCCCCTGGCGACCTCGATGGGCTCAGAGACGGTCTGCGCGAGGGAGCCCTTGGGGCCCTTCACCGCGACGCTCTGGCCTTCGATGGTGACGTCCACACCGGCGGGAACCTGGATGGGGAGCTTGCCGATACGCGACATTGCTTTTCTCCTCCGTTCCCGACTACCAGACGTAGGCGAGGACTTCCCCGCCCACACCCTTCTTGCTGGCCTGCCGGTCGGTCAGCAGACCGTGGGACGTGGAGATGATCGCCACGCCCAGGCCGCCGAGAACCTTCGGCAGGTTGGTGGACTTTGCGTAGACCCGCAGACCCGGCTTGGAGATCCGCTTGATGCCGGCGATCGAGCGCTCGCGGTTCGGGCCGAACTTCAGCTCGACGACGAGGCTCTTGCCGACCTTGGCGTCCTCGGTCTTCCAGCCGGTGATGTAGCCCTCCTGCTGGAGGATCTCCGCGATGTGCGACTTGATCTTGCTGTGCGGCATCGACACCGAGTCGTGGTAAGCCGAGTTCGCGTTCCGCAGACGCGTCAACATGTCTGCGATTGGGTCGGTCATGGTCATGTGATGGCCTTCGGCCTCTCTCGCCGGGGTTTCCTGTCTGCACCGTCCTTCTCCCCGAGCTTGTCGGGACAGGTGTGGCGCGGGGACCTGCGGCGTAGTCGAATCCATTGGCGGGCGGTGCCCGCTCCGGTCGTGGGCGTCGGGCCGGCCCCCACCAGGTTAGGCGATCGCCCCACCTGCGGAGTCCGGGCCCGGCGCCCGGTGAGCTACCGGGAGCCTGCGGTTACCAGGAGCTCTTGGTCACGCCCGGCAGCTCGCCGCGGTGCGCCATCTGACGGAGGCACACGCGGCAGAGGCCGAACTTGCGGTACACCGATTGCGGACGGCCGCAGCGCTGGCAGCGCGTGTAGCCGCGGACCGCGAACTTCGGCTTGCGGTTGGCCTTGGCGATCAGGGCCTTCTTCGCCATGTCAGTTCTCCTTGAAAGGGAAGCCGAGGTGACGCAGGAGGGAGCGGCCCTCGTCGTCGGCGGTCGCCGTGGTGACCACGGTGATGTCCATGCCCCGGACCCGGTCGATCTTGTCGGGGTCGATCTCGTGGAACATGACCTGCTCGGTGAGACCGAAGGTGTAGTTGCCCCGACCGTCGAACTGCTTCGGCGAAAGACCGCGGAAGTCGCGGATGCGCGGCAGCGCCAGCGACAGCAGGCGGTCAAGGAACTCCCACATGCGGTCGCCGCGCAGCGTGACGTGCGCGCCGATCGGCTGCCCCTCGCGCAGCTTGAACTGCGCAATGGACTTGCGGGCCTTGGTGATCGCCGGCTTCTGGCCCGTGATGGTGGCGAGGTCGCGGACCGCGCCGTCCATCAGCTTCGAGTCACGGGCGGCGTCGCCGACACCCATGTTGACCACGATCTTGGTCAGCCCCGGGATCTGCATGACGTTCTCGTACTTGAACTCGTCCTGCAGCTTGCCCTGGATCTCTTCGCGGTAGCGCTGCTTCAGGCGCGGCGCTTCAGTGGTGGCAGTCATCAGATGTCCTCACCGGTCCGCTTGGCAACGCGGATCTTGTTGCCGTCCTCGTCGAAGCGGTATCCGATGCGAGTGACGACCTTATTGCCGTCCTTCTCCACCACGAGCTGAACGTTGCTCACGTGGATCGGAGCCTCGGTCGTGACGATGCCCCCGGTCTTCGAACCGCGAGCCGTCTGCCCGGCCTTGGTGTGCTTCTTGACCCGGTTGACACCCTCGACGATGACGCGGTCCTCGCGCGGGTAGGCCACGATGACCTTGCCCTGCTTGCCCTTGTCCTTGCCGGTGATGACCTGAACCAGGTCGCCCTTCTTGATCTTCATGGTCACAGCACCTCAGGGGCGAGCGAGATGATCTTCATGAACTTCTTCTCGCGCAGCTCTCGGCCGACGGGGCCGAAGATGCGGGTGCCACGCGGGTCGCCGTCGTTCTTGAGGATGACGGCCGCGTTCTCGTCGAAGCGGATGTACGAGCCGTCGGGGCGGCGGCGCTCCTTCACGGTGCGCACGATGACCGCCTTGACGATGTCGCCCTTCTTCACGTTCCCACCCGGGATCGCGTCCTTGATGGTAGCGACGACGACGTCACCGATGCCCGCGTAGCGCCGGCCCGAGCCACCGAGAACACGGATGGTGAGGATCTCCTTGGCACCCGTGTTGTCGGCGACGCGCAGCCGAGACTCCTGCTGGATCACGTCTATCTCCTGATCGTCTGCCGGTTCCCGGAGGGGTGCGCCACCGAGGTGAGCACCCCACCGAGCCTGGCGGAACCTGCCCTGGGGTCAGCCCCAGGCTGTATGAACGGAACCTCCTGGCGGAGGCCCCTGGTTGGCTACTTGGCCTTCTCGAGGATCTCGACGACGCGCCAGCGCTTGGTCGCGGAGAGCGGCCTGGTCTCCATGAGGAGAACGCGGTCCCCGACACCAGCGGTGTTCTGCTCGTCGTGCGCCTTGTACTTCTGCGTACGGCGGATGACCTTGCCGTACAGCGAGTGCTTCACACGGTCCTCGACAGCGACGACGACGGTCTTGTCCATCTTGTCGCTGACGACCAGGCCCTGGGCCGTCTTGCGAAAACCCCGGCCGGCGGCGGTGCCGCTGTTCTTCTCAGTCACATTCGTCTCGCTCATCAGGCGCTCTCCACCGTCTCGATGCCCAGCTCGCGCTCACGCATCAGGGTGTAGATCCGGGCGATCTCCTTGCGGACGGCCTTCAGCCGACCGTGGTTCTCGAGCTGCCCGGTCGCCGCCTGGAAGCGGAGCTTGAACAGCTCGTCCTTGGCCTCGCGGAGCTTGGTGACAAGCTCCTCGTTGCCCAGCTCGCGCAGCTCGGACGCCTTGGTTCCGGCCGCCATCACGCGTCACCTGCCTCGCGCCGCACGATGCGGCACTTCATCGGAAGCTTGTGAGCAGCGCGGGTGAGCGCCTCACGAGCAATCTTCTCGTTCGGGTAGGACAGTTCGAACATCACGCGACCAGGCTTGACGTTCGCGATCCACCACTCCGGCGAGCCCTTGCCCGAACCCATGCGGGTCTCGGCGGGCTTCTTCGTCAGCGGGCGGTCGGGGAAGATGTTGATCCACACCTTGCCGCCACGCTTGATGTGCCGGGTCATCGAGATACGTGCGGCCTCGATCTGCCGGTTGGTGACGTACGCGCCGGTGACGGCCTGGATGCCGTACTCGCCGAACGCGACCTCGGTACCGCCCTTGGCCATCCCCTTGCGCTTGGGGTGGTGCTGCTTGCGGTGCTTGACCCTGCGCGGGATCAGCATGACGGTCAGCCCTCCGTTCCGCCGCTAGTCGAGGACGAGCCCTCAGCCGCGGGAGCGCTGGCGGCCTCGGCCTTCGGGGCCTCGGTGGCGCCGGCGCCCTGCGCCTCGCGGTTCTGCGGCTTGCGGCCGCGGCCACCGCGCTCGCCGCCCCGACGGGGACGGTCGTTGCCACCGCCGCGCGACGGGCGGTTGCCCGCGCGGGCCGCGGCGTTCTCGGCGCGCACCTCGGCGATGTTCTTGACGTCGCCCTTGTAGATCCAGACCTTCACACCGATCCGGCCGAAGGTGGTACGGGCCTCGAAGAAGCCGTAGTCCACGTTGGCGCGCAGCGTGTGCAGCGGCACCCGGCCCTCGCGGTAGAACTCCGAACGGGACATCTCGGCCCCGCCCAGGCGTCCACCGCACTGGATCTTGATGCCCTTGGCTCCGGCCTTCATCGTCGTCTGCATGCTCTTGCGCATCGCGCGACGGAACGACACACGCGACGAGAGCTGCTCGGCGACGGCCTGGGCCACCAGCTGGGCGTCGGTCTCAGGGTTCTTGACCTCGAGGATGTTGAACTGGATCTGCTTGCCGGTGAGCTTCTCCAGGTTCCCGCGCAGGCGGTCGGCCTCGGCGCCGCGGCGGCCGATGACGATGCCGGGGCGGGCGGTGTGGACGTCGACGCGAACCCGGTCACGGGTGCGCTCGATCTCCACCTTGGAGATACCGGCCCGCTCCATGCCCTGCGTGAGCATGCGGCGGATCGCGACGTCTTCCTTGACGTAGTCCTTGTACAGCTTGTCGGCGTACCACCGGGACTTGAAGTCCGTGGTGATGCCGAGCCGGAACCCGTGCGGGTTTACCTTCTGGCCCATTACCGGGTTCCTTCCTTGCTGCTCACGACCACGGTGATGTGGCTCGTCCGCTTCCGGACTCGGTACGCGCGGCCCTGCGCGCGCGGCCGGAACCGCTTCAGGGTCGGGCCCTCGTCGACGTACGCCTCCGAGATGAAGAGCGTGTCGGCGTCCGTGTGGTCGTAGTTGTGCGCGGCGTTGGCGATGGCGCTGTCGAGCACCTTGCCGACCGGCACGCTCGCGGCCTGCGGGGCGAAACGCAGGACCGCCTGAGCCTCCGTGGCGTCCATGCCACGGACAAGGTCCACCACCCGGCGGGCCTTCATGGGCGTGACGCGCACGTAGCGCGCGGAG